>NZ_CP043808.1:932802-1243736 GCF_008386315.1 Serinicoccus marinus DSM 15273 | reverse complement strand
CACCACCGTGTTGCCCGTCGCCAGCGCCGGGCCCAGCTTCCAGGACTCCAGCATGAACGGCGTGTTCCAGGGGGTGATGAGGCCGGCGACCCCGATGGGCTTGCGGTTGACGTAGTTCACCTGGCGCCCGGGCACCTTGTAGGTGTCGTCGGCCTGGGCCACCACCAGGTCGGCGAAGAACCGGAAGTTCTCCGCGGCCCGGCGGGCCTGGCCGAGCGCCTGGGTGATCGGCAGCCCGGAGTCGAAGGACTCCAGCTCCGCGAGCCGGGCGTCCCGGGACTCGACGATGTCGGCGACCCGGTGCAGGATGCGGCTGCGCTCGCGCGGCAGCATCCCCGGCCAGGGGCCGTCGGTGAACGCCCGGCGGGCGGCGGCGACGGCTCGGTCGACGTCGGCGGCGGTGCCGGCGGCGGCGTGCAGGTAGGTCTCGTTGGAGACCGGGTCGAGCACCTCGAAGGTCGCGCCGTCCACGGAGTCGACGAGCTCGCCGTCGATGTAATGCTGGATGCGCTCGGGCAGGTCGGCGGGGCGGTGCCCCGTGCTGGTGGGGTCGGTCATCATGCTCCTCCTGGGGTGGTCAGAACGCCGGGAGACCCAGCGTCTCGTCGGGGTGCTCGTGGATGAGGTAGGCGTCGAGGGTCGCCGAGCGGTGGCGCCGGGCCGCCTTCTCGATCTCGCCCAGAGGTGCACCGTGCTCGATGAGCCGCAGGATGCCTTCGTGCTCGTGCACCGACTCCTGCGCGCGTCCGGGCACGAAGCTGAAGGTCGAGTCGCGCAGGTGGCCCAGCCGGGCCCACTCGGCCTCCACCAGGTCCAGCAGCCGCGGGTTCGGGCAGCGACCGTAGAGGGTGGAGTGGAACTCCTGGTTGAGGCGGGTGAACGCGCGTGGCTCGAAGTGGTCCAGCATCTCGATCATCAGCTCGTTGAGGCTGCGGGCAGCGCGCAGGTCGTCGTCCGTCAGCCGACGTGCGGCGAGCGCGGTCGCCGTCCCCTCCAGGATCGACAGCGCCTGCATACTGTGCCGGTACTGCGAGTCGTCGACCATCGACACCCGGGCCCCGACGTTGCGCTCGAAGGTCACCAGCCCCTCCGCCTCGAGCTGGCGGATCGCCTCGCGGACCGGCACCACGCTCATGTCGAGCTCCCCGGCGAGGGAGCCGAGCACGAGCCGGTAGCCGGGGGTGAAGTCCTGGCTGGCGATGCGCTCCTTGATCCAGTGGTAGGCCCGCTGGGACTTGCTGAGGGACGAGGCGTCCGTGCTGCTCAGCTCTGCTCGCGCCACGCGTCGTACCTCGCTCTCCACTCGGCGTTCATCGGGAAGAGGCCGTCCACCGGGTGCCCCTCGGCGACCCGGTCGGCGACCCACGCGTCCTCGGCCTCCTTGGCGAGCGCGGCGTCGACGACCTCCTCGGCGAGGCTGGGCGGGATGACGACCACGCCGTCGGCGTCGCCGACGAGGATGTCACCGGGCTGCACAGTGGTGCCGCCGCAGGCGATCGTGAGGTCGTGGTCCCACGGCACGTGGCGGCGGCCGAGGACGGCGGGGTGGGCCCCGGCGCTGTAGACGGGGATGCCGACCGCAGCGACGGCGTCGTAATCGCGCACCCCGCCGTCGGTGACGATGCCGGCGGCGCCGTTGGCGTGGGCCCGGATGGCGAGGATGTCCCCGAGGGTCCCGGAGCCGGTCTCCCCGCGGGCCTCGATGACGATGACCTCGCCCTCGCCCACGGCGTCGAAGGCGCGCTTCTGGGCGTTGTAGCCCCCGCCGTGGCTGCGGAAGAGGTCCTCGCGGTTGGGCACGAAGCGCAGGGTGCGGGCCAGCCCGACGAGCTTGGCGCCGGGGTGCAGCGGCCGGACGCCGTCGATGGTGACGTTGTCGAGGCCGCGCTGCCGCAGCTGCTGCGACAGCCCGGCCACGGGCACCTGCAGGAGCCGCTCGTGCAGGTCCGGGTCCAGGGCCGGGCGCGTCGCGACCTCGTGCTCGCGGGCGGAGGAGGTGTCCTCGGCCGGCAGGCCGGCCGCCTCCCGGGAGCCCCACGCCTCTGCGCGCTGGGTGTCGTCGACCGCGGGCAGGGAGCCCAGCTCGGGGTCGAACCCGCCCTCCCCCTGGACCACCGTGGTGACGAGCCGCCCGCTGGTGGGTGCGCCCTCGGCGGCGGGGGCGTCCACCTCGACCTCGACGACGTCACCGGGGGCGAGGACCGAGGAGCCGGACGGGGTGCCCGTGAGGATGACGTCCCCGGTCTCCAGGGTGAGGTGCTGGGCGAGGTCGGCGACGATCTGCGGCAGCGAGAAGATCAACCCCGCGGTGGTGTCGTCCTGCACCAGCTCGTCGTTGACCCAGGTACGCACCCTGAGCGCAGCGGGGTCGACGAGGCGCGCGTCGACGAGCTCTGGCCCGACCGGGGTATACCCGTCGCGGCCCTTGGAACGGGTGTTGGACCCCTTGTCGTTGGCGCGCAGGTCGTAGAGCCCGAGGTCGTTGGCGGCGGTGACCCAGCCCACGTACGACCACGCCTCCTTCTCGGTGACGTGCCGGGCGGGCCGACCGATGACGAGGGCCACCTCCCCCTCGAAGGCCAGCAGCTCGGTCCCGGCCGGGCGCTCCACGGTGCCCTGCGAGGGCGCCACGGAGCTGGACGGCTTGAGGAAGTACGACGGTGCCGCAGGGCGACGCCCGCGCTGGTCGGCACGGGAGGCGTAGCTCAGGTGGACGGCGATGACCTTGCCCGGGCGACACGGGAGGGCGGCGAAGCGGGGGTCCTGGGGCTCCGGGGTGCCCGTCGTCTGACCACTCCTGGTCTGGTCGGAGATCATGGGAGCTTCCTCGCTCGTCGTCATGGGACAGATCGTATACGATTCACGTCGGGCTGCACAACTCCCCTGCGGCGCCGCGACCGGCCCCGCCCGGACCGGGCGGGGCCGGTCCCGCGTCACTGGGAGGCGAACTCGTCCACGCAGGCGAGGATCGCGTCGTCGTAGGCCACGTCCTCCAGGTCCGTGTAGCCCGCCACGTACTCGTCGAGCACGGCCTGGGCGTCCTCCAGACCCTGGCTGGACGCGAGCTCCACCCAGGCCTGCTTCGAGGACTCCAGGGACTCCTCCTCCCAGGCCTGGGTCACGGACTCGTCCCACATGGTCAGGTCCTCGACGGTCGGGGCGTCCAACATCTGCTGGCACTGGTCCGCAGCCTGGTCGTTGAACGCCTCGATGCCCGCTCCGGTGTTGAGCTCCTCGGTGACGCCGTCGACGGTCTCCCGCAGGTCTTCGGGCAGGCTGTCATAGGCGTCCTGGGAGAACCACATCCCGAACGTCGAGTACTGACCGATGCCCGGGTCGCTCCAGTAGGGCAGCAGCTCCATGAGGCCGTAGTTGACCGGGAAGTCGATGGTGCCCCCGACCGCCTCCAGCACCCCGCGCTGCACCGCCTCGTAGCTCTCCGAGGCGGTCACGGCCTGGATGCTGGCGCCGGAGTCGGTCAGCAGCTGCTGGACGATCGGACCGGAGGCCCGCATCGACAGGCCGTCGAGGTCCTCGGGGGAGGACACCTGCTCCTCGGTCCCGATGAGGATGCGCCCCACCGGCCACGTGCCCACGTGGTGCAGTCCGTTCTGGTCCATCACGGCCTTGGCCGGGCCGTCCTCGAGGTGCAGCTGGTAGAGCGTCTCCATCGACGCCTGCGAGTTGGTGGTGAGGAACGGGATGCTCACCATGCTGGTGGACGGGAAGTACTGCGGCGTGTAGTCGGGCACCGTGACGCCGATCTGGGCGCGGCCGTCCCGGACGCACTCGACGACCTCCGGAGCGGCGCACAGCGACTCGTTCGTGGTGCGCTCGAAGCTCACCCGGCCCTCGGTGGCCTCCTCGACGGCGTCGAGGTACCAGTCCTGCACCGCGGCATTGGGTGTGCCCTCCTGGGCTCCGGTGGACAGGGTGAAGGTGAAGGTCTCCCCCTCATCGGCAGCGGTGTCGTCGGTGGCGACACCGGAACAACCGGCCGACACGAGGGCAGCGGCGGTCACGGCCCCCAGCACGAGCGGGCGGCGGCCGGTGGTCAGACGAGCAAACATCATCGTTCTCCTTTGTGGGGGTGCAGGTGCGCTGGCAGGGGCAGGTCTAGCCCGCTGCCGGGTTGACGAGGGAGGGCAGGAACAGGGACAGCTGGGGGAAGACGAAGAGGATGACCACCACCACGAGCTCGACGAGGAACAGCGGCAGCAGACCCCGGAAGACCGTGTCGGTGCGCAGGCCGGCGCTCCCGGCCACGACGAAGGCGTTGATGCCGACGGGCGGGGTCACCATGCCGATCTCGATCAGCTTGACGATGAGGATGCCCAGCCACACGCCGTCGAAGCCGTACTCCATGGCGATGGGGTAGAGGATCGGCACGGTGATGACCAGGATGGACAGGGACTCCAGGGCCATGCCCAGCGGGATGAGGCAGGCCAGCAGGAGGGCCATGGTGAGGGTGGGCGGCAGGTCGACGGCGGTCACGGCCTGGGTGATGGACTGGGGCACCCGGGCAGCGATGAAGAAGGCCGACAGGATGGCCGAGCCGATGATGATGAAGAAGACCATCGAGGTGGTCGCCGCGGTGTCCTGCAGCGCGTGCCGCACCTCGGTGGCGATGCCGCGCAGGCCTCGTCGCCGGTTCTCGAAGACCAGGATGACCACTGCAGCCAGGGCGCCGATGGCCGCCGACTCGGTCGACGTGAAGATGCCCGAGTACATCCCACCGAGGACGATGCTGAAGAGGATGGCGATGTAGACCAGCCCCTGCCAGGGCAGGCTGCGCCAGGGCCGGGGGCTGTCGACGTCGTCCGAGGGGGTGGGGCCGCTCCCGGCCGCCACCTCGGCCCGGGCGTCGCCGACCGCGCCCTGCAGGTCCTCGGGGTCCGTGGAGCGGCCGATCCGGCGCGCCCCGAGCGTCATGATGTAGGTGATGTAGGCGGCAGCCGACAGCAGCCCCGGCACCACGCCCCCGGCGAGCATCTGCGCGACCGAGGTGCTCGTCATGATGGCGTAGAGGACCAGGAACGTGCTGGGCGGGATCATCACCCCGAGGGTTCCCGCGACGGCGACCAGCGCGGAGGCCAGGCTGGCCGGGTACCCGTGGCGGCGCATCTGGGCGATCGACAGCTTGGACATCGTGGCTGCGGTCCCGATGCTCGACCCGGAGACCGCGGCGAACCCGGCACAGGCCATGACCGTCGCGACACCCAGCCCACCGGGCGCGCGCCGCACCGCACGGGCCGCGATGGTGTAGACGTACTCGGCGACGTTGGCCCGGACGGCGAAGAGGCCCATGAGGATGAACATCGGGATGATGGTCAGCCCGAAGCTGTAGGTCTGGCTGAAGGACACGGACCCCAGGACGCTCCCGGTGTAGCCCGTTCCCTTGAGCAGGATCAGTCCGCAGGCTCCCGACAGCCCCAGGGCGAGGGCGATGGGGAACCGGCTCGCGAGGAGCAGCAGGAGCAGGCCGATGGTGACGGCGATGATCATCGAGACGGTCATGAGACCTACTCCTGCGGACGCCGGGTGACCGGGCCGAGGAGGTGCTGCTCGGCCCCGTCCAGCTGGTCGTAGGGCCGCGCCCCCGTGAGAGAGCGGGCGACGTTCATGACGCAGACGAGGAACAGCACGACGAAGCCGACGGCGATGAACCACCGCCACGGCCACTCATACCAGACGATGATCCCGAACCCCTGCTCCCCCCGCTCCGTCGCCTCGACGGCCCGGAGGGTGCTGGAGACGGCCAACCAGGCGACGAGGACCGAGGACACCGACCACACCACCACGTCCAGCACACGGTTGACCCGTGGGCTCAGGCGGTCGGTGAGCAGGGTCACCGAGACGTGGTCACCCGTGACGGCAGCCCAGGCCAGCCCGAAGGCCACCGCGATGACCAGGCAGGACTGCGCGACCTCGAGCATGCCGGGGAGGGTGAATCCCCAGAGCGCGCGCACCGCGACCTGGAGCGCGATCGCCACCATGATCGTGACCACGGCCAGGGCGGAGATGACGGCGCAGACCCGCGCCAGCGTCAGTACTGCACGCTCCCCGGGGAGGGTGCGACCGACGCCGGCCACGCTCACCGGGTGCTCCAGAACTCGTGGGCGCGGGTGTGGTCGACGGGTCCCAGCGCCTCCAGGGCGTCACCCATGGTGGCGGCCACGGCGTCGCAGACCGGAGACGTGTGACCCATGGCCCGCTGCAGCCGCTCCGCGATACGGACATCCTTGGTGAACAGGGGAAGGGCGAAGCCGCTGGCGTACGCGCCCTCCACGATGTGCGGACCCATGACGTGCTGGGTGACGAAGCTCTGTCCGGTGGACGCGTTGAGGACGTCGACCATGACGGCCGGGTCCAGCCCGAACCTGCCGCCCGCGACCAGGGCCTCGGCGGCGGCGGTGAAGGCGGCAGCAGCCACGAAGTTGTTGAGGGCCTTCATCGCGTGTCCGGTGCCGAGCTTGCCGGTCCGGAAGATCGCCGAGCTCATCGCCTCGATGACCGGCACCGCGAGGTCCGCCGCGCTCTCGTCGTCGGTGCCCAGCATGATGGACAAGGTCCCGGCGATCGCCCTCTCGCGCGCACCGGACACCGGGGCGTCGACCATGCGCAGACCGGCCTCGCGGAGCAGCCCACCCGTCTCGACCGTCTCGGTCGGGTCGGAGCTGCTCATGTCGACGAAGACGGTCCCCCCTTCGAACGCCACCCTGGGCCTCCCACCCTCGTCCAGCAGCGCCGAACGCACGACCGCGCTCGTCGGCAGCATCAGCACGACGACCGAGCACTCCGTCAGCTCGGACAGCTCGACGGCCGGGACGGCACCGATGTCGGCGGCGACGCGCGCCGTCACCTCGGCGTCGACGTCATGGACCAGGACGCGTCGGCCCGACCGGACGATGTTGGCCGCCATCGGGGCGCCCATCACCCCCAGTCCGATGAAGCCCACCGGGTGCGCAGTGTGATCAGTCATGGTTGGTCCCGCTCCTTCGCGAGTCATCGGTCGATGGGTCAGCGAGCGGATTCGCCGTCGAGATCGGTGCTGATCCCCTGCTCGTCCAGGACCTCCGTCAACGCACGCATGCCCTCGACCGCGGCCGGGATGCCGCAGTAGAGGATGGAGTGCACGACGATCTCGCGCAGCTGCAGCGGGGTCACCCCGTTGGCCAGGGCACCTCGGAGGTGGATGCGGATCTCGTGCGACTTGCCCGTGGCGATGAGCATGGCGAGGGTGATCTTGCTGCGCTCCGTGAGGTCGAGCCCCTCACGCTGCCAGATGTCCCCGAAGCAGACCCGGGTGACGAACTCCTGCAGCTTGTCGTTCAGATCGTCCGTGTGCTCGACCTGGTCCTCGGCACCGGCCGAGCCGAACATCGCCCGGCGCTGCTCGAGCCCCGTCGCGTAGAGCAGGTCGTCTCGGATCATGGGGTGTCCTTCCGCAAGGTGGGGGTGCCGGCTCGATCCGGCACCACGGCCACCTGATCTCACCTGATCTGCGGTGACCGTCCTGTCAGTCTGCTGCGGTCACGACCTGCCCTGCTGGGCCACAGGTGCACGGCGCCCGGCGCCAGGTGCACGCCGCAGACGACCCCGACCAGGAGTCACGCACTCCGGCGGTCGGACCGTCCCAGGACCGGACCCACCGGGCGGCCGGTCTCCCCCGCGACGAGGCCGCGCCGGTACGCGCTCGGGCTGGCGCCGTAGGCCGCGCGGAAGATCCGGCTGAAGTGACTGGCGTCCGAGAAGCCCCACC
Organism: Serinicoccus marinus DSM 15273; assembly: GCF_008386315.1. Taxonomy (NCBI): domain Bacteria; kingdom Bacillati; phylum Actinomycetota; class Actinomycetes; order Micrococcales; family Ornithinimicrobiaceae; genus Serinicoccus; species Serinicoccus marinus. The sequence continues at coordinate 1,235,974 of NZ_CP043808.1, read as the reverse complement.
GGTGCGCGATGTGCAGGATGGAGAGGTCGACGAGCGAGGGGTCCTGCAGGTCCATCCGGCTCCGCTCCAGACGCTGCTGGCGGATGTAGCCGGAGACGGTCTGGTTCTCATGGCTGAAGAGGTACTGCAGGTGCCGCAACGAGACGTAGTGGACGGCCGCGACCCGGCTGGCCGACAGCTCGGGGTCGTCGAGGTTGGCCTCGATGTACCGCTGCGCGGCCCCCAGCAGCTGACGCCAGGACTCACCGCCGCTGTGGTGGCGCAGGAGCTCGTCGGACAGCATCGCCGTCACGAGGTCCAGGGCGCTGCGGACGATGCGGACGCCCGGGGCTCCCGAGAGCTGGGTGAGGTTCTCGGCCAGGTGGGTCATGAAGGGGGAGATGACCTTCCCGATGCCGCTGTCGCCGGCCAGCCGGGTCGCGGTCATCGAGGGCACCAGCTCTGCGGACAACCCGAGCATCCGGTGCGGGAAGACCATGACCAGCGAGCGCATGCCCACCGGGTAGTCGAGGACGTAGGGCCGGCCCGTGTCGTACACCGCCACGTCCCCCTGGTGCAGGACGGCCTCCCTGCCGTCCTGCCGGACCACTCCCCGGCCGGTGAGCTGCAGGGTGAGCTTGAGGTGCTCCGGGTCGTCCACGCTGATGTCGTCGGCACGCCGTTCGACCCGGTGCGCGCTGGCCTGGATGTCGGAGATGTGGGTGCCGTCGATGACGGTGGTGCGCAGCACCCCGACGAACGGCTCCGGACCGCTCAGCCGTAGCGCGACGAACCGGCTGCCCATCAGCCGTCGCCACGCGCGCAGGCTGTCGGCGCTGCACTCCTCGAGCGCTCGGGGGGTCTGCACAGAGGCTGACATCGTCATCGAAGTCACGTCCCAACGGGTCACAGGATCAAACCGTATACGATTGCACTCGCACCCTATATGATCCTCGCCGCCCATGACAGGGCTGCCGCGCCGACCGGACTAGCTGGTGAGCACGACCGGGACGCAGACGGACTTGAGCCCCTCGACCCCGAACTCGAGCCCGTAGCCGGACCCCTTGATGCCTCCGAACGGCACCATCGGGTGGATGCCGCCGTGCTTGTTGATCCAGACGCTACCGGCCTCGAGGCGCAGGGCGGTCGCCCGGGCCGCCTCCGGGTCGTCGGACCACACCGAGGCGCCGAGGGCGGCGTCGAGCCCGTTGGCCGCCTCGATCGCCTCGTCCACGTCGGAGTACCGGATGACCGGGAGGGCGGGCCCGAACTGCTCCTCGTCGACGATGGCGGTGCCGTCGAGCACGTCGGCCACGATGGTGACGGGGTAGAAGAGGTCGCCCAGCTCGGCCGCGGGCTCACCCCCGGTGACGATCCGGGCACCGGACGAGCGGGCGTCCTGCACGAGCCGGGCGACGATGTCGAACTGCTGCTTGTTCTGCAGCGGTCCCAGGACGTTGGCCTCGTCCAGCCCGTTGCCCATCGGCATCGACGCGGCGAGACCCGCCAGCGCGTCGACGACCTCCTCGTACTGGGACTCGTGCACGTAGAGCCGCTTGAGCGCGGCGCAGGTCTGCCCGGTGTTGAGGAAGGCTCCCCAGAACAGGTCCTCCGCGTGCGCGGCCACGTCGGTCCCCGGCAGCACGATGCCGGCGTCGTTGCCGCCGAGCTCGAGCGTGAGGCGGGTCAGGTTGTCGGCCGAGGACCGGGCGATCGCCTTCCCGGTGGCGGTCGAGCCGGTGAACATGAGCTTGTCGATCCCCGGGTGCTCGGCCATCCGCGCGCCGATGTCCCGGCCTCCGGGCACCACCCGGCAGACATCCGCCGGCAGTGCGTCGTTCAGCACGCAGACCAGGGCCTGCACGGACAACGGCGTGTACTCGCTGGGCTTCACCACGACCGTGTCTCCGACGGTGAGCGCCGGTGCCACCTGCCAGATGGTGATCATCATCGGCCAGTTCCAGGGTCCGATGGCCCCGACGACGCCGGCCGGGCGGTAGTGCAGCTCGGAGTGGTTGTCCGGCTCGTCGACGACCACCTCCGGGGTGAGCTCGAGGGATGCGGTGGCGCGCATCCACGCGACGCAGGCGCCGACCTCGAAACGCGCGTTGGGTCCGTTCAGCGGCTTGCCCTGCTCGCGGGAGAGCAGCCTCGCCAGGGCCTCGGCGTTCTCCTCCACGAGGTCGGCCGCGCGCATGAGGTACTCCCGCCGCCCCGCGTAGCCGAGACCGGCCCACGCCGGCTGAGCCGCACGCACCGCCGCGACGGCCGCGTCCAGGTCCTCGACCGTGTGCTCGGCCGTGTGGCCGACCAGCTCACCGGTGGCAGGGTCGTGGATGGGACGCCCGTCCTCGACGCTCACGCGGTCGAGCAGGTCGGTCACGGTCTGTGGCATGGTCGCGCTCCTCTGGGTCGGCTGTCGTGCCAGCCTGGCGAGGCACACCTCGGGCCCAGTAGCCGATTCGCGCACGGCGGGCGTCCAGGGACGCACGTTCCCGTCCGCCGTACCGCGGCGGCGCGCCGCACGACTCAGTCCACCACCCGGGGGTCGTCCAGCTCGGTGCCCTCCGCGTACGGCCCGAAGAAGAGGTCGGCGCCCTCCGACGTGAGCGTCGTCCCCGACGCCGCTCCCCCGGCCCACCTCTCGATGCGGGCGAAGGCGAGGCGTGCGCCGACGACGTCGGGATCGGCGACGCTGAGGGCGGCACCGGGCGCGGTAGGCCGCAGCCACGGGTCAGCCAGCACGACGCGCATCAGGCCGTGGTGACCGACGAGGGTCACCGCCCCGGCGAAGTGCCGGACCGCGGGATCGGCGCGGTCGGCCTCCCGGTCCTGCGCGAAGTGGAACCTCCCGCCCTGCTCCTCCACCTCCGCGAGCTCCACCCTGCCGTCCGGCATACCGTTCACGTAGGCGAGGAGGGAGGCCTTGATGCCCCAGACCAGCACGCTCATCCCACGGTGCCGGGCCAGCGGATCGACCTCGCGAAGGAGATGAGCTCCCTGGTCCGCAGGGTCGGCGTGGCCGTCGACGACCAGATCACCTCGATCCCCACCGGGGGGACCGCGGGCCGGATCTCCTTCATCACGACAGGGTAGCCCTCGTAGCTGGCCGGGTTGGCGGGTCGTTGGACCAGGACGCCGTAGCCCAGACCCCTGCCGACGAGGGTCCGCACCACCTCGTAGCTCGCGGTCCGCAGCCGGATGCGCGGGGTCAGCCCCCGTCGCGCGAACAGCGACAGGGTGTGCTGGCTGGAGGGCGCCGCGTCCAGCAGGATGAGGTCGCGTCCCACCACCTCCTCCAGCTCGATCGCGTCCGCGGAGGCCAGGGGATCGTCGGCTGCCACCAGGATGTGGGCCGGTATGCCGAAGAGCTGCTCACGGCGCGGGGTCCCGGGCACCAGCGTGTCGTAGACGAAGGCCACGTCCACCTCACCCGACTCGAGCCGTCCCTCGAGCTGGTCGTGGGTCGCCTCCACGACGTCGAGCTGCACGCGCGGGTGGGCGGAGCCGAACTCGTCCAGCAGGCGCGGCAGGATCGTCGGGGCGAGGATCGGGTGGCAGCCCAGGGTGATGGGGCCGACGAGCTCGCCCTCGGTGCTGCGCAACGAGAGCGCCAGGTCCCCGGCGTCGCTCAGCAGGCGGTGGGCCCGCGCCGCCACCCCCGCTCCTGCACTCGTCGGGCGTATGCCGTGCGCCCTGCGACGGACGCACAGCTGCTCCCCCAGCGCCCGCTCCAGACCGGTGATGGCGTCGGAGACCGCGCTGGGTGTGACGTGCAGCCGGGCGGACGCGGCCGAGATCGTCCCTTCGTCGATCGCGGTCAAGAAGTAGGACAGCTGTCTGAGCGTGTAGTCGGGCGCCTCCATACCCCGATATTACCGATGAACCACCGAGGATATCCCCGCTTTTGCTCGCCCTTCCAGACCTTCATACTCGGCCTCATCCCCGGATCACAAGGACGTGCCATGACCATCGATGCTCCGGTTGCGGACTGGGTGACGATCCCCGACCTCTACCGCGACCCCTTCCCCCTCTACGAGCGACTCCGGTCCGAGGGAGGCGTCCACTGGGTCCCGCAGGTCGGTCGCTACCTCGTCACGAGCTATGCGGCCGTGCACGAGACCGAGCTGGACCAGGAGGTCTACTCGGCCGACGAGGAGGGCTCGCTGCAGATCCGCGCCATGGGGCACTCGATGCTGCGCCGGGACGACCCGGAGCACTACCGCGAGCGGACCGCCTGGCAGCCGGCGCTCAGGCCAGGTGCGGTCAAGCGCACGTGGACCGAGGTGTTCCGGCGCAACGCCGAGCGCTACCTGGACGAGTTCCTGTCCCGGGGGCCGGAGGCGGATCTCGTGTGGGACTTCGCCGCTCCCTACGCGGCGGAGAACCTGCGCGAGATCATCGGCCTGCACAACGCGTCGCAGCAGGACCTGCAGCGCTGGTCACAGACGATGATCGACGCCACCGGCAACTATGCCGACGACCCGGACGTCTGGGCCGCCGGCCTTGCCTCCTACGAGGAGGTCGACACCGCCCTCGACGAGATGCTGCGGTGGCACCAGGACCACCCCGACGCCTCGCTGCTCTCCCAGCTGCTCCGCATCCCGGACTACGAGATGCCGCTGGAGCGCATCCGGGCGAACGTCAAAATGACCATCGGGGGCGGACTCAACGAGCCCCGGGACGCCCTGGGGGTCGCCGCCTGGGCCGTGCTGACCCACCCCGAGCAGCGTGCCGCCGTGGAAGCCGACCCCTCCCTCTGGCAGTCGGTGTTCGACGAGGCCATCCGGTGGGTCGCCCCCATCGGCCTGTACTCCCGGCAGGTCACCCGGGACACCGTCCTCGAGGGGGTCCGGCTGCCCCAAGGGGCCAAGCTGGGCATCTGCATCCTGTCCGCCAACCGGGACGAAGGGGTGTGGCCGGATGCCGCGCGCTTCGACATCCGTCGAGAGGTCAAGCCCCACCTGGCCTTCGGCAAGGGGGTCCACGTCTGCCTGGGCGCCTGGGTCGCCCGGGCCGAGGTCGCCGACGTGGCGCTCCCTCTCCTGTTCCGTCGCCTCGACGGGCTGGCCCTCTCCCGGGCTCGTGAGGCCGAGATCGGGGGATGGGTGTTCCGGGGTATGACGCGGCTCCCGGTGACCTGGACCGGGACACGGACGCCCGGGGAGCCCGCAGCGCCGGCGGACGGGCAACCCACGGCCGGGGAGAAGACGTCCGACCTCGCGCCGCGGATCGCCGTCGTGGGGTCGGGTCCGGCCGGCGCCTTCAGCGCCCTGGCCCTGCGGAGCACCTTTCCCGCGGCACCGGTCGACGTCATCGACGAGCTCCCGACGCCCTACGGGCTGGTGCGGCACGGGGTGGCCGCCGACCACCAGGGCACCAAGACGGTGGTCCGCCAGTTCGACCGCCTGTTCATGTCCGAGGGCGTGCAGTTCCGGGGCAACCTGCGGCTCGGGTCGGACGTCTCCCTGGAGGAGCTGCGCCGCGCCTACGACGTGGTGGTCCTGGCGACCGGCCTGCAGGCCGACGCCCGCCTGCCCGTCCCCGGGGCGGACCTCCTGCGGGTGCACGGCGCGGGACGGGTCACCCGCCTGCTCAACGCCCACCCCGACGAGGACGAGGCTCCGCGACTCGGGCCGACCGTCGTGGTCGTGGGCCACGGCAACGTGGCGATGGACGTGACGCGCATGCTCGTCCGCGACGTCGACGACCTGGGCGGCAGCGATGTCGACGACGAGGCCCGGGAGCGGCTGTGCAGCGAGGTCAGGACGGTCCACCTCGTGGGGCGCAGCACGCCGTCGGCCGCCAAGTTCGACCCCGTCATGGTGCGCGAGCTGGGCTCGCTCCGGGGTGTGCGACACGTCGTCCACGGCGTCGACCCGGACGAGGAGGACAGCAGGGACGCCCGCGTCGAGGCCGTCCTCTCCCTGGCCGAGAGCCGCCCGGACCGCGAGCGCGTGCGGGTCGAGTGGTGGTTCGGTCTGTCCCCCGTCCGTCTCGAGGGCACCGACGCGGTCCGGGCGGTCGTCTTCTCGGGGGACGGGGGCGAGGTCGGCCTGGAGACCGACGACGTGGTGACGGCGGTCGGGTTCGCGGGCGGCCCCCACACCCCGGTGGAGCCGGGCTCCTCGCCCGAGGGCCGGGTCGAGCCCGGGCTCTACACCGCGGGCTGGCTGCGTCGCGGACCGCGCGGGACCATACCCGACCAGCGTCTGGACGCCCGCAGTCTTGCCCGGGCGGTGCACGAGGACGTGGCCGACGGGGCGGTCACGGTGTCCGCGGCCGGGCTCCCTCCCCGTGCGCGCGAGGTGAGCTTCGACGGGTGGCGGCGCATCGACGCACGGGAGCGGCTCGCGGCGGCACCGGGGCGCCGACGGACCAAGCTCGCGTCTCGCGAGGCCCAGCTGGAGGCCGCCGCGGACGCCTCGGTCGAGCTGCCTGAGCCGGACGAGGCCGGCGTGCACCTCCCCCCTGGCACCGCCCTGACCATCCTGTTCGCCACGGAATCGGGCGGCGCCGAGCTGGTCGCCGAGGACCTCCACCGCGCTCTTGGGGAGGATGCGGACGTCCAGGTGCAGGACCTGGGGATGACGACACCCGACGACCTGGACCCCGGCCGCGCGCACCTGCTGATCTGCTCGACCTACGGCGACGGTGAGGTGCCGACCTCGGCCCGCCCCTTTCACGCGTCGTTGCAGTCGGGGAGCACGGACCTGCACGGGCTCCGCTACGCCGTCTTCGGGATGGGTGACCGCAGCTACACCCGCACGTACTCGCGCGGCAGCGAGCTGCTCGACGAGGCGCTGACCGCCTCGGGCGCGACCCGCTTCGGCCAGTACGGGCGGCACGACGCGAGCGGTCCAGACGCGGCTGCCGAGGCAGCCGTCGAGTGGCTGGAGAGTGTGCTGCCCGAGCTCACCGGCCCGGCCGACGTCTGACCGCAGCAGGCCCGCGGACGCCCCGCCTCAGGCCTGAGGCCCGCTTCCCCGGTCGTGCGCGCAGGAGCACCACTGGTCGCCGGGTGCACAGCACCGGCCCGGTGGTGCACGGTCCGCGGTCGCACCAGGCCGGCGGGCGACCGCGTGCGATGCTGAGACCACCCGCACCCGCTGGTCCCGCCAGCCCCTCCGGTCGACGAAGGAGTCACCACCTATGCAGTTCCACCACCACGGCTACGTCTCGGGCGATCCGCGCGTGCAGGAGGCCGCTGGCACCGGGATGGACCGCCCCGCGGACCTGCCGGACGAGACCGACGTGCTGCTCGTGGGCTCCGGACCGGCGGGCATGCTGCTGGCGGCGCAGCTCTCGCAGTTCCCTCAGGTATCGACTCGGATCATCGAGCGGCGGGAGGGCCGCCTGCCGCTGGGCCAGGCGGACGGCATCCAGCCGCGCAGCGTGGAGACCTTCCAGGCCTTCGGCTTCGCCGAACGGATCACCGCCGAGGCCTACAACATCGCCTACATGAACTTCTGGGGACCCGACCCCGAGCACCCAGAGAACATCGTCCGCACCGCCCGGACCGAGGACTACGCCTTCAAGATCAGCGAGTTCCCGCACCTCATCGTCAACCAGGCGCGCGTGCTCGACTACTTCGCCGAGGCCGCCGCCCGTGGCCCCGGCCGGATCGTGCCGGACTACGGTGTCGAGTTCGTCGGGCTCACCGTCCACGACGAGGGCGAGCACCCCGTCGAGGTACGGCTCCGCCATGTCGCCGGCGACCGGGAGGGTGAGGAGCGCACGGTCCGGGCGAGGTATGTCGTGGGCTGCGACGGCGCGCGCAGCGGGGTGCGCGAGGCGATCGGCCGCCGGCACGTCGGGGAGTTGGCGCGGCACGCGTGGGGCGTCATGGACGTGCTGGTCAACACCGACTTCCCGGACTGGCGGACCAAGTGCGCGATCAACGCCGAGGCCGGCAACATCCTGCACATCCCGCGCGAGGGTGGCTACCTGTCGCGGATGTACATCGACCTCGGCGAGTCGCCTGAGGACGCCGACCGCAGCATCCGCAGGACCCCGGTCGAGGAGATCATCGCCCGGGCCAACGAGATCCTGCACCCCTACTCCCTCGACGTGCAGGAGGTCGCCTGGCACAGCGTCTACGAGGTCGGCCACCGCGTGACGGACAAGTTCGACGACGTGCCGGAGGGCGAGGAGGACAGCCGGACCCCGCGGGTCTTCCTCACCGGCGACGCCTGCCACACGCACAGCGCCAAGGCTGGCCAGGGCATGAACGTCTCGATGCAGGACGGCTTCAACCTCGGGTGGAAGCTCGGCCACGTGCTCACCGGGCTCAGCCCCGCGTCGCTGCTGACGACCTACTCGGCGGAGCGGCAGCCGGTCGCCCAGCAGCTCATCGACTTCGACCGCGAGTGGTCCTCGCTCATGGCCCGCAAGCCGGAGGACATCACCGACCCCTCCGAGCTCGCGACGTTCTACCTCGGCACCGCCGAGTTCCCCTCCGGCTTCATGACGCAGTACGCCGCCTCCGACCTGGTCGCGGACGGCGAGCACCAGGGCCTTGCCGAGGGCTTCCCGCTGGGCAAGCGCTTCAAATCCGTCGAGGTCGTGCGGGTCTGCGACGGCAACGCCGTCCACCTCGGTCACCACGCGCGGGCCGACGGCCGCTGGCGGGTGTATGCCTTCGCCGACGCCCCGGCTGCGGGTGAGCCCTCGGCGCTCGCCGAGTGGGCGGAGTGGGCCTGCTCCCCCGCGTCACCGATGAGCCGGTACACCCCGGCCGGGGACGACGCCGACGCCGTCTTCGACGTCAAGGTGGTCTACCAGCAGCCCTACGAGGACGTCGACATCACGCGAGTCCCCGAGGTCTTCCGGCCGCGCAGCGGGTCGCTGGGGCTCATGGACTGGGAGAAGGTCTTCGCGGCCCCGCCGAGCGCGTGGACGGACGTCGACATCTTCGAGGAGCGCTCGCTGTCCCGTGACGGGGTCGTCGTCGTGGTCCGCCCCGACCAGTACGTCTCGGCGATCCTCCCGCTGACCGCGACGCAGGAGCTGGGCGCCTACTTCGACGCGAACATGCTGGCGCCCCGTCGCTGAGACCGGGGCGGGCAGGGCGCTTATGCTGCGTGCCGACCCAGGACCTGCCCCACGAGGCCCGCGCCGCCGCCTCGCTCGACGTCCGGGCCGAGCAGCCGGCCGACGAGCCGGGTCACCGGCCGCCCACCGTGCCCGGCAGCGGGCCCCGGCCGGAGGGGCCACCGGCCCCGACCACGAACGTCGGCATCGACCGGATGCGGGTGGTCGGCGACGGCCTCCGGTTCGTCACGGCCTGGTGCCTGCGGGCCGTCATCATCGCAGCGGCGCTCTGGCTCGTGTGGTGGGTCCTCAGCAGGGTCTGGATCGGGGTGCTGCCGATCCTGCTCGGCCGGGATCCTGCTGGCCACCACCGTCGTGTCGACGGCCACGGGGCCGTGGCCGGCGGTGCTGGGCCTCACCCTCTTCGGCGCCGCCTACATGGCGCTGACCGGCACCCTCATCCTGTGGGGACGGGTGCTGGCGCCGCTGGACGCGGGGCAGGCCACAGCGTGGTTGTTCCTCGCGCTCTCGGTGGGCCAGGCGGTGGGCACCGCCCTCGTCGACGCGTCGTGACGACCGGCGGCGCGTGCGGATCGGCTCACGTCCGGGGGCGGAGTCAGGGCCCGCCCGCTCAGGCGCGGGGGACGAGCCAGGAACCCCCGGCGTCGACGCCGAGGCGCACCCGGGAGAGGTCGGGCACGACGAGGTCCGCCTCCCCGAGCTGGTCCCGCGGGGTGGTGGTGAGCAGCGCCAGGGTGGCGGCACCGGCCGACCGGCCGGAGCGCAGCCCGGCCGGCGAGTCCTCCACCACGAGGCAGGCGGCCGGGTCCGCGCCCATCCTGGCGGCTGCCTCCCGGTAGGGGGCCGGGTCGGGCTTGCCGCGCTCCACGTCGTCGGAGCAGACCAGCACCTCGGGCTCGGGCAGCCCGGCGGCCCGCAGCCGCGCCGACGCCAGGGCCCGGTCGGCCGAGGTCACCACCGCGGCCCGGTCCCCGAGCGCGACCAGCGCGTCGAGGGCGCCCGGCAGCGCCACCACGTCGTGCAGGTCGTTGAGCTCGATCTCGTCGAAGACCGCACCGGCGAGCTCGAGGTCGAGCCCGAGGTCGAGTTCCCGGTCCAGGCGGGCGATGGTCTGCCGGCTCGGCATCCCGTGCGTCTCGCCGAGCCGCTCGGCGGGGACGCCGAAGCGGCGCGCCCAGGCCACCCAGCTGCGCCGCACGGCCGCCGCCGAGTCCACGAGGGTGCTGTCGCTGTCGAGCAGGACGGCCGCGAAGCGCTCCTCGGTCAGCACCCGCCGGCCCGCGGAAGGGCCCGTCACCGCGCCCACGCCGCCACCCCGGCGGCGAACGAGGCCGCCCCGGGGACGTCGGCGACCAGCGACGCCTGGTAGGCGTGGTAGGCGTCGGGACGTCCGGGCCAGGTGCGCGCGCTGGGCCGGTTGTGCCGGTCCAGCTCGTGCCGCCACGACCGGCCGTCGGCGTCGACGAGGTAGCGGTCGGCATACCGCCACCAGCGCTCCAGGTCGACGGCGTGCCGCACCTCGCCGGTGACCCAGTGGAGCACGGTCGAGGTGGCGATGGCCTCGGTGAGGACCCAGTGCATCCGTTCCTGCACGACGGGCCGGCCCTCCCAGTCGGTGGTGTAGACGAAGCCCTCCTGACCGTCGGCGGCCCAGCCGTCGGCCACCGCGCGGTCGGCCAGCTGCACCCCGGCCTCCAGCAGGGCGGCCTCGGTCCGCTCGCCGGTGGTGGCCAGCGTCACGAGGAGCCGCGACCACTCCAGCCCGTGCCCCACGGTCGCGCCGTAGGGGCGGAACGGGTCGGCGGGGCGGTCGGCGTGGTGCTCGGGCAGCGGCGTCCAGTCGGCGTCGAAGTGCTCGGGGATGCGCCAGGAGCGTTGCCTGGCCCACCCGACGACCCGGCCGGCGATGCGCAGCGCCCGCTCCCGCCACCGGGGTCCGGCGCCGGCGGCCCAGGCGGCCAGGTAGGCCTCGACCGTGTGCATGGCGGAGTTGATGCCGCGGTAGGCGTCCAGCTCGGACCAGGACGCGTCCCACTCCTCCACCACCATCCCCTGCTCCTCGTCCCAGAAGCGTCGCTCCTGGACGGCGAGCGCCGTCTCCAGCAGCTCCTCGGCACGAGGGATGCCGGCCGTGCCCGCGGTGCTCGCGGCCAGCACCACGAAGGCGTGGGCGTAGGCCTGCTTCGTGGCGGTCTCGACCGACCCGTCGCGCACCGCGGCGAACCAGCCGTCGTGCTCGGTGTCCCGCAGCGGGCCGTCCAGCAGCGCCGCCAGGCCGTGCGCCGCCAGGTCGGCCAGCTCCTCCCGGCCCGGACCCCCGGGCGCCGGGGGCTCACCGGCCAGGAGACCGAGCGCGAAGACGTGGGTCATCCGGCAGGTGACGTAGAGCTCGACCGGACGATCCGGGTCCACCGCTCCCTCGTCGTCGAGGTAGCCGAAGCCCGCGGGCACCCGGGAGCCCCGCGCGAACCGCAGCAGCTCGGCGCGCCGGGCGCGCCGGTAGTCCCGTCCGCCCGGGACGGGACGACCGGCGCTTCCGGGGCTCACCGGCACGTGTACCCCCCGTCGACGGGCAGGTGGGCGCCGGTGATCATCGACGCACCCTCACCCAGGAGGAACACGACGGGCGCCGCCACCTCGGCCTGGGTGGCCCAGCGCCCGAGCGGCATCTGCGCGAGGAACGGCGGGCCGACGTCCTCGCGGCCCCAGTAGAACTCGGACATCTCGGTCATGACGACCGTCGGGTGCACGCTGTTGACCCGGATCCCGTGCGGGCCGAGCTCCAGGGCGCTGACCCGGGTGATGTTGTCCAGCGCGGCCTTGGACGAGCCGTAGGACACGTGGTTGGGCAGCGCCACGAGCGAGGCCTGGCTGGACACGTTGACGATCGAGCCGCCGGCGCCCAGCCGGATCATGGTGCGGGCGGCGTGCTTGATGACCAGCAGCGCGCCGCGCGCGTTGACCGCCATCGCCCGGTCGAAGACCTCGATGTCGGTCTCGGTGGGCGTCGCGATCTCGCCGCCGAAGCCGCCGCAGTTGACGACGCCCCACAGGTCCAGGCCGTCCAGGGCGGACGCGATCTGCTCCTCGGACGCGAGGTCGAAGAGCACGGTGCGCACCCCCGTCTCGGCGACGAGGTCGGCGAGCGACTCCTGCGTCCGGGCCGCGGCGACCACGTCCGCCCCGGCGGCCACCAGGTGGCGCACGATCTCGGCGCCGATGCCGCCGGAGGCCCCCGTGACGAGGACCCTCCGACCGTCCAGACCCCCGCTCACGCGGGGACCCCGACGGCACCCGGGGCGCTGGCGGCGTCCCGGACGGCTCCGTCGATGGTGGCGGACAGCTCGGCCAGCCGCGGCTGGGCACGGGTGCTCAGCAGCTCCTCCCGCTCCCCCGCCGTCATGGCGAGGCTGTCCTTCCACAGCGAGCGACCGGCCATCGCGCCGGCGGCACCGTGCTCGACGGCGGTCCGCACCTGCTCCACGAAGGTCGCGTGGTCCACGCCCGCCGACAGCACGGCCCAGGGCACGCCCCCGGCGGCCGCGCTCACCTCGGCGCAGGCCTGCGCCGAGCCCGGGTAGGCCAGCTTGAGCACCTTGGCGCCGTGCTCCACCGAGACCCGCGCGGAGTCGACGACCAGCTGGCCGATGCGCGCGGCATACTCCTCCGGCGACTCGTCCTCGAGCCGGTAGGTGAGGATCTCGACGATGAGCAGGAGGCCGGCCGCCTCGCAGTCGCGACGAGCGCCTCCATCTCGGCGGCCACCCGCTCGACCGACGCCGGCTGGTCGGGGCGCAGGTACCACAGCATCTTAGCGGCGTCCCCGCCGAGCTCGCGCACCGTCGCGGCGGTGACGCCGGGCACGTAGCGGGTGTAGCGCAGCCCGTCCACGGTCTCGAAGCCGGAGGCGTCCATGCCGACCACGAGGGCGGTACCGGCCGCCAGGGTGCCCTCGTCGACGACCTTGGGCAGTGCGACCTCGGGGTCGAGCAGGATGGCCGGGGCGTGGTTGCCCAGATGGGCGACGAGGTCGGACTTGGCCTCGGCCAGCTCCTCGACCGAGATGCCCTCCGGGCCCTCGGCACCGTTCATCACGGCCTTCATCCCGTTGCGCTGGTCCGCGGCGACGACGAGCATCCGCCCGGCGGGGGTGGTGAGCCGGGAGAACGCGCGGCGCTCGAGCGTGGACAGGGTGTTCATGTGGATCGCTCCTCGTGGGTTGCGGGGGTGGTGCGGTTCGGGGGTGGGGACGGTGCGGTTCAGGGGTGGGGGTGCCGTGGCTCAGCGGTGTGCGGGGAGCAGGGACAGGGCCGAGACCGCGGCGCCGTAGGCCGTGTCCTGGGACCGGTGGGAGACCTCCAGGCGGGGCAGGACCCGGCCCCGGGCCTCCCGGACGCTGGCCCAGGACGTCCAGCCGCCGGTGAGCAGGGCCGAGGTGGCCGGCGGCAGCTCGCGGTCCAGGACCTCGACGAGGCGCGCGATCTCCTCGTTGCCGTGCTCGAGCACCGCCCGCATGAGCAGGGCCGGCGACACCTCGTCGGTGCCGATCCGCAGCGCGAGCTCGCCGTCGTCGTTGCGGGCACCGGCGACGGTGATGCCGGTGGACGGGGCGTCCGCCGGCAGGGCCAGCACCGCCTCGTCGAGGGCCCGGTGCGACGGCTCGTCGACCATCCCCAGCATCGTCAGGGTGCGCCGCATGAGCAGGCCGGTCTTGACGCCGGCCACGACCACCCAGCGGCCGGGGACGACGTGCGGGACGCAGTTGATGAGGTATGCCCCCAGCCGGCTGCGGGCCTCGAAGGTCAGGGGCGTGTCGATGACCCGCAGGAGCACCTCGGCGGTGCCGAGGGAGACGTGGTAGCGGCCCGGCGGCGCGGGGGTGGCGTCCGGGGCCGCGGCGGAGGCTGCGTGCTCGAGGTCGTCTCCGTGCGCATGGCCGTGCTCGCTCGCGCGGCTGGAGACGAGGTGGTCGTGCCCGGCGACGCTGAGCTCGGCCTCGCCGAAGGCCGCCGGGGCCCGGGAGGCGTCGGCACGGCCCACCGGGGTCCCGGCGTCAACCAGCGGCGGGACGACGTGCGGCCCGACGCCGAGGTGGTCGAGCAGCTCGGTCCACACCTGCCCCGTTTCCACCTCCAGCAGCCCGGTACGCGCCGCCAGCGAGCGCTCGGCGACGACCGGCCCGCCGAGGGCGTGCACGACGAACTCCGGCAGGCTCAGCCAGCGCGCGTCCGCCACCGGTGCGCCACGGTCGCGCAGGTGGGCGATCTTGGCAGCCGAGACCTGCACGCCCCACGGGAGCCCGGTGCGCCCCGGGAACTGCGTCCGGAGGTCGGCCGGCAGCGCCTCGACGGCCTCCTGGCCGGTGCGGTCGAACCACGCGAAGGCGGGGGCGACCACCCGGTCGTCGGGGCCCAGGAGGAAGCCGGACTCCCCCATCCCGGTGACCGACAGGACCTCGACCCGGGACGGCGGCCCGGAGGCCCCGGCGGCCCCGGCGTCGCCGCCGCCGAGGGTGGCGAGCTGGCGGGCCGCGTCGTCGAGCACCTCGTGCACCGCCGCGACCAGGGCGTCCTCGGTGAGGACGACGGCGCCGACCTCGTCCTCCTCCCAGGGGGTGGTGGTACGGCTCAGCGCGACCTCCTCGCCCCGGTCGTCCAGGACGAGCAGCTTAATCCGGGTGCTGCCCAGGTCGAGCCCGGCTACCAGTGTCGGCACGTCGCTCCTTCTCTGCGTGGTGCTCCCGCGGATCTGCCGCGGGGGTCGGGATGGTCGGTGTGGTCGGTGCCCGGCGCCGGGTCGCGGCCGGCGCCGGGTCGTGGTGCCCCGTTCCAGGGCCGGGGCACCACGACCGGGGGTCAGCGCCGGGTCAGCACTCGGAGGCGTAGAGGGCCGCCTGGCCCTCCTCGCTGTCCAGGGTGTCGGCGGTGACGATGGTGAAGCCCGTCTGGATCTGGGCCTCGGTCTCCTCGCCCTCGAGCGCCATGAGGGCCTGCTCGACGCCCTGGTAGCCGATCTCGTAGGGCTGCTGGGCGATGATGGCCTGCACGGTGCCGTCCTCGAGGGCCTCGACCTGGGCGGGGCCGGCGTCGAAGCCGACCACCTGCACCTCACCGGAGACACCCGCCTGCTCGATGCCGGTGGCAGCACCCTCGGCGCTGAAGATGTTGGTCGCGAAGATCGCCACCAGGTCGGGGTCGCGCTGCAGCGCCGAGGTGACGATGGAGGCCGCCCGGGCCGGCTGGTTCTGGGCGTACTCCACACCGACGTACTCGAAGGAGTCGTCCTGCGCCACGGCCTCCTCGAAGCCCTGAACCCGGTCGTCGGAGGTCGAGATGCCCGGCTGGTTGTCGATGACGAGCACCTTGCCGCCGTCGGGGGCCAGCTCCTGGATGGCCTCGAAGGCCGCGGCGCCGCCGCCGACGTTGTCCGAGGCGATCTCGGAGACCGCGAAGGAGGGGTCCTCCACCGTGGTGTCCACCAGGACGACCTCGCTGTTCTCGGCGGCATCCTCGAGGGGCCGCTGCAGCGCGGTCACGTCGTTCGGGGCGATGAGGATGGCGTCCGGGTCGCTGGCCGCGACCGAGGTCACGATCGGCTGCTGCAGCGCCGGGTCCCAGCGCTGCGGGCCCTGGACGGACACCTCGGCGCCCAGCTCCTCGGCCGCGGCGCGCACGCCGCACTCCATGGAGATGTAGAAGTTGTCGCCGATGACGCCCTGGATGAAGGCGACCTGCGGGGTGCCGGAGGAGCCACCCTCGGCCTGGGTGCCGTCGGCGCCGTCGCCGCTGTCGGCGTCACCGCCTCCGCAGGCGGCCAGCCCCGTGGTGGCGAGAGCGGCGGCGAGGATCGTCATGGATCGGTGGAGTCGCATCAGGAGTCCTTTCGGTGGTGGGTGAAGATGCGGGAGAACAGAGAGCTGCGGGGGCGGCCGCGGGTCGCGGACGCGCGGCGGACCTGGTCGAAGTAGACGGCGCCGATGAGGAAGGCCCCGACCACGACCTGCTGCCAGTACGGCGCCACCCCGAGGATGACGAAGCCGTTGCGCAGCGTGGCCGGGATGAGCAGGCCGACCACCGTGCCGAAGACGGTCCCGATGCCTCCGAAGAGGCTGGTCCCGCCGATGACGACGCCGGCGATGACGTCCAGGTTGGTGAGGCTGTGCCCGGCGATGGTCGTCGACCGGAAGAACGTGAGGTTGAGGATCCCGGCGAGCCCGGCCAGCAGCCCGGCGAAGGCATACACCCGGATGAGCTGCCGGTCGACGTTGATGCCGACCCGGCGGCAGGCCTCGGGGTTGGACCCGACGGCGCTCGTGTGCAGCCCGAACTTGGTGCGGCGCAGCAGCACGATGCCGAGCACGACGACGAGCGCGGCCACGAGCACGAGGATGGGGACCCCGGCCACCTGCCCGAAGCCGACGGTGTTGACCAGGACGTCCGGGACGGCGCGGCGGTCGATGCCGCCGGTGAAGACCTGGGCCAGGCCCAGCGCGGCGCCGAAGGTGCCGAGCGTGACGATCATGGGCGGGACCTTGGCCTTGGCGACGAAGAAGCCGTTGACCAGGCCCCAGGCCAGCCCGCAGCCCAGCGCCACCAGGATGCCGACGAGCGCCACACCCCAGCCCTGGCCGTCCCCGAGGCGCTCCATCGTCAGCGACGAGACCACCCCGCTGAAGACCAGGATCGACCCCATGGAGAGGTCGATGCCGCCGGTGACGATGATGAACGTCGTCCCCACGCCCAGCACGGCCAGGATGGCGACGCTGACCGCGATGTTGCGGAAGTTGGTGACGTCGAGGAAGGCCGTCGGGGCCAGGGTGCTGAAGATCGCGCAGATGACCAGCCAGACGAGCACGATCTGCAGGGCCTGCGCCTGCACCCGGCGGCGCAGGTGCTCCCCGACCGAGGTGCGGGGGGCGGCGTCCTCGGTCTCGGGCGCGGCGGCCACGTCGTCCTTGGTGTGCGTGGCGTTGCTCATGAGGCCTCCCTGGTCTCGAGTGCTCCGGTCATCGCGCCGACGAGCTCCTCGACGCTGGAGGACTTGGCGTCGTAGACCGCGACGCGACGGCCCTGGCGCATGACGTGCACCCGGTCCGAGACCTCGAGGACCTCGGGCATGGAGTGGCTGATGTAGACGACGCCCAGCCCCTGGTCGCGGATCCGGCGGATGAGGTCGAGCACCCCCTTGGTCTGCACGACGCCGAGCGCGGCGGTCGGCTCGTCGAGGAAGATGACCTTGTCGGCCCAGGTGGCCGCGCGGGCGACCGCGATGGCCTGGCGCTGGCCGCCGGACATGCCGCTGACCGCTCCCTCGTAGTCACGGACGGTCGCCCCGAGGCTGTCGAAGGCCTCGGCGCCGCGCCGGCGCATCTCGGCGCGCTGCATGAAGCCGAGCCGGCCCAGCAGCCCGGGCCGCATGAGCTCGCGGCCGAGGTACATGTTCTGGATGGGGTCGAGGTGGTTGGCCAGCGCGAGGTCCTGGAAGACCGTCTCGATCCCCAGGTCGCGGGCGTCCGTCGGGCTGGTGAGGGTGAGCTCGCGGCCCTGGAAGGAGATGGTCCCCCCGTCCGGGGCGTCCGCACCGGACAGGATCCGCACGAGCGTGGACTTGCCGGCGCCGTTGTCGCCGATGAGCGCGGAGACCTCACCGGGACGGACGTCGAAGTCGGCGCCGTCCAGCGCCTGCACGGCGCCGAACCGGCGGACGATGCCGCGCGCCTCGTAGATCGCGTCGGTGCTCATCGGGGCTGCTCCTTCCTGGGGTGGTCCTCGGGGATGTCGCACCCCGTCGTCGCGGTGAACATGTGCCTCCTTCAGGCTCGGGACATCTGCTGGGGGGTGGGAGGTGCGGCGATCTCGCCGGTCCCACGGGGGATGAGTCGGGCCGGCACCTCGATGACCCCGGTCGGGCCGTGGGTGGGGTCGTGCGGCGGCAGGTGGGCCAGCAGGGCCTCCGCCGCCGTCTGCGCGATCCGCCGGGCGGAGTGGTCGACCACGGTCACCGCGGGCTGCACGCTGTCCGCCATGGTGAAGTCCCCGAAGGACACGAGGGCCACGTCGGTGCGGCCGAACTGGTGCAGGGCGGGCACCACCCCGAGGGAGAGCCGCGAGCTGCAGGAGAAGATCGCCGTGGCCGGGTCGGCGAGGTCCAGCACCTCGCGCACCTGACGCATCGCCGAGCTCTCGTCGTCGCACTCCATGCGCATCAGCTCGGGGGCCACCTCGACGCCGGCCTCGGTCAGCGCCCGGCGGTATCCCTCCTGCCGCCCCCGGGTGGTGGGCAGGTCGAGCGAGTCGCTGAGCAGGGCCACCCGGCGGTGGCCGTGCGCCAGCAGGTGTCGGGTGGCCTCGAAGGCCATGCCGGGGTCGTCGGAGACCACCGAGGCGGCCCCCTCGACGTGGCCGACGCGGTCCACGAAGACGACCGGGGTGCCGGCCAGGTCCGCGGCCGAGATCGAGACGGGGGTGGTCGGCGCGACGATGACGCCGGCGCAGCGTCGGCGCACGAGGCTGCGGACGATGTCGCGCTCCCGGCCCTCCTGGCGGTTGCTGGAGGCGAGCAGGCAGCTGTAGCCGGCGGCGTCCAGCACCGACTCCAGGGTCGCGGCCAGCTCGGAGAAGAAGATGTCGCCGACGCTGTCGACCACGACGCCGACGGTGCGGTCGTGCCCCGCGCGCAGCGAGCGGGCCGCCGGGTCCGGCTCGTAGGCGAGCGACTCCATCGCCTCCTGGACCGCCTGCCGGGTGGCGCTGGACACGTTCGGCCCGTCGTTGAGCACCCGCGAGGCGGTCTTGAGGCTGACGCCGGCCAGCGCGGCGACGTCACGGAGGGTGGGGCCGGGGACCCGCCGACGGGGGGTGAGGGAGGTCATCGACGGCCTCCCCGAGGACCGGGTGCACCAGCACGCCGCAGCGTGTGCGCTCGCTCCACCATGGAGTCCTCCGGTCGTCGTTGTCCATCGTTGTCATCTGCTGACAGGAGGAGTCTGCCTCGCAGATGACACCGTTGTCAACGGGTCGGTCCGACGAATTTCGGACGCGCGTGAGCACGCGACCCGCAGGGGGTGCGAGGACGCCTTCCCCGCTCTCTCAGCGCGGCGCCGGCACCAGCCGACGGTGCAAGGCCCGCGCCTGCTCCCGCGGGGATAGCGTGGCGTCCACCGCGAGGTGCGGCGCGCTCGGCGGGGCGAGGTCCACCCCGGCGAGGTAGCCGTCGAGGTCCGCCAGCTTGGCGTGGTCCCGCGGTGCCCCCCGCTCCCGTAGCCGTTCCCCGAGCCGACCGGCGGAGATCTCCAGCCAGGCCAGCCACGGCTCACCCCCGGCCGCGGTCAGCGTCCGGGCCAGCCCGGCCCACGCCTGCGGGTCCGCCCGCTCGGCCGTGAACGGCGCCACGAGCACCACCGGCGTGCCGGCGCGCAGGCAGTCCTGGGCCGCGCCCACCAGGCAGGCGTACCTCGCCCGGCGCACCTGCGGCGCGACCTGCGGGTCGTCATACCCCTGGCCCCCGAGCGAGGCCACGAGCAGGTCGACGAGCGGGTTCGTGACCGTGTCGAGGTCCAGCAGCGCCGCGCCGAGCACCCGGGCCAGCTCCTGACCGGTCGAGGTCTTCCCTGCGCCGGGTGCCCCGGTGACCGCAACTGCCAGCTGCTCTCCCACGGCGGTCAGCCTAGTCAGCCCTCCTGCTCATAGGCCGCCACGGCTCCGAAGACCGCGCGGATGCGGGTGAGGTCGAACTTCACCGACCGGTCGAAGCCGTAGATGCCGTTCTTCTCCTGGAAGACGTCGGTGAGCTGGGTGTAGCAGTAGCCGAACATCAGCGGGTCCTGGTCCAGCACCCGGGTCAGTCCCTCGACCCGGGCGTAGAACTCCTCCTCGTCGCGGACCCGGTCGCCGTAGCCCCACGACTCGCCCGCGTCCTGGGTCGCGTCCGCGTCGGAGCGCGCCGCCTCGGGCACCCACCAGATCCCGCCGTACTCGCTGCAGAAGTACGGCTGCCCGGCATACGGCAGCGAGTAACCGGGTGCCCCCTCGGCGCAGGCCCCGGTGTTGTCGTGCGGCCTGCCCTCCGCGAGCCCGGCCATGTTGGTGGCGAACTGCTCGGGGTCCTGTGTGTAGTCGTGGCTGTCCCAGACGTCCGTCGTCGGCACCCGGTGGCTGTAGCCCGAGGCGTCGATGACGGGCCGGGTCCGGTCGGTCCCCTTCGTCGCCCAGTACATCGCCGAGGGCCGCTTCCACAACCCGTCCCTCGCCACGGTCTCCCACGACCTGGAGGCCCTGACCGGCTCCGTGCTCGACCTGCTCATCGACCGCATCCACGGCTCCGCCGCACCGCCGGCGCCACCCCGAGGTCCCGTGGCGACTGACGGTGCGCGAGTCCAGCAGCGGGCCGCCGGGCACTCAACCCTCGGCGAGGTAGCGACGCCAGGCGGACGTCGCCAGGCCCCCGGCGAGGACGAGCACGGTGAACCCTACCCAGGACACCTCGGCCCAGGCGAGCCGGTCGAGCAGACCGCCGAAGGCGAGGAAGGCGGCCACGAGGACCATGGCGGATCGCGCCCAGGCGATCCGACGAGCCGCCGCCCTCCGGTCCCTCGGGAAGCTCGCAGCGTAGCCGTCCGCAGCACCGAAGTCCTCCTCCGGCGAGCGACCGGACTCCACCGTGTGCGCCCTGGCCTCCCGGACGATGTCGCGGACCTGGGTCTCGCGCAGGTCCAGCCGGAACCGGAGTGCCCCGGCAAGGTCCCGCTCCCACTCCTTGTCATCCCTCACGCGGGCGGGCCTGGGGCGGGGGCGTCGATCCTGGCTCTGCAAGACCCGCTCGAGGAGCGCTGCGACGCCGAAGTGTGCAGCCGACAGGGCCGCGAGCCAGAAGACGCTCCCGGTGGCGACCACCTCACCCCTGGTGCCCCAGACGAGCCAGGTGAGCAGCCCCACGCCGACGGTGGCGAGCACCAGCCCGATCGTGACCGCGATCGTCCAGGAGTGCCGTCGCAGCACCCGCTCCCAGGTGGCGAGGGCCAGGATGATCCCGAACCCGCTCGCCACCGGCAGGAGGAGCAGACCGGCCGTGTAGTCCGTGGTCAGCCCGTCTCGCGCCCACCAGACGGCGAGGATGAGCAGGCTGAGGATCCCGGCCACGACCGATCCCACGACAGGCACGTCCCGCCATTCCGTGTCCGCGACGGAGTCCAACACCCGCTGACCTCGTGCCACCCGTTCCTCGATGCGGTCCTGGGCCCACTCCTGCGCCGGGCCGTAGAGGTCCTCGGCCGGCTCACCGCTCTCGCGGACCAGCTCCAGCGCGCCCCAGAGCTCGCGCTCCAGCACGTCCAGGCGCACCCCCTGGGTGACCGACAGCGCCAGGACCCTCGAGGCCCACGTCTCGTCCTCCGCCTGCGCCCGGGCATCCCGGTATGCCTGCAGGACGTCCGAGGTCGAGGCCGTCGCCGACCCGTCTCGCTCCTCCATCACCCTCACCTCTCGTCGTCCGTGTCCAGGGTGTCCGTGAGCTCACGCCAGGCGGCGAGCCCCTCGTCGAGCCGCACCCGGCCCTCGACGGTCAGGCGGTAGTCCTTCCGGCCCGGCCCGGCCGCACCCTCTACCCACGTCGCCTCGATCGCCCCGGACTCCTGGAGCCGGGCGAGCGCCGGGTAGAGAGAGCCCCCGCGCAACCGCCCGAAGCCCCGCTCCTGCAGGGCTTGGGCCACGGCATATCCATGGACGGGGCCGGGGGCCAGACTGCCCAGGATCGCCAGCTCCAGCGCAGCCCGGACCCACGGGGCCGGCCACCTGGGCTCGTCGTTCATGTATCTAAGTACAGCACGTACTTAGATACGAAGCAAGAACCGCCCTGTTAGCCGGCCAGCTCCGCGCACACCTGCGCCAGGTCGGCCTTGCCCTCGCAGCCGATGCCGGGCAGCTCGGGCATGGTGATGTAGCCCTCGTCCACGGTGACGCCGTCGGGGAAGCCACCGAAGGGCTGGAACAGGTCGGGGTAGGACTCGTCGCCCCCGAGCCCGAGGCCCGCCGCGATGTTGAGGGACATCTGGTGCCCGCCGTGGGGGATGAAGCGCCGCGGCTCCCAGCCCAGCGGCGCCAGGGCCTCCAGGGTCCGGAGGTACTCCACGAGCCCGTAGCTGAGCGCGCAGTCGAACTGCAGGTAGTCCCGCTGCGGGTCGAGGCCGCCGTAGCGGGCGAGGTTCAGCGCGTCGAGGTGGGAGACGAGGTTCTCCCCGGTGGCCAGCGGCACGAGGCGCTCCCGCATGAGGGAGCCCTGGCCGTAGCGGCCGTTGCTGTTGAAGCCGAAGCCCACGACCGGCCGACCGTCGCGCACCTGGTCGGTGACCACCGGCCAGGCTCAGCGTCATCTGCGAGAAGTCGACGACCGCTTGCGGATCGGGCTGCTGATCGGGAAGGTGCGCTCGCGCACCTCGAGGATCCTCACGCGCCCGTCCCGCCACGCAGCTGCTCGCGCACGGCGTCCGCCACCTGGGTCGTGGTCGCCGAACCTCCGAGGTCGGGCGTGCGTATGCCCACGGCCAGGCTGGCCTCCACCGCGGCCACGACCTCGGCCGCCGCCTGCGGGTGGCCCAGGTGGTCGAGCATCATCGACGCGGCCCAGATCTGCCCGAGCGGGTTGGCGATCCCCTGACCGGCGATGTCCGGGGCCGACCCGTGCACCGGCTCGAACATGGAGGGGTGCTCCCGCTCCGGGTTGAGGTTGGCCGACGGGGCGATCCCGATGCTGCCGATGATCGCGGCGCCGAGGTCGGTGAGGATGTCGCCGAAGAGGTTGGAGGCGACGACGACGTCGAAGCGGCCGGGGTCGAGCACGAAGAGCGCCGAGAGCGCGTCGATGTGGTAGTCCCGCACCTGCACGCCCGGGAAGTCCTCGGCGCAGGCGTGGACCACCTCGTCCCAGAACGGCATCGTGTGCACGATCCCGTTGGACTTGGTCGCCGAGGCCAGCGAGCCGGACCGGTCCGCGGCGAGCTGCAGGGCATACCGGGCGGCCCGCTCGACGCCGCGCCGGGTGAAGACCGACTCCTGGACGGCCACCTCGTCAGGGGTGCCGCGATACATGCGCCCGCCGACCTCGGAGTACTCCCCCTCGTTGTTCTCTCGGACGACGAGGAAGTCGATGTCGGCGCCCTCCGGCAGCCGCAACGGGCACTCGATCCCGGGCATGAGCCGCACCGGCCGCAGGTTGACGTACTGCTTGAAGGCGCGCCTGATCGGGATGAGCAGGCCCCAGAGCGACACGTGGTCCGGCACCCCGGGGAAGCCGACCGCCCCGAGCAGGATCTGGTCGACCTCGGCCAGCTGGTCCAGGCCGTCCTCGGGCATCATCCGCCCCGTCCGGGTGTAGTGCTCGCAGCTCCAGTCGTGGTGCTGCCAGGTGAAGGCCAGCCCGTGCCGCTCGCCGACGGTCTCCAGGATCTCCAGCGTCGGCTCCATCACCTCCGTGCCGATCCCGTCGCCGGGGATGACGGCGACCCTGACCTGCTGTGCGGACTCCTCGACGATCGGACTCATGGCACCAGCCTAGGGGCGACCCTCCCCCTCGACTCCCGGAGGTAAAGGCCCCGTCAAGGTCTGTCCAAGATCCCGTCAAGTTCCTGGTGATCGCCTGAGGCCGGGTCTACCGTCGAGAGCACAGCATCCACGTTCATCGTCGTACCAACGGGGGTTTCTCACATGCGAAGTCACGCGGTCTCCACACGTCGACTGCTGCGAGGCTGGGCCGCTGCCCTGATCGCGCTGGTCATGACGGTCACGCTGCTGCCGGGGACGGTCCAGGCCGACCCCGACGACGTCGACATCAGCGACAACATGTCGCTGCTCGACAACACGCCCAAGCGCTCGCCGCTGGACAACGCCTTCAACTCCGACATCGCCTTCTGGGGCGACTACGCCTTCCAGGGCAACTACGACGGCTTCACGATCTGGGACATCTCGCGCCCGCGGAACCCGCAGATCGTCAGCCAGGTGCTCTGCCCCGGTGGCCAGGGCGACATCTCGGTCACCAACGACGGCTCGCTGCTGTTCTTCTCGGTGGACTACGCCCGCACCAGCACCTCGTGCACCAGCGAGCCCACCAACAGCGGCGACCCCGAGGGCTGGGAGGGCGTGCGCATCTTCGACATCAGCAACCTGCGCAACCCGGACTACGTCGGCGCGGTCGCGACCGAGTGCGGCTCGCACACCCATACCTATGTCCCCGACCCGGAGGGCGAAAGCGCCTACCTCTACGTCTCCTCCTACGGCCCCAACGACGCCTTCCCCAACTGCCAGCCGCCGCACGACAGCATCTCCATCGTCGACGTGCCGCTGGACGACCCGGGCTCGGCCTCGGTGGTCGCCGAGCCCGTGCTCTTCCCGGGCGGCGGCGCACCGGGCACCAGCGGGTGCCACGACATCACGGTCGCCCCGGAGCGTGGGCTCGCCGCCGGCGCCTGCATGGGCAACGGCATCCTCATGGACATCTCCGACCCGGTGCAGCCGCGGGTGATCGAGCGGGTGCGCGACGCCAACTTCGCGTTCTGGCACTCGGCCACCTTCAACAACTACGGCACCAAGGTCGTCTTCACCGACGAGCTCGGTGGCGGTGGCGCGGCCACCTGCAACGAGGAGGTCGGGCCCAACCGCGGCGCCAACGCGATCTTCGACATCGCCGGGGCCGGCAGCTCGCGCGAGCTGGTCTTCCGCAGCTACTACAAGATCCCGCGGAACCAGACCGACAACGAGAACTGCGTGGCCCACAACGGCTCGCTCGTCCCGATCAACGGCGGCGACATGATGGTGCAGGCGTGGTACCAGGGTGGTGTCTCGGTCTTCGACTTCACCAACTCCTCGGGGCCGGAGGAGATCGGCTACTTCGACCGGGGCGCGCTGTCCGACGAGTTCCTCACCGTCGGTGGCTCCTGGTCGGCGTACTACTACAACGGCCACATCTACTCCAGCGACATCGAGCAGGGCCTGGACGTGCTGCGGATCCGCGGCACGCGTGGCGACCGCCGGGTCACCTTCGACGTGCTCAACGCGCAGACGCAGTACCAGTACGCCGAGGGTCGTCAGCGCGGGCGCCTGCCGTCGATGGCCGCCGCTGGCGACACCGAGGAGGCCCCGGTCGTCGTGCCCGGTATGCCGGGTGAGTCGGCCACGTCGATGTCGGCCGCCGGTGCCGAGCGCCTCGCCAGCACGGACCGCTCGCTCGGCCTCGCCGAGACCAACGAGGCCAACGACGCGGACCAGATGTTCATGCACATGATGGCCCCGCACCACCACCAGGCCGTCCTCATGAGCCGCATGGCCCCGAGCCGGGCCGAGAACCCGCAGGTCAAGGCGCTGGCGGCGAGGATCCTGGTCGAGCAGGGTCTGGAGATCGACGCGATGCAGGGCTGGCAGGCCCGCAACGACCTGCCGGTCACCAACGAGAAGAGGGCCTACCGCCAGATGCTGGGCGACCCGGAGATGGTCGAGCAGATGGGCATGGCGACCCGGCAGGAGATGCGCGCGCTGCGCAACGCCGACGGGGCCGAGTTCGACGCGATGTTCCTCGACCTGATGATCCCGCACCACGAGGGCGCGGTGGACATGGCGGTCGACGTGAGCCTCGAGGGCACGGACTTCTTCGTCCAGCAGTTCGCCTCCGACCTCCTGGTCACCCAGGAGGCGCAGATCTGGGAGATGGAGCAGCTGCGACAGGCCGTCTGACCCGCCTCACCGCCGGCACCCGGTGCGCCCGTCCCCACGGGCGTGCCGGGTGCCGTCGCGTGCGTCCCGCGAACGGTCAGGCCCGGTCGTCGTCCTCGCCGGAGGCCTCGTCCCGGTCCAGCGCGGACAGCTCATCCAGCGCCTCCTGCCACCGCGCGCGCCGCGCTTCGTCGTCCTGCTCCCACCACGGTGTGCCGCGCTCCCCCAGCCCGTGCTTGGCCAGGTCGACGCGGCGACGGGCCGGCGCGGGGTCCTCACCGCGGCGCCGGTATGCGCGCACCGCCGAGCGGCCCCGCCCCAGGTGCGACAGCAGCTCGGCTGCGACCTCTTCCGGCAGGTGAGGGTCCTGCCGCCGCCAGCGGCGGCCGTCGACGACCAACCAGCGCTCGTCGTCGACAGGATCTGTCCCGCCGTGGCCGGGCGTCGTCTCGTCGCTCACGCGGCCCGCAGGTCCTCGTCCCCCAGCTCGCGGACCTCGAGCGTGAACCCCTGCGCGCGCAGCGCCGCCACGAGGTCGTCCCCGAGCGCGACCGCCGGGGTGAGAACGCCGCCGGACCGCCCCTGCTCGCCGCGGGTGGCGAGCAGCACGAGGGCGGCCTGCCCGAGCTCGACGGAGGTCGCGGCATACCCCGGGTCGCCCTGCGCGGCGACCGTGGCCGCCCACCGGCGACCGTCCTGCGTCGTGGTGATCGTCTCGGTGCGGAAGGAGCCGGCCTCGCGGGTCTCCCGGCTCGGTCCCTCGCCCGGCGAGGGCAGCGCGCGGTCGACCAGGGGCCGCAGACCGGGCACCATCATCGAGCCGGCGAGCGCGCCGAGGCCGCCGGCGACCAGCCGGGCACGCACCGCGCCACGCCAGCCGCGGCCGGTGCCGATGACCTCGCGGTAGCGGAAGGCGGGCCCGTAGGCGCCGTCCCGGAGCGCGTCCGAGCGGCGCACCACGCGGGTGTTGTAGGACGCCATGACGAAGGGAGCCGTCCACCTGCCGCTGTCCTGCTCGACGAACGGCCGCATGACGTCACGCTGCCCCGGAGCCCCGCTGCGGCCGCCGCTCAGCGCGAAGGGGTCGGCCACGACGCGGCGCAGGCCGGGCTCGTCGGCCATCTGCCGCAGCTGGCCGCGCATCGAGTCGACGGTGCCGCCGCTGAAGCCGCCCTTGGCCTCCCGCACCCACATGGTGGTGTCGGTGAGGCCACCGGCACCGGCCTCCTGGGCGGCGCGGTGGAGCAGGTGGACGCCGAGGTCGGAGGGCACCGAGTCGAAGCCGCAGGAGACGACGATCCGGGCACCGCTGCGCCGGGCGACCTCGTGCGCCTGCTCGATCGCCTCGCGGACGAAGAGGACCTCACCGGTGAGATCGGCGTAGTCGGTGCCCGCCTCGGCGCACGCGAGCACCAGCGGCAGCCCGTGCCGCTGGTAGGGCCCGACCGTGCTCACGACGACCCTGGACCGCTGCGCCATGGCGCGGAGGCTGTCGCCGTCCGAGGAGTCCGCGACGACGAGCGGCCACTCCGCCGCCCGCTCGCCGAGCCGGTCGCGCACCGCCCGCAGCCTGGGCTCGGACCGGCCCGCCAGGGCGATCGCCGTGCCCTCGGGAGCGGCCTGCGCCAGGTGCTCGACCACCAGCTCGCCGACGAAGCCCGTCGCGCCGTAGACCGTGATGTCGAGGTCGCGGCTCACCGGTCGTCCTGGGACACGGCGTCGTCGTCGGGGTCGTCCGCCACGCTGACGTCCGGCTCGGCGCGCCGGTGCCGTCGCAACGCCTGCTCGGCGTCGCGCCACGTCTCCTCGAGCCCGCGCTCGTCGTGGTCCGGGAGGAAGGCGTCCTCGACCGCACCTGCCCCGGCAGCCTCGGCGTCGCCGCAGACGTAGAGGCCGGCCGGGCGCGTCTGCCCGTCCACCTCGTGCGGCCACGGCAGGTAGATCACCGTGACCTGGTCCCCCTCCAGCTGCATCCTGCGGGTCTCCGGCCGCCGTCCCACGGGCAGGCGGACGACCTCGGCATACTCCACACCCTCGTCCTCTGGCTCGTCCATGCCACGAGTCTGTCACCGCCACGCACCGGGCCACCACCGCACCCGGCACCCGGCGGGCTCAGGCCTGCTGGAGGGCCTCGGCCAGGGCGGGCAGATCCTCCACCGTGAGGTCCGGCGCGGCGAGGTGGCCGGGGTAGCGTCCGCCGGACCGTGAAACCCACGTCGTGCCGAGCCCCGCCCGGTGCGCCCCGTGGAGGTCCCACGGGTGCACGGCGACGAGGACGGCGCGGTCGGCGGGCACGCCGCAGACGTCCAGCGCGTGCCGGTATGCCTCGGGCGCCGGCTTCCAGCGCCCGGCGTCCTCGACGCTGAGCAGCCGCTCGACGAGGTCGAGCGCGCCGGCCCGCCCGAGCAGACCCTCGGCCACGGCGGTCGAGCCGTTGCTCAGGGTGACCACCCGGAGCCCGCCCTCGCGCAGCGCCCGCAGGCCGGGAACGACGTCCGGGTGGAGCCCGAGGTCGGCGAAGCCGGTCATGACGTGCTCCACCCCGGCCGGCACGTCGTCCACCGAGCCCGCCAGCAGACTGCCGAGGAGCTCGCGCCCGATCCCGGCGAAGTCCGGGTTGTCGCCGGTGACGGTGAGCGCGAAGCCGTCCCGCAGCAGCGAGGCGAACCAGGTCGCCGCCTCCTCGGGAGGCACGCCGAGATCGGCGAAGCGGTCGCGCAGCGGCGACAGGTCCGACAGCGTCTCGTTGACGTCCAGGACGACCAGCTCGGGTCGGTGCAGGGCCACGGGCAAACCTCGCTCGTCGGGAAGGGGTGCGCCCGCACGCTACCGCCCGCCGTGCCACGCTGGGAGTCCCCGACCCGCCCAGGAGGCTCCCCGTGGACGCACCGCGCTACGACTCGCTCACCGCCCTGCTCGTCAACTGCTCACTCAGCCCGCAGGAGGAGCAGTCACACACCGGCCGGCTGCTCGACGTGGTGGACCACCTCATGTCGGGCGCCGGGGTGAGCGTGGACCGCCTCCACGCGGTGAGCCACGACATCGCCCCGGGGGTGCAGCCGGACATGCGCGAGCACGGGATCGCCACCGACGACTGGCCCTCCCTGTGGCCGCGGGTCGAGGCGGCCGACATCGTCGTGCTCGGCACCCCGCTGTGGCTCGGCGAGGAGTCGTCGGTGTGCCGGCGCGTCATCGAGCGGCTCTACGCCATGTCGGGGCTGCTCAACGACGCCGGGCAGTCGATCTACTACGGCAAGGTCGGCGGCGCGGTCATCACCGGCAACGAGGACGGCGTCAAGCACACGTCGATGTCGCTGCTGTTCTCGCTGCAGCACCTGGGGATGGTCATCCCGCCGCAGGCGGACTGCGGGTGGCTGGGCGAGATCGGGCCGGGGCCGTCCTACGCCGACCCGCGCGAGGACGCGGACCCGGTCGGTTTCGACAACGACTTCACCCGCCGCAACGCCACGATCATGAGCTGGAACCTCATGCACACCGCGCACCTGCTGCGGCAGGCGGGCGGGCTGCCGACCTACGGCAACGACCGCAACGCCCTCGGCGACGGCGAGCTCTTCGGGTATGCCGCGCCCCGGCCGGTCGCGGGCCAGGGCTGAGCGGCCGTCAGCCTCCGGCGGGCTCCTGCGGCACCCGCAGCGTCCAGCCCTGGTCGAGCAGCCGCCAGGAGCGCCGCGTCACCCGGTCCTGCTCGATCTCGCCGTCGGTGGTGACACGGAAGGCGTCCTGGGGCGCGTCCGCCTCGACCACGACCTCCCGGCCGGAGACGAGGGTGACGTCCCCGCCCATGACGACGACGTCGTCCTCGGAGCTGCCCGCGGCGGAGTTCGACAGCCGGAGCACCCGCCGGTCCTGCGACACCTCGCGCCCGACGCCCTCCCCGCCCCCGAAGGCCCCCTCGCCGGTCATGCCCGCGCCCCCAGCCGGGCGGTGAGCACCGCGTGCGCCGCGCTCACCCCGGTGCTCAGCGTCGGCTCCAGCTCCGGCGCGAAGAAGGGCGAGTGGTTGGTCACGGTGGGCTCCTCCCCCTCGACCGCCTCCCGGGTGAGGCCGCCGAAGAACCAGTAGACGCCGGGCACGTCGATCGCGTCCGGCAGCGCCCCGAAGTCCTCGCTGCCCATCACCGCCGGGATCTCGCTGACGTGCCCCTCGCCGAGCGTGCCGCGCAGCACCTCTAGCACGCGCCCGGCCTCGTCCACGTCGTTGTGCAGGAGCGGGAAGGTGCAGATCTCGGTGATCTCCGGCTCGGGTGCCTCCGAGGCCATGGCCTCGGCCATGATGACCCGGCGCAGGGCGCCGAGCAGGTGGTCGCGGACGTCGGCGTCGAGGTTGCGCATGTTGATGGTGAACTCGGCGGTGGCGGGGATGATGTTCTCCTTCATCCCCGCGTGGATGGTCGCGATGGTGATGACCGCGGCCTTCTGCGCCGGGACCTCGCGGCTCGTGAGGCTCTGGATGCGCACGATCATGTGCGCGGCGAGGACGACCGGGTCGATCGTCGACTCCGGCTGCGAGCCGTGGCCGCCGCGGCCCTTGACCACGACCTTCCAGGAGTCGGAGTAGGTCATCGCCGGTCCGGGGGTGAGGTCGACGGTGCCGGTGACGCCGGGCCACACGTGCTGGCCGTAGACCACCTCGGGCCGGTCGGCGCGGTCCCAGAGCCCGTCGGCCAGCATCGCCGCCGCGCCCTGGGCGGTCTCCTCCCCCGGCTGGAAGAGGAAGACGACCGTGCCCGACCACCCGTCGCGGTCCTGCGCCAGCAGCGTCGCGGCCCCCACCGCCGCGGTGACATGCATGTCGTGGCCGCAAGCGTGCATCACCGGGACGGCGCTGCCGTCGGGCAGGGTGCCGCGAGCGGTGGAGGCGTAGTCCAGCCCGGTGTCCTCCTCGACCGGCAGCGCGTCGGTGTCGGCACGGAAGGCCACGACGGGACCGTCGCCGTTGCGCAGCGTCGCGACCACGCCGGTGCCGCCGCACCGGAAGACCTCGTAGCCCAGCTCACCCATCCGCTCCTCGACCAGGGTCGCGGTCGCCTCCTCCTGCATGGACAGCTCGGGGTGGGCGTGCAGGTGGCGGTAGAGGTCGTGCAGCGACGCGCGCAGGTCGGGGTGGTCGTCCAGGATCGTCGTCGGCTCAGGCATACGGTGAGGGTATGCCGACCACCCACGCGGCCGCTGTCCGGAACCTTGTCGCCGCCCGGCTGGACGACGTGCTGGCGGACCTCGACCTGCTGGTCTCGCTGGAGACCCCGAGCCAGCGCCGGGACCTGCTGCGGGCGGCGCTGCCGCAGATCGAGGCATACCTCGTCGGGCGGTTGGGCGAGCCGGCGCGGAGGGTGCAGCACGACGGCGGTGAGTTCGGCGACGTGCTCGACCTCACCTGGACGGGGTCCGGGGCGGCGGGCGAGGTGCTGTCGCTCGCGCACTACGACACGGTGTGGCCCGAGGGGACGCTCGCCGGGTGGCCGCTGCGCCGCGACGGCGACGTGCTGACCGGGCCCGGCGTGCTGGACATGAAGCTCGGGATCGTGCAGACGGTCTGGGCGCTGCTGGCGCTGCTCGAGCTGGGCGTGCCGCACCCGGACCTCCGGTTGATGCTCACGGCGGACGAGGAGATCGGCTCGCGCGCCGGGCGACCGCACCTCGAGGCGGCGGCCCGCGAGGCGCTGGTCACGCTCGTGACCGAGCCCAGCGCCGACGGGGCGGTGAAGACGCGTCGCAAGGGGATGGTCTTCGCGGACCTCGTCGTCAACGGCGTGGAGGCGCACGCGGGGCTGGACCCGGACACCGGAGCCAGCGCGGTGCACGAGCTCGCGACCCTCGTGCCCGAGGTGGTCGCGCTCGCGGAGTCGGGGCGCGGGACCACCGTCAACGTGGGCACCTTCACCGGCGGCACCGGCCGCAACGTCGTCGCCGGGCACGCCACCTGCGCGGTCGACGTGCGGATCCAGGAGCCGGCCGAGGAGGACCGCGTCGTGGCGGCCCTGGAGGCGCTGCGCCCGCACGACCCGCGGTGCCGCCTCGAGGTCGCGATCGACCGCAACCGGCCGCCGATGAACCCGGGGGAGCACACGGCGCGGCTCGTCGGTCTCGCGCCCGGGTCGCGGGTGCTGACCTGGGTGTCGAGGTCGGTGAGGTGGCGGTCGGCGGTGCCAGCGACGCCAACTTCATCGCCGCGCTCGGGCTGCCGGTCCTCGACGGGCTCGGCGGGATCGGCGCCGGACCGCACGCCCGGCACGAGCACGTGCTGGTGAGCGGTGTGCCGCGGCAGACGGCGCTGCTGGCGGGGATCATCGAGCAGTTGGCGGGTAGTGAGGGTCGGCGCGTCGCGACCCACGCGCGGCGTGCTCTCGACGAGCCCGCCAGGGTATGCCCGGCCGTGTGCACGGAGGGTTACTACGGCTCGTCACGTGGCCTGGAATCGCGCTGGACGCTGTCGTGTGAGAGGTCAGATCTCGGCCGCGAGGGCGCTGCCGCTGATGCTCACCTGAGCTCTGTGGCCCCCCGGTGGGAGCCGACCGGAGTCCTGGGACATGGCTGTCGACGGCGCCCGTCGCGCCCGCCCCTCGACACGACTGTCACCGACGTCGTGGCACACACGGCTCTTCGCTCATACGGAGACGATGTCCCGGCCCCTCACCCGCAACACACGTCCTGATGCAGGACTGTCACCGAAGTCGTGATGCAGATGTGTCACTGAAGTCCTGGCACGTGGCGAAAGTGCCGCCAGATCTGCGTTGCGCTTGTTCGAACATGTGTGCTAATCTCGCGTCAGGTGGAGGGAGGGACGATGACACGACGTCGGGGCTGTGACGTGGCAGGTGGTGGGCTGCCGGAGCGCGCGAGCGTGCTCGAGCTGCAGCTGCGCCGTCTGATCCCGTCCGTTCCCCCGGTGCGGTTCTTTCCCCGACCGGGGTGCCGCGTGCTGGTCGAGGTGGCAGGTGTGTCCGGTGCCCCGACGGATTCGCGATCGGACGGCCACGCATCCCCTGGCAGCGGTGTGGCTCGCGTCGCGGACGACGCGCGCCCGGGAGGTGGGGAGCAGTCCGTCCCCACTGCGTCTGATCCTGGACGCGGGCAGGACCTCGGACACACGGCCTCGCGGGCGGCAGGGGGGAAGAAGACCGTCTACCGGGGTCCGGTCTCGGCACCGAGCAGGTGGTCGGCGAGACGTCCGGCGTCGCTGAGGC
This sequence comes from Serinicoccus marinus DSM 15273, assembly GCF_008386315.1. Taxonomy (NCBI): domain Bacteria; kingdom Bacillati; phylum Actinomycetota; class Actinomycetes; order Micrococcales; family Ornithinimicrobiaceae; genus Serinicoccus; species Serinicoccus marinus. The sequence goes on along the minus strand of NZ_CP043808.1, from coordinate 1,203,043 downwards.
GTCGGGTGCGTCGCGAGGGTGCGTGAGGTCGCGGCGCGTCGTGCGGCGATGGAGGCCGAGCTGCTGGACGCGGCCTGGGACCTGGCCGCGCAGGTGGGTCGGGAGCTGTTGGCGGACAAGGGTTTCAGCGACGTCGAGGAGCTCACTCTGCGGGCCAGCGGCGCCGGTGGCGGGCCGAGACCAAGCGTCTGGCGTGCGCCCGAGCTGCAGGTCGCGCTCGGCGTCGGGGTCAAGGAAGCCCGCCAGCTCGTGGGCACGGCGTGTGCGCCGGCACCGGTCCGGGCCGCGGTGCACCACGCCTGCGCTCCGGGCTGGCGTCGTGGGGTCACGTGCGCGGATTCTGGGACCGGTGCGCCAACCTGCCCGCCGAGTCCGCCGCGCTGGTCGCCGAGTCGCTGTTCGGGTCCGACCCTGCGGGCGTGGTGCCCGAGCGTCTCGGCCCGGACGGGGAGCTGTTGGAGCGGCCCTGGCACGCGGCGCAGTTCCGGGCCGCGCTGGAGCGGGAAGCCGTCCGCGTCGAGGGCCAGGATGTGCAGGCCGAGCGCGAACGCCGCACCCGGGCCCGGGCCGAGCGGCGGGTCTGGCTGCGGGTCGACGACGACTCCACCGCCACGCTCGCGGTCACCGGCCCACTGACCAGCCTGTGCGCGATATCCCAACGCCTGGACTCCTGCGCCAAGAGCCTGCGCAAGGCCGGCGACGAACGCACCCTGGCCCAGCTACGCTCCGACGTCGCCCAGACCCTCTGCTGCACGGCACCCTCACCCTCCCCCACCACGACCAGAGCCAGACCCAGGACCACACCCGGGCCCGGGGCGAGTGCCAGATCCGGGGCGAGATTCGGAGGCAGGACCCCTGAACCTGGCCAGTCCTTCTCGACGGTAAAGACACGCCAGTGCTGGATCCGTGTATTTAACACTAGTTCCAATTCCACCTAGTCCAGCATTCTCACGATGTTTTAGCAAGAGTGGCGCGGCCAGGGCGCCAGGACATTCATCGACGCCTACAACATGGCGCATGAGCGCCCGCGTCTTGCGGACGTATCAGCATCACCCGAAGAAGGCTTACTCCCGCTGTCCCACACGTTCTACACGCTGGATCAGCGACTCCCCAACCCTGGGACCGCTGCCTGCCTCTTCGGTCGACAGGCGCTCAAGATCAGCAGCCACCTGCTCTTCAGGAACAGGCGCGGAGTTCGGAAATTTCATCGAGCCCGACTCCCAACTGAAAGTGTTGAGAAGGATGAGGACTTGCGCACCGTCCGTGACGTCGTCGGCCATGGCGACCACGTACTCCTCACCGACGTTCATGCGAATCGCACCCTCTGGCGCTGCCGGTGATCTCTGGCCGTCAACCTCAACGAACCCAGGAAAAGTGTAGATAGACAGCTGGTCACCAGCGGATACCCGTGTGACGGCCTGCGGGTGCTGCCAGACAACCTGCTCGACGCGCACGGTAAGGTCACGACCGAGCTCCACCTCACCAGGACCCGCTGAACTCGTGTGCGCGCCTCTTCTCCGACCACGGAAACCGCCAAGACGGAAGACCCCCAGCGGGCTATGTCCCCCAGCGACGCCGCCGGCACAATCGGTGTTCCGGCTTCCCGGACCGCTGTCGTTTCAGCTGCGTTCTCACCTGAACTGACAGCCGCTGGAGCGTCAGAACTAGCCTCACCTCCAGTTTCTGAAACCGACGCACCTCCACAAGCCGCCAAGGCGAATAGGGCCACGGCAAGTGCGCCAGTTTTGGCCTGGGTCAGCATTCTCTCCACTTGGCTCATCTCCTTGTGGTCTAGTACATCCGATCCGCTTCCCACAGGTTGTGTTCCCCAATGAAACGCATCTGGCCATCGAGTGGCTGCGTTCGCATGCAACCCAGATCGAGGTTTTGGTTGGCTACCTGAGGGTTTGACTGATTCCCATGCAGAAGACCGATAGTATGCCCTGTCTCATGACATACCACCGCCTTCGCTAAGTTATAACCGCCTTGATAAACGTCTGGTCTTACTCTGACTTGGTACGCCCCGCACCTAAGCCAATTCACCGCCGTCAGGCAATCAGTATTAGCCAGTGTATTTGTATCCGTTAGCGTATTATCCGGCCAGAAATGAACGTCAGTCTCCAAGTAGGAAAGTGAAGTGTCCCTAGCCGTATTGAGGTCTGTTGTACCCCAGTCGTTCATTGACGAGACAGCCGCGTTCAGAAAACTTGAACTATACCCATTGGAAAAAACCATGTGTGAGTCGCATTGTCCGCTCGGCAGACATCCTGACGAGGGCTTCCTTGCCTACAGTCGTCTAGTCCCGGATTCTGATAAGCGTTGTCGACCCCGTGATGAGCGTGAGCCGGCACTGCAGCTCCGAGCACCAACAGACAGACAGCAGTCGTACGAGTGGTTATCGATACTCGCTTTGTCACCCTTGATCCCACCATGAGTGCTGAAGTTACTCCCGGTTTCGAGGCCCGTCAACCGTTGCGTGAGGACTATGCGGCGAAGGATGAGCAGGGCCAGGCCATTGGCGTGGGGATGCGGTCAGCGTGTAGGTGAGGGAGCCGTTGGGTATTGCCGTTACTAGTAGAACGAACACGACTAGCGAAGTTGTCTCATGGCGGATTGGCTGGACGCGCGTCTTTCGAACCCACCTTGCCGGTCCCTCATCGGTAACCCGTAGAGAGACGTTCCTAGCGGCGACGCTGGGGTTGCCGCTGGGCCTGCCTGGCTCGCGCGGGGGCGCCCTGGTGGCCGCGAGAGCCGCGGTGCCAGGTCGCCGCGTCCGGGGGCACCCCCTGGGCGCGGTCGGTGAGCAGGCGGGCGTCCACGGCGTCAGGCGGCAGGCTGTTCGTGTTCTGGAGCCGGGACCGCAGCGCGTCGCGCCGTTCGGGGGTATCCCACTGCTTGGCCCACGTGGACTCCCGGCCGCGGTCGGCACTGTTCGCGCCGGTGGCGCGCAACCGCTCGGCCCGGTCGTTCGCGCCTCCCGCTCGTCGACGGCCCGGCCCTGCAGGTCCTGCACCGCCGCGAGCCGGGACGTGGCCCACTCGTGATCCGGCGCGCTCTTCGGCTCACCGTCAGGGCCAGGGACGGCAGCGTCCTCGACGACCCCCTGGAGACGCTCGGCCTCCCGGCCGAGCTCGTCGGCGTAGGAACCGAACTGGGCGACCTCCCACTCCGCCTGAGCCAGCGGTGAGGCCGCCCGTGCCTGGGCCTCGGCGCTGGACTCTGCCGTCTGGATCAGGTCACGCACCGTCAGCTGGTCCGGGTCCTGGATCCCGAACCGGTCCGCGAAGCCCTCCCGCATCATCTGGGCCCGGTCCGCCCTCGGGAGTGGGGCGCCGGACGCACTCCTGCGGCACGACGAGGCACATGATCCCCTCATCACTCCTGGGGGCCTCGAGGCCATCGCGCAGATCATCACCGCCCAACCCGACATCTGCCTGCAGGTCGTCATCCCCTGGGACACCCTGACCGGTCGGCCCGCCTGCTCCACCTGCCGGCCAGCCGTGCCCGATACCGCTACCGCCCGCGGGCACGGTCCACCCGGTGATGACGATCCGGCCGGCCTCAGACCGGGCCAGGGCCATGGTGCATCAGCGTTCCGGTGATGCTGTCGGTGAGGCCCTGGGGCGCCACCCTGCCTTCATCACCCCCGGGCACGCCCGCGAGCTCGCTCTCGCCCCGGGTACGACCCTGTCGAGGTTGCTGGTCGACCCGGCCGACGGGCGACTGATCGAGCGCCTACCGCCCGGATGCGGCGGTGCGGCGCCAGGTGATCGCCGCCGACGTCTACTCCCGGGCACCGGGAAGCCGCACCCCCGCGACGTCATGCGAGCTCGACCACGAGACCCCCTGGGGCACCGGCGGAGCGACCAGCGAGACCAACCTGACCCTGAAGGACGTCCGCAGCCACCAGTTCAAGACCGACCAGTGGTGGACCAGCACCCTGAGCCCCCGACGAGACCTCACCTGGCAGACACTCCTGGGCCAGGTCGAACGCACCCGCGGCCACGACTACCGCCAATACCTCCCCACCCACCGCACCCCGGCCGACGAATCCCACCACCGGACCGACGACAGCCACGACCACACCAACACCGACGAAGCCCGCGACCAGACACGAACCCCCCACCCCCCCCCGACGACAACCGCACCCCGACCCGAACCGGCGCCCCGACCCGAACCGGCGGCTCGATCCCCACGTTCGAGGACGACCTCGACCTGGCCCGCCGCGCGCTCTACACCGCCCTGGCCCACCGCGGCACCGCCGCCCTGCTCGCCGACACCGACGACGCCGACGGCGCCACCGACCACGACCCCCGGCTCACCGGCTGGATCACCCTCACCCACCGCGGCCAGGACGGACAACGACGCGGCGGACCACCCGAGGACCTCGACACCCTCCCCTCCCTCCTCGGCTTCAGCCCAACCCCCGAACACGCGACCGAGACCGATGAGAAGGGACCGCGGCAGCCCCGGGATGGGCAGCCCGACGCCCCACCACCCTTCTGAGCCCGCCCGGAGCCACCGTGGTGACCATGCCTCGCACCATCGCCACCACGACCGGCGTCGACCTGCGAGGTGCTGGACGGCGAGGAGGCCCTCGAGCCGCTGGTCGACTACTTCCGCAGCATCTCCGGCGAGCACACCGGCTGGGAGGAGTACCGCCAGGCGAGGCGCGACCAGGGCAAGTCCCTGCTAAGGGTCACCCCCACCCGGTGGTCACCGATCGCGACCGGTGGCTTCCCACCGCACCTGGCCGACGACGACAGCTGAGTCGAGCGGTCGCCGCCGAGTCCCCTCCGTGCCGCACGGCTGGCCCGACAAAAAGTGCGGGTGGCTCCAGCTACCGACCCAGCCAGGGTGCCGCCGCGTCGCGGTGCGACTGCTGCTTGTCCTCGGCCATGCCCTCCCAGGTGCGCACCGCGAAGTTCGCCCGGCTGTTGGCCTCGAAGACCTCGCGGTGGTCCTCGACGAACGTCCAGTAAAGCCCGTCCCACGCCTCCCGCCAGTCCCCCGCCGGCAGGTCCGACATCTTCCGCAGGTAGTTGCTGCCCGAGACGTAGGGCTTGGTGGTGATGGCGTCACCCGCGGCGAACTGGCTCATCGCATACACGTTCGGGACCATGACCCAGTCGTAGGCGTCGACGAAGAGCGCCATGAACCACCGGAAGACCTCGTCCGGGTGCACCCTGAGCAGACACAGCGCGTTGCCGAGCACCATGAGCCGCTCGATGTGGTGGGCATACCCCCGCTCCAGCACCCGTCGGATGACGAGGTCGACCGGCTCGAGACCCGTCTCACCGGTCCACCACGACTCGTCCAACGACCGCCCGTGCTCGAGGACGTTGCTCGTGCGCATCCGGCGGCCCCAGAGCCGGTACGTGGCCCGCATGTACTCCCGCCAGCCGATGATCTGACGCACGAAGCCCTCGAGGCTGGGCAGCTCCACGTCGTGCTCGTCCGCCGCGGCCAGCGCCCGCTCCAGCACCTGGTCGGGGTCGATGAGCCCGCAGTTCAGCGCTGGCGTGAGCGCGGCGTGGAAGATCACCGGGTGCTCGGCGCTGATCGCGTCCTCGTAGGGCCCGAACTGCATGAACCGCTCGTCGAGGAACCGGCGCAGCGCCGCGTCCCCCTCGCCCGGTGACGTCGCCCAGGAGAAGGTCCCCGGGTCCCCGGGGGCGTCCGGGAAGTGCTCGCTCACCCAGTCGATCGCCTCGGTGACGCGGGTATGCCGTCGCGCCGGCCCGAGCGCGGGGTCCGGGACGGGGTGTCCGGCGGGCAGCTTCTTGCGGTTCTCGGTGTCGTAGGACCACCGGCCCCCGACCGGCTGGTCACCATCCATGAGCACGTCCAGCCGGCGTCGCTGCCAGGCGTAGAAGTGCTGCATCCGCGCGCCGCCGGTGGAGAAGTGCTCACGGATCTGCTCGCGGGTGGTGAGGAAGGCGGGGGTGTCGAGCACGTCCTCGGCGCGCAGCTCGTAGCCACCCTCGCGCAGCTGGTCCCGGCAGTGCCGCGCGAGCCAGTCGTCGGCGACGTCCAGCACGCTCACCCTCCCGGGCGAGAGCCGTTCAACGAGCTCCACCAGGGCCTCGCCGCTGGTCCGGTCCGGGGAGGACTCCACGACCTCGACATCCAGCCACTGCTCCCGGGCACGGTCGACGAAACGGCGGGTGGCCGCGCGGTGCAGCACGAGCTTGTGCGCATGGAAGGGGTACTGCCGGTAGAGCAGGTCGTCCTCCACCACCACGAGCACCGTCCCCTCCGGCACCCGCAGCTGCTCCGCGTGCAGCTGGTGCGGGTAGACGAGCCGGACCTGCGTCGAGCCGCTCACGCCGCGACCCCCGCCACCGGCGCGACCACCTCGTGGTCCGGGTCCCACCAGCGCAGGCCCTGCACCGTGAGCGTCGTGCGCGCGACGGCGCCGTCGTGCGTCTCGGTCCGGGATTCCGGGCCGGCCGCCGTCGCGAGCAGCTCCAGCGCCTCGCCCGCCCGGGCCAGGCTCAACCGGGTGGCCAGGGTGACGTGCGGGATCCACGGCCGCTCGTCCGCACCCGACCACGCGTGGGTCACCCGGGCCTGGGCGACGCGGGCCTCGAACGGGGCGGCCACGAGGTCGGCGACGCTCACCCGTCGTCCGCCGAGCAGGACGAGGCCGTCGACCCGCAACGGCAGCGGCAGCAGCGGCGCCCAGAGGTCCTGCGCGACGCGCAGCACGTCCGCGTCCGGCGCGACCTGCGACGTGGCGACGGTGAGGTGCGGGCGGTGGGTGCGTCCTTGGTGCCGCGCGAGCGACGCGATCCCGCCCTCCTCGAGGGCCTGCCAGCGTCCGCGGACCCGCGCGTCGTCCTCCGGTGAGAGCACCAGCTCCAGGGCGTGCTGCCGGCTCACGCAGCCCGCTCCTGCGCCCGGTCGCGGCCCACCCCGGCCATCGCCCACCGCACCGTCGAGGTGCTGGCCCGGCCGAGCGGACGCAGCACCCCGCGCGAGAGCGTCGGCGACGCGGGCAGCCCGAGCTCGGCCCGCGCATACCTCGGCAGCAACGCGACTCCCCCGGCGGCGATCGCCCAGTAGCCGGGCCTCGACGCCAGCGGCAGCGGCGGCTCCACGAGCAGGAAGCGGGCCGCCTCCCGGGCCTGCTCGGTGGCCTCGAGCTCGGCGCGGTATGCCGTCAACTCACCCTCCAGCTCCCGCACCGTCCGCGGCGGGTCGACCACGCCGAGGTGCCCGGCGGAGACCCCGGCCTGCGCGACGTAGGTGTCTGCCTCGGACGTGCTGAGCGGGGTGCGCGCGAAGGCCTGGTAGGCGTGCAGGAAGGACCATGCCTCCGCGACGTGCACCCACCGCAGCAGGTGCGGGTCCGAGGCGCGGTAGGGACGCCCGAAGGCGTCCTTGCCCCGCACCCGCTCGTGGATCGCGCGGACGTGACCGATCGTGTCCATCGCGTGCTCGACGGTGCCGAAGGTGGTGGCCGCGAGGTAGGTACTCGTCCGCTGCAGCCTTCCCCAGGGGTCACCCTTGTAGCCGGAGTGGCCCGCGACCCCTGCCATGGCCATGGGGTGGAGCATCTGCAGGAGCAGCGCCGCCACGCCGCCGGGAAACATCGCGGCGTCCGCGTGCACCCGCCAGACCGGGTCCTGCTCGGTGAACCAGCGATCCCCCGGCGTGTCCCAGATGCGCGCGGCGCGCTCGCTCGCGTCGTCCCCGGCGACACGGGCGCGCAGCGCGCTCCCGAGCGCAGTCTGCAGCCGAGCGAGAGTCATCGTGCTCCTCGTGTATGCCTGGGACAGACGCTGGACAAAGCGTCGACAGTCCCTACTGTCGCACGCGGGGACCGGTGCCGCCACGCCAGACCGGCGGCGACCGGGAGCGGCAGGTACGGTCGGCGCATGTCTCACCCCACCTTTCCCGGCACCGACCGCACGTTCCTCCCCGTCAACCTGGGGGGCAACCCGTTCGGCTGGACCGCCGACGCCGAGGCCAGCTTCGCCGTGCTCGACGCCTTCCTCGCCGCAGGCGGGTCCTTCGTCGACACCGCCGACATGTACTCCGCGTGGGCCGAGGGCCACGAGGGCGGCGAGTCCGAGCGCATCATCGGCCGCTGGATGGCCGAGCGCGGCAACCGCGACGAGGTGCTCGTCGCGACCAAGGTGGGCAAGAAGCCCGGCCGCCAGGGACTGGCTCGCGACACCGTGATGACCGCCCTGGACGAGTCGTTGGACCGGCTGGAGACCGACCACGTGGACCTCTACTACGCGCACACCGACGACGACTCGGTCGACATCGCCGAGCAGGTCGCCACCTTCGACGAGGTGGTGCGCAGCGGCCGGGCCCGCACGATCGGCCTGTCCAACTACGCCCCCGACCGGCTGCGCGCCTTCCTCGAGACCGCCGCCGAGCAGGGGGCGAGCGTCCCGACCGCGATCCAGCCGCGCTACAGCCTGGTCTCCCGCGCCGACTACGAGCGCGACCTCGCCCCGCTGGTCGCGGAGTTCGGGCTGGCCGTCTTCAGCTACCCCGCGCTCGCCTCGGGCTTCCTCACCGGGAAGTACCGCACCGAGGAGGACTTCGACGGCAACGCCCGTGGCGGCGCCGCCCGGCGGTATGCCGACGCCGGCGGCCTGGCGGTGGTGGACGTGCTCGTCGAGGTGGCGCAGCGGCACGACGTGCAGCCCGCGACCGTCGCCCTCGGGTGGGTGCTGGCGAAGGGCGTCACCGCCCCGATCGCCTCCGCCTCCCGCCCCGAGCAGCTGGAGCCGCTGCTGGCAGCGACCTCGCTCCAGCTGACCGAGGCGGACGTGCGCCAGCTCGACGAGGCTTCGTCGAGCTTCTGATCGGGGTGCTGGCGCGGGACGCCGCTGCCTCGTCGTCGCGGCGTCCCGGGGATCCTGGCCCCCGCTGTCGCTGGTCGTTATGCTGGCGGGGACCGGGGCGGGACACGGCGAAGGGGAGATCAGGATGGTCGGCGGAGAGCCAGCCGAGCTGAGGCGGTGCGGGCGCGACCTCGTGACCATCTCGCAGACGCTGCAGACGGGACGCAGCTCCCTGGTCCGCGGGGGTGGGCTGCCGACCTCCGGGCTCGGCCTCCCCTCGCAGGACACCCAGGTCGCCGCTGCCTACGACCGGGTGATGCAGGCGGTCGACGCCGCAGCCGGTCACCTGCAGCGCACCGTGATGCACGACGGTGGCCACCTGGAGCAGGCGGCGACCGACCTGGAGACCTCGCCGTCGCCGCGTGGGCTCCCCCCGCGTGGGGTGGGCGAGGACGGCCGGCCCGTGCTGGGTCGCGCCGAGCCGCACGGCCCGGGACAACGGCTGGACGTCGACCGGGGCGAGCTGCCCCAGGCGGCTCCGCACGAGCAGGGCCCGGCCCTGGACGTCGACCGGGGCGAGCTGCCCCAGGCCGCTCCGCACGAGCAGGGCCCGGCCCTGGACGTCGACCGGGGCGAGCTGCCCCAGGCCGCTCCGCACGAGCGCGGACCGGCCCTCGACACCGACAGCCCCGACCTGCCGCAGGCCGAACCTCACCAGCGCGGCCCCAGCCTGGACGGCGACAGCCCCGGAGCCTCCGCATGATCACGCTCACCAAGGCCGACGTCTGGCACCTGCGGGCCCAGGTGTCCTGCCTGCAGGAGGCCATCGACGCGTGGGCCGCGATGCGGGACGCCGGGGGCAACGCCGGGGCCGACAGCTCCGACGTCACCACCCGCGTGGCGTCCGCCTGGGAGGGCAACCGTGCCGACTCCTACCTCGCCTACGCGCCGCGGGTCACCCAGGGCCTGGAGCTCGTGCAGGGCATGGCGCAGGCCGTCCTGACGCAGCTGCACGCCCTGCACGACCTCACCGCCTCGACCCAGCGCGACCTCGACGCGTCCTTCTCCCGGGTGAGCACGGTGGCCGCCTCGGTGCGCCGGCTCGACGGGCAGGTGGAGCTCGAGGTGCTCGACGAGGACGACGTGGAGCAGATCGAGCGGGAGCACGGACGCGCCCAGGAGATCGTCGAGCAGGCACGGCTCGAGATCGCCGAGCGCAGCCGCGCCCTGGAGGTCACCGCCGCGGACGCCGACTCCCTCGCCGCCGCCTGGGCCGGCCCGGCCGACGGCGCACCGCTGTGGGACACCCCGCTCACCGGCGCTCTGGACCCGCGCGTGGGCGTCATCCCGGAGGACCCGCCCTCGGTCGGCCCCGTCGAGCCACCGGTGGTCTCGCCGGAACCGCCCACCCGCGGGTTCGAGCAGCCACCGGTCGAGGGCGCGGACGGCGGCCGGACGCACGACCCCAGCGGGGTCTGAACCCTCACACCTCGACGTCGTCCACGGACTCCAGGTCGGGCAGGTCCTCGAAGATCGCCGCCGGCTCGCGCCACGGGTCGTGCTCGCCCCGCCCCGCCTCGCGGACGGCCCCCAGCACCCGTTCCGGCGTGCAGGGTAGGTCGACGTGCCGCACCCCGAGGTGCGCGACGGCGTCGACGACGGCGTTCTGCACCGCCGGTGTCGAGCCGACCGTCGCCGCCTCCCCGATCCCCTTCGCGCCCAACGGGTTCCGGTCCGTCGGGGTCGTCGTGAGGCTGGTCTCCAGCTGGACCAGGTCGCCCGCGGTGGGCAGCGTGTAGTCGGCGAAGGTGGCGGTCACCGGGTTGCCGTGCTCGTCGTAGCGGAACTCCTCCCAGAGCGCCTGCGAGATGCCCTGCACGCACCCGCCGTGCTGCTGCCCGCGCACGAGCAGCGGGTTGACCACGGTCCCGCAGTCGTCGACGGCCACGTGCCGGAGCAGCCGCACCGCCCCCGTCTCGACATCGACCTCGACCACGCTCACGTGGGTGCCGAACGGGAAGGTCGACCCGTCCTGCGAGAAGTCGTGATCCACCTGCAGCTCGTCCCCCTCCTCGTGCGCCCGGCGGGCGACCTCCTCCCAGGTCACTCCCGCACCGGGGACGCCCCGGACCGCGAACCGGCCGTCCACCAGCTCGACGTCCGCCGCCGTCGTCTCCAGCAGGTCGGCCGCCGTGGCGATCGCCTGCTCACGCAGCTCCTGCGCGGCCTCCAGCACCGCGCTGCCGCCGAGCTGCACCGACCGCGCCCCGCCGGTGCCGCCACCGCTGCGGACCTGCGCGGTGTCGGACTGCACGTAGGACACCCGCTCCAGCGGGAGGTCGAGGGCGTCGGCGACGAGCATCGAGAAGGCGGTCGCGTGCCCCTGCCCGTGGGCCGACGTCCCGGCCATGACGACGACCGAGCCGTCCGCACCGACCCGGATCCCAGCGTACTCCGAGCCGCCGAAGCCGGTGATCTCGACGTAGCTCGCGATGCCGATGCCGAGCTGCCACGCGTCGCCCCGCTCCCGCCGCCGCTCCTGCTCGGCGCGCAGCTCGTCCACCCCGGCCGCGTCCAGCGCCGCCTGCAGCGTCGTGGCGTAGTCGCCGGTGTCGTAGTGCGCGCCGAACTTCGTCCGGTGCGGGAGGTCCTCCGGGGCGAGGACGTTGCGGCGCCGGAACTCCTCGGGGAGCAGGCCGACCGTCCGGGCCGCGTGGTCCATCGCCCGCTCCAGCATCGCCGCCGCCTCGGGCCGGCCCGCCCCACGGAAGGCGCCGGTGGGTGCGGTGTTGGTCATGACCGACAGCGCGTCGTAGCGCAGCCGCGGGATCTGGTAGGAGCCCTCGGACATGGTCCGGGTCGAGCCGCTGGCGAAGGACCCGCCGAAACCGGCGTACGCCCCGCAGTCACCCACCAGCCGCGCCCGCATCCCGGTGATGCGACCCTCGTCGTCGAGCCCGACCTCGACGTACTGCACCTGCCCCCGGCTCGTCATCGACAGCATCGTCTCGCTGCGCGTCTCCACCCACCGGACCGGGCGGCCGAGCAAGCACGCCGCCCGCACCACGGCCGCGTGCTCCGGCGCGATCCCGGCCTTGCCGCCGAAGGCACCGCCCACGTGCGGGGCCCGCACTCGCACCGCGTCGGCGGGCAGCCCGGTCCAGCGGACCAGGAGCTTCTTCGCGAGGTGCGGGTGCTGGGTGGCGAGGGTGACGTCGAGTCCGGTGACCTCACCGTCGCTCAGGGTCGGGCGCGCGAGGATGCCGTGCCCCTCGATCGGGCTGGTCGCCATGCGGTTGTTCTCCAGGCGCAGCCGCGCGACCCGGTGCGCGCCCGCGAGCACGTCCGGCTCACCCTCGGGGTCCTTGACCGCGAGGACGACATTGCTCCCCAGCTCGGGGAACTGCGTGGGTGCGTCCGGCTCCAGCGCGGCCTCCATGTCGACCACCACGGGCAGGTCCTCGTAGTCCACGTCCACGAGGTCGCCGGCGTCGACCGCGGCAGCGCGCCCGGTCGCGACGACCAGCGCGACCGGGTCGCCGACGAAGCGCACCCGGTCGGTCGCCAGGGCGGTGCGCGGCACCCGGTCGTGGATCTGGGCGAAGGGCGGCACCGGCTCCTCGCCGAGCTCGGCCGCGGTGAACACCCCGACCACACCCGGTGCCTGCGCCGCGGCCGCGGTGTCGACGCCGCGGACCAGCGCGTGCGCCACCGGGCTGCGCACGAAGACCGCGTGCAGCACCTCGGGGTCGTCGAGGTCGGTGTCGCCGACGAAGGTTCCTCGCCCGCGCAGCAGCTCGGGGTCCTCGACCCGGCGCACCTCGGTGCCGAGGATGGAGGTCCCGCGCGTGGGTGTCGTCATGGGCCCATCCTGCCTCGCCGGCCAGGGGTCGGCGACCGGCATGATGGGGGTATGCCTCCCGCCACCCTCGACCTGCTCGACCTGGACGCGCTGCTCACCGACGACGAGCGCGCCGTCCGCGACTCCGTCCGCCGGGCCTGCGAGGAGCACGTGCTCCCGCACGTCGCGGGGTGGTACGAGCACGGCGACCTGGCGCACGACCAGGTGCGCGGGCTGGCGCGGGAGTTCGGCCGGCTCGGCCTGCTGGGCATGCACCTCGAGGGCTACGGCTGCGCCGGCATGAGCGCGGTCGACTACGGCCTGGCCTGCACCGAGCTGGAGGCGGCCGACTCCGGCGTCCGGTCGCTGGTGTCGGTGCAGGGCTCGCTGGCCATGCAGGCGATCCACTCCTTCGGCAGCGAGGAGCAGAAGCAGGCCTGGCTGCCGTCCATGGCCGGCGGGGAGACCATCGGCTGCTTCGGCCTCACCGAGCCCGACCACGGCTCGGACCCGGGGTCGATGACCACCCGGGCGACCCGCGACGGCGACGACTGGGTGCTCCACGGCGCGAAGTCGTGGATCACCAACGCCCCCCTCGCCGACGTCGCCGTGGTCTGGGCGCGGACCGAGGACGAGGGGGTCCGGGGCTTCGTGGTGCCCACCGACACCCCCGGGGTGAGCACCCCGACGATCGGCCACAAGATGTCGCTGCGGGCCTCGGTGACCGGGCAGGTCGTCCTGGAGGACGTCCGTCTCCCGGGCAGCGCGCTGCTGCCAGGTGTCCGCGGCCTCAAGGGGCCGCTGGCCTGCCTCTCCGAGGCGCGCTACGGCATCGTCTGGGGCGCCATGGGCGCCGCGCGGACGGCGCTGGAGACCGCGCTGACGTATGCCGGCGAGCGGGAGCAGTTCGGGCGGCCGATCAGCGCCTTCCAGCTCACCCAGGCCAAGCTCGCCCGGATGCACCAGTCCTGGGCCACCGGCACCCTGCTCGCGCTGCACCTGGGCCGCCGCAAGGACGCGGTCGGCCTCCGGCCCGAGCAGGTCAGCGTCGGCAAGCTCAACAACGTGACGGCCGCCCTCGAGATCTGCCGCACCGCCCGCACGGTCCTCGGCGCCAACGGCATCTCCGGCGACTACCCGGTCATGCGGCACGCCAACAACCTGGAGTCGGTGCTCACCTACGAGGGCACGGAGGAGATGCACACCCTGGTCGTCGGGCAGGCGCTCACCGGGCAGCAGGCCTACCGCTGAGGGTCGACCTCCCGCGACCGGCCGACACCGACCCGGTCGAAGGCCACGAGCAGCCGGTCCTGCAGGACCGGCGCGAGGGACCGGGCATACGTGTCGGTGATGTGGCTGCCCTGGCGGTAGATCAGCACCCCGCCGACGACCGGCGGGCACCGGTCCTGGCCGGGGCAGACCCAGTCGTTCATCGTGACGAAGGTGGAGGTGGGGACCTCGGCGACGGCGCGCAGCAGCGGCCCGGTGCCGCTGCCGCGGTTGTAGTCGATCCGGCACCGCTCGAGGTCCTCCCGGTGCTCCGCGACGCACGCGTAGACCTGGGAACCACCCGGCTGGGGGGTGTCGGCGAGCGCGACCACCGGCACGCCCTCGTCGCCGAGCCGGCTCCACCGCTGCGCCATGCCGTCGGCGAGCGCCTCCCCGGACAGCTCGCCGTCCGGAGCGAGGCCCTGCGACTTCACCGAGGAGGTGAGCACGACGTCCGGCGGCTGGGCCAGCAGCTCCTGCATGACCTCGTCGCCCCAGTCACGGCAGGCCCGGGCCCGACCCTCCTCGTCGAACTGCACGAGGGTCGCGCTCCAGGGGCAGGCCGAGCGGTAGAAGACGTCGACGCGCCACCCCCGCTCCTCACCGAGCTGGTCCAGGGCGCCCATCCACTGGGCGATCTTCGAGTCGCCGACGACGGCCACGTGCAGGTCCCCCTCGGCGTCGCCGTAGGTGCAGCGCAGGACCTCCTCGGTATCGGCGTCGCACCCCTCGTCGTAGAGCGCAGGCACGTCCCGCGTCGCCTCCAGCGGGTCCGGGGTGATCGACCCGTCCTGCGCCCCCAGGTCGAGGTCGTCCAACGACGGTGACGGGGCACCCTCGGTGCCGGCAGGGACGGTATGCCGTGGCGAGGCCTCCGGTGCGCCGGCGGTCGACGTGGCGGGGTCACCGCCGTCGTCGCTGCTGTCGTCGCCGCTCGAGCCGATCCTCGCCCCGGACTCGCTGCCCCCGGCGGCACCCGCGGCGCGGGGTGGTCGGGGGGCCAGCGTCCCGGGCTCCCGCAGCGCTCCGGCGCCCTGCGCCGACGCGCCCGCGACCTCGTTGGCGCGCACCTGACGGTCGACCTCGCGGACCAGGTAGCCCCCGGCTCCGGCCGCGAGCAGGGTGCAGGCGAGTCCCACGACGAGGCCCCCGCGAGGACCCGCCAGGGCGCCACGGGCATACCGGATCGGCTGCTCGAGGAACAGGTGACCGAGCAGGGCGGGCACGACGCTGAGCACGACCACCCCCAGCCCGGCCCAGACGTCCAGCGGACCGAACCGGGCCTGCGCCAGCACCAGCAGCGGCCAGTGCCAGAGGTAGAGCGAGTAGGACAGCGCCCCCGTCCACTGCAACCCCGACCAGCCGTAGATCCGGGCCGGGCCAAAGGTCACGGACGCACGCACGCCCCCGACGAGCATCGCCGCGGCCCCCAGGGTCGGCACGAGCGCCGGCCAGCCGGGCCAGGCGGAACCGGCGTCGAGCAGGAGGCCTCCAGCGAGGACGGCGACCGGTCCCAGCCAGGCCAGCGCCGTGGCCACCGGGACCGGGACGCGCCGCCACCAGGACGCGCCGAGCGCCACCAGCGCCCCCAGCCCCAGCTGCCACAGCCGCGTGGTCGTGACGAAGTAGGCCTCCGGCGGGCTGGCCGAGCTCAGGTGCACCGCCCAGGCGAAGGAGGGCAGCACGACGAGCACCGCCAGGAGCGCCGCCACCGTGGGCACCACCGGGAGCCCCCGGCGGCGGGCGAGCCAGAGGGCCAGCAACACCAGCAGCGGCCAGAGGACGTAGAACTGCTCCTCGACCGCCAGCGACCAGTAGTGCTGGACCGGCGAGGCGACCGAGTCCTCGGCCAGGTAGTCGACCGACCGGTCGGCCATCCGCCAGTTGACGACGTAGAGGCCGGAGGTCACGACGTCCCAGCCGATCTCGCGCCAGCGCACCTGCGGCACCCAGAGCAGCGTCAGCGCGGCCGTGGTGAGCAGCACGAGCATCGAGGCCGGCAGCAACCGGCGCGCTCGGCGGGCCCAGAACCGCGGCAGGTCCACGCGACCGGTCCCTGTCGCCTCGCGCAGGAGCAGACCGGTGATGACGTAGCCGGAGACGACGAAGAAGACGTCCACCCCGGTGTAGCCGCCGGGCAGCCAGGGCACGCCCGCGTGGTAGAGCAGCACGAGCAGGACGGCGATCGCCCGCATCCCCTCGATGTCGGGTCGGTATCGGGAGGGCAGATGACGACCCCCGGACTGCTCATTGGACCGATTCTACGCGCGCCGGGCGGTCGGTACGGTGGGCGACGAGGCGGCTCACGGCATACCCCAGCGAGAACAGCGCGACCGTCGCGGCGACCGAGGCGAGGAGGTACCACGGCTGCCCGAGCCAGGGCAGCAGCGGGCGCTCCCGCTGGTAGAAGTAGTTGCCGTCGAAGGCGGCGTTGGCCGCGACCGCCACGACGAGGTAGACGGTGAACCAGCCGAGGGCCAGGCGCATCCCGCGCAGGCTCGGACGCCAGTCGGTGGTGACCCACGCGAGGACCGGCAGGAGCAGCGTCACGACGTGGTTGACGAAGAAGCTCCAGCCGAGGATGTTGGTCGGGGGCTGGATGTTCTGCGGATAGGCGAAGCTGGCCCAGGCCCACAGCCCGAAGAAGAAGAGCACGTCCATCACCCGCCGGCTGCCGGTGACCAGGTAGGCCAGCCCCAGCAGCGCGGACACCCGCGAGATGTGCAGCGGGAGCGTCTCGGCCGGGTCCCAGCCGGTCACCAGGTAGAAGCCGTAGAGCGTGACCTGCTGGACCACCACCACGACGGCCAGGACGGCGCGCACCGCGGCCTCGTGCTCGCGCACCCGGTGCCGGGCCAGGAGTAGCGTGCCCGCCACGACGACCAGCCCGAGGACGTAGAGCAGGTGCTCGGCACCGCCGATGGCGATCCACGGCGGGTGCGGATCGAGGAAGTCCTCCACGTGGGCGGGGTCAGACCACGACGACCCGGCTGCCCATGCTCATGAGGCCCTGCGACCAGATCATCTCCATGGCGGCGACGGAGACCCGCGCGCAGCCGTGCGAGGCGGGGTAGGGCGGGATCGACTCCGACCCGTGGACGGCGTAGTTGCCGGAGTAGAACATCGGCCGGTACATCTCGCCCAGCTCGCCGTCCCGCCAGCCGTTGCTGTGCGTCAGCCAGACGGCGAAGTCCCCCGGTGGCGTGTGGGCGTCGTAGGTGCCGTCCTCGAACTCGTAGGGCTCGCCGTTGCCGGTGGAGGTGTTGAGGGTCATGGTGGTCGCGCCGCCGCGGACCACGAGCAGCAGCTGGCTGGCCAGGTGCACCTCGACGTGGTCCCCGCCGTAGGCCGGCGCCGGCCGGTAGCCGGTCTCCAGGGCGGCACGGGTGCCGGGTCCCACCACGGCGTCCCGGACCAGGCCGTGCGCCTTCTGGGCGGCCCACACCGCCTGCTGGGTGAGGTGGCCGAAGCCGCCGTCGGGCGCGCCGCACCAGTACCCCGTGGCGTTGAGCTGCTCCTGCAGCGCCCAGACGGCCTCGCCGCCGCTGCCGCGCGCCAGCACGGCCGGAGGCTCGGGCTCCACCGGCTCCGGCTCGGGCTCCGTTTCCGCCTGCTCGGGCTCGGGCTCGACCGGCTCCGGTTCGGGCTCGGGTTCTGGTTCGGGCTGCGGCAGCGCGAAGATGCCCCCGTCGTCCTGCAGCCCGCCCACCACGGCCCCCGCCATGAGGCCGGCGCCGCCCTTGACCAGCGCGCGCCGCGGGAGCGGCTCGGTGAGCAGGCGCTGCCGCAGCGGGCGCAGCACGAGTCGTCGCGTCCGCATACCAGATCCCCTTCGTCGTCGTCCGTCGCCCAGTAGACGTGATGGCCCGCCCCCCACGTTGCCAGCACACACCGGCCGTTGCGCAATCGTGACCTCACGCGCCACTGCCGTCACACCGGCGACGGGCAGAATATGCTGCTCATCTACGCCGCCCCGGACACGCCGCCCCAGGAGGACCACGATGGCCCGTTCCGCACGCTCGACCCCGAGCCTCTCCCGCCGCCGGATGCTGGCCCTTACCGGGGCCGGGGCGCTGGGCGCCTCTCTCGCCGCCTGCGGCGACAACACCGGGCGCGGCACCGGCAGCGGCGAGGATGCCGCCCAGTCCGGCGGCGGGGGCGGCCGCCCCACGATCGCGCAGTGGTACCACCAGTACGGCGAGGCCGGCACCCAGGAGGCGGTGGAGCGGTATGCCGCGGACTACCCGGACGCCGACGTCACCGTCTCCTGGAAGCCGGGCGACTACGACCAGTCGACCGCGGCCTCGCTCCTCACCGACGCCGGTCCGGACGTCTTCGAGTACGGCAACGGACCGACGATCGACATGATCAAGGGCGAGCAGGTGGCCGACCTCACCGACCTCTTCGGCGACACCCTGGACGACTTCACCCCCTCGCTCATCGAGCGGATGACCTACGACGGGAAGATCTGGGCGGTCCCCCAGGTCCTCGACATGCAGGTCCTCGTCTACCGCCGCAGCCTGCTGGAGGAGGCCGGGATCGAGCCGCCGCAGCAGATCCCCGACCTCGTGGCCGCCGCCCGCGAGCTCAGCCGCGGCGACGTCAAGGGACTCTTCCTCGGCAACGACGGCGGCGCCGGCCTGCTCGGCGGCCCCATGCTCTGGGCCGCCGGGCTGGACTACCTCGACGGCGAGGAGGTGGGCTTCCAGGATGCGGGGGCCGCCGAGGCGCTGTCGGTGCTCCGCACGCTGTGGACCGACGAGTCGCTGCTGCTGGGCGAGGCCCAGGACTGGTTCGACGCCGGGGCCTTCACCTCCGGGCGCGCCGCGATGCAGTGGACCGGGCTGTGGACCTTCCCCGCCATCAGCGAGGCGCTGGGTGACGACTTCGGCGCCATCCCCTGGCCGGCTCTCGAGGGCGGGTCACCGTCGGTCCCGGTGGGGGCCTACGGCTCCTGCGTGTCCACCCGGGCCACCGACGTCGAGGCGGCCCGGGCCTTCGTCCGCTGGCTGTGGATCGACCAGACCGACAAGCAGCTCGACTTCGCCACCGCCTACGGCTTCCACGTGCCCTCGCGCACCAGCCTGATCCCGGAGGCCGACGTGCTCGCGTCCGGTCCGGCGGCCGACGCCGCCGGCTACGTCACCGAGTACGGCCACGCCCAGACCCCGCTGCTGTGGACCCCGCGCAGCGCGACCGCCTGGAGCGACATGATGAGCCGCATCGTCCGGGACGGCGCGGACCCGCAGGAGGAGCTGGACGCGCTGGTCCCGATCGTGGAGGACGAGCTGGAGCGGGTCACCGCCTGATGCTCGCGCGGCTTCGCGGTCGCCATGACGTCAACCTGTGGTTCTGGGTCTTCGTCGGCCCGTTCTTCGCGGGGCTGGTGCTCTTCATCTACGTCCCGATCGGGTGGAGCGTCTACCTCTCCTTCTTCGAGGCCTACAACACGGTGACGCCGACCGAGTTCGTCGGGCTGGCCAACTACCGCGACATGCTCGGCGACAGGGCGTTCCGGGACTCGCTGCTGACCTTCGTCGTCTTCGCCGCCTTCATCGTCCCGACGACCTTCGCGCTGTCCCTGCTCACCGCTGTCCTGGTCGCCCGCACCCGCGTCATGCAGGCCTTCTTCCGCTCGGTCTTCTTCCTCCCGGTGGCCTGCTCCTACGTCGTCGCCGCGCTGATCTGGAAGATGTCGATCTTCTCCGGGATGCGCTCGGGCGTCGCCAACGCGGCACTCGGGCTGATCGGCGTGGACCCCGTCCCGTGGCTCTCGCTCACCGACCCGCCGTGGTACTGGCTGGTCATCGTCTCCGCCCGGCTCTGGCTGCAGGTCGGCTTCTACATGATCCTCTTCCTCGCGGCGCTGCAGCGGATCCCGACGGTGCTCTACGAGGCGGCGGCCATCGACGGCGCCGAGGGCTGGCAGGTCTTCCGGCACATCACCTGGCCGCAGCTGCTCCCCGCGTCCACCGCGGTCCTGCTCCTGCTGCTCATCAACGCCTTCCAGGCCTTCGACGAGTTCTACAACATCCTGTCCAGCTTCGGCAGCTACCCGCCCTACGCCCGGCCGCCGCTGGTCTACCTCTACTACACCGCGCTCGGGTCGGGCCAGAACTTCGGCGACGGCAGCGCCGGTGCGGTGATCCTCACGCTCATGATCGCGGTGGTGGCGCTGCTGCAGACCAGGCTGCTCCGGCTCGGCGGGAGGGACTGACGTGCTGCACGAACGACGCCGGTATGCCCTCCTGCGCTGGGTGCTGCTGCTCCTGGGGACAGCGCTGTTCCTGCTGCCCTTCTATCTCCTGCTGCGCGGCGCCTTCAGCACCGAGGCCGACCTGGCCTCCGCGCAGTGGCACTGGCTGCCGCCGACCTGGGAGTGGGACAACCTGGCCGCGGTCTTCGACAACCGCACGGTGCCCATGGGGAGGGCGCTGCTCAACAGCACGGTCATCGCCGTGAGCCAGACGGTGGGCGTCCTCGTGCTCTCCGGGATGGCGGGCTACGGCCTGGCCCGGATCCCCTACCGCTGGTCCGGGGTCGTCTTCTGGCTCATCACCGTGACGCTGCTCATCCCGGCGGCCGTCACCTTCGTCCCCAGCTTCGTGCTCGTCTCCTCCCTGGGCTGGATCTCGACGTTGCGCGGCCTCATCATCCCCGGGCTCTTCCAGGCACTGGCGACCTTCCTCTTCCGACAGTTCTTCCTCTCCTTCCCGAAAGAGATCGAGGAGGCCGCCGCGCTGGACGGGTTGTCCTGGTGGGGCACCTTCTGGCGGGTCGTCGTGCCCAACTCCGGCGGCTTCGCCGCCGCGATCGGCACCATCACCTTCATCGGCAGCTGGAACGCCTTCCTCTGGCCCCTGGTCATCGGCCGCACCCCCGACTCGTGGACCGTGCAGATCGCGCTGTCGACCTACCTCACCGCCCAGACCTCGCAGATCAGCACGCTCTTCATGGCCGCGCTCGTCGCGATCCTGCCGCTGCTGCTGATGTTCCTGCTGCTCCAGCGGTGGATCGTCCAGGGTGTCGAGCGGACCGGCATCAGCGACTGAGGCGCGTCTCACAGCACGGTCTGGCCGCCCGGCCCGGCCACCACGGCCCGGAGCGTGGGCCGCGGGGCGCCCACGACCGCACCTCCTGCCCCGAGGACGTCCAGCACCTGCTGGGTTCGGGCGGGGTCCGGGTGGCCGAGCGTGAGCTCGACGAGGTCGAGCTCGGGCAGGTCGTCGTCCGTCGGGTGGCTGCTGCCCCAGTCGATGAGGAAGGGCTGCACCCCGCCCAGGCCGAGCGGGTGCGGGACCGCCAGCCGCCAGGACAGCTCGGTCCCACCCCGTGTCCGGCGCGAGGCAGGGGTCGCCGTGCCGACCTCCAGCCCGGCGTCCCGGGCCAGGGCAAGGGTTCGGTCGAGGTCGCCGGGGCGGACCGCCCAGGCGTGCAGGCGGGGCGAGAAGGTGCCGTCCTCCACCAGGTGTCCCAGGCCGAGCATCGTGGCCTCCGGGGCCACCGGCTCCTGGGCGGGGTCGGGGGCGAGCAGCTCGAGGTAGGCGGGCCCGCCCGTGCCGCGCAGCGCGACCAGGGCGTTGCGGGTGCCCATCCCGGGGTGGGACCCGCCGGCCGCGGCGCTCACCCCCGTCTGCTCGCGCAGCCCCTCGACCGCCTGCTCCAGGTCCGGCACGGCGAGCACCAGGTGGTCCAGGGGCGCCTCCTGCGCCCGCTCAGCCCGGCGCACAGCGCGCCTCCAGCTCGGTGAGCCCCGGTCCGCGGAGCGCGCCGGGAGCGGCGCGGCCGGAGACGACGAGGAGCAGATCCAGGGCAGGCCCCTCCACCACCGGTCCCGAGCCGGAGGCGATCCCGGCATCCGTGGCGCGTACCGTGAGCCCCGCCACCCGCTCCCGCGCCCCACCGAGGCCCACGGCGGTGGCGAGCTGGTAGGTCAGGGCACGCTCGACCGCCTGCTGGGCGTAGCCGTGCTCGAGGTCCAGCGGTCTCCGGATGTCCTCGCCGTGGACCACCTCCTCGACCAGCCTGCTGGCCCGGGGGGCGGGCGGCCCGGAGGTCCGGGTGACGACGGCCCGGAGCCGGGCGAGGGTCTCCTGCGGGGTGGCACCACGCTCCCGGGCCACGCCGGCGGCGTTCTGGGCGTCGAAGTCGAAGCGGGCGCGCGCCATCGCCAGCAGCAGGCGCGGGGTCGTGGTGCGGGCGTTGTCGACCAGGTGCGCCGCCACGTCGTGGACCGTCCACCCGGGGCACAGGGACGCGTGCGCCCACCGCGGCTCCTCGAGCGCGGCGAGGTCCTCGACCAGGGCACGTCGCTCGGCGTGCACGAGATCCCAGGTCGCGGTGCCCCCGATGATGGTCATGCGCTCAGCCTCTCACCCCTCGACGAGCCCCCGGATGTCCGCCGCGGTCACCGTGCCGGTGGCGAACTCGCCGGAGTCGACCACGGTGCTGAAGAGCCGGCGCTTGCGCTCCTGCAGGGCCACGACCTTCTCCTCGATGGTGCCGCTGGACACCATCCGGTAGACGTGGACGGTGCGGTGCTGCCCGATCCGGTGGGTGCGGTCCACGGCCTGGGCCTCGGCGGCCGGGTTCCACCAGGGGTCGAGGACGTAGACGTAGTCGGCCTCGGTCAGGGTCAGCCCCACGCCGCCGGCCTTGAGGCTGATGAGGAAGACCGGCACGTCGCCCTCGCGGAAGGCCGCGATCCGGGCTGCCCGGTCACGGGTCCGGCCGTCGAGGTAGGCATACCCGATCCCGGCCTCCTCCAGGGCGATCCGCACCCGCGAGAGGTAGCCGGTGAAGCTGGAGAAGACCAGCGCCCGGTGACCTTCCGCAGCGACCTCGGTGAGTTGCTCCAGCAGGGCGGTGATCTTGGCCGAGCGCGCGAGCCCGGCGTGCTCCTCGTCCACCAGCGCCGGGTCGAGCGCGAGCTGGCGCAGCAGGGTCAGCGAGCGAAAGATCGCGATGCGGTTCTTGTCGAGGTCCGCGAGCAGTCCGAGCACCCGTTGCCGCTCCCGCTGGAGGTGCTGGTCGTAGACCCGGCGGTGCGCCGGGTGCAGCTCGATGCCCAGCGTCTGCTCGATCTTGTCCGGCAGGTCGGCGGCGACCTCCGCCTTGGTCCGCCGCAGCATGAACGGTCGGATCCGCTGCCGCAGCCGGTCCAGCGCCAGCGGCGCCTCGCCGGACTCGATGGGCTTGCGGTAGCGCTCGGTGAACGTCTCGGGCCGCGAGAACAGGCCGGGCGAGGCGAGCGAGGTCATGGACCACAGGTCCATGAGGGTGTTCTCCATCGGGGTGCCCGTCATCGCGACGGTCCGGTCGGCACCCAGCCGACGGACCGCCTGGTAGGTGGCCGACCTGCGGTTCTTCACCACCTGCGCCTCGTCCAGGATCGCCGCGCTCCACGGCAGCGCGCGGTAGGCCTCCGCCTCCAGCCGCAGCAGGGTGTAGGAGGTGATGACGAGGTCGGCGCCCCCGACGGCGGACGCCAGGTCGGCTCCTCGGCGCCGCCGGGTCGCGGTGATCGTCGTCGTGCGCAGGTGCGGGGCGAAGCGCGCCGCCTGCTCGGCCCAGGCGCCGACGACGCTGGTCGGGGCCACGACGAGGACCGGGCCGCCGGCGAGGTCACCGCGATCCTCGGCCCGGACCACCGTCGCGAGCGCCTGCAGCGTCTTGCCCAACCCCATGTCGTCGGCGAGGATGCCGCCCAGGCCGGCGTCCCAGAGGCCGGCCAGCCAGCGGTATCCCGCCAGCTGGTAGGGCCGTAGGGTCGCCTCCAGCGCGGCCGGGGCCTGCACCAGGCCACGGTCCCCGTCGCCCAGCGCCAGCAACGAGTCCACCCGCTCGCGCCAGCGTCCCTCCTGGTCGTGCACCACCCCGAGCTCGACCAGCTCCTCCCAGAGCCCCGCCTGGTAGGGCGAGAGCCGCACGCGCGCAGGGTCCTCCTCGCCGTCGTCGTCGGCGAGCTCGCGGGCCTCCTCGATGAGCCGGCGCAGGTCGCGCAGCTCGGGCTGGTCCAGACGCAGCCAGAGCCCGGACTCCAGGAGCAGCTCGTCCTGGCCGAGGGAGAGCGCCGCGAAGAGCTGGTCGAAGGGGATCTCGGTCTCCCCCACCAGGACCTGCACGCGCAGGTCGAACCAGTCGCCCTCCTCCGCCTCGGTGGTGCGCAGGTGCACGACCGGGGCCTCGTCGGCCTCCTCGTAGGTCGCGAGGTCGCCGTGCACCAGGACGTCGAGCTGGTCGGACTCCTCGAGCCTGGGCAGAACCTCGGTCGCGAAGCGGGCCGTGCCGATGCCGGTGAGCAGCGCGCGGGGACGCAGGGTGTGCGCACCCGCCCGCCCGTGGTCCACCAGGCCCGGGGTGTCCTCGAGCAACGGCAGGACCGCGGCGAGGGCCTGCTCCTCGGCGCGGTCGTCGCGCACCGGATCGTCCTGCCCCGGCCCCAGGCCGACGACGGCCACCTCCTCGCTCCCGGTCACGGCGGGCACGGCGTAGGCGAAGGTCCACCGCAGGTGCAGCACGTGCCCGGCCTCCGGCGTGATCTCGAGCCGGAGGCGTGGCGGGCGGTCGGCCGGGGTCACGACGCTGCCGTCGCTCGAGGTGAGGCGCACCTGACGGGCCAGGGCCGGGTAGTAGGTCGTGAGGAAGCGGGGGACGTCGTCGGCCGGGACCTCCATCGTGCGGCCGGACTCGAGCAGCGCGACGACGACGTCGGGCACCGGCTCGGTCAGCGGCAGCAGGGTGAGCCTCCCGGACGCGTCGAGCCGACCCAGTCCGTGGGCCGGCCTGCCGACGAGGAAGACCTCGTGCCCGGGGCTGACGTCGGAGTCAGGGTCGCGGTCGGCCTGGGGTTCCTGGTCGTTGTCGGCGTGGGGGTCGGCGTGGACGTCAGGACCGGTGTCGGCGTCCCCGGGTCCGTCGAGGTCCTCCACACGGGCGCGGACGAGCAGGCCACCGTCCTCGCGTCGCGTGACGTCGAGCCCGGCCCGTGCCGTGCCTGCCCCCAGCACCACGTCGGCCACCCCGCGACCACCCACCAGGGGGACCCCGGCCTCGACCACCTGGCGCAGCACCGGCCAGGCCACGGCACCGATCTCCCCGAGCGGCAGCTCCTTGGCCGAGGAGTAGAAGTAGCCGAAGCCCGAACTCTTGCCCAGCGCCGCGAGCTGGGCCAGCAGGGCGCGGTGCCGCGGGTCCACCTCCACCCGCGACCAGCGGTTGGTCAGCTCGTCCCACCCGACACCCTGCCCGACCCACGGCTTGCTCCGGCCCGGCCGCACGGGCTGCAGCCCGACCCGGGTGCGCTCGTCCCGACCCCCGGGGCCCTGGGTGAGCGAGACCTGCAGCCCCAGCCGGTGCCCTGCCGCGGTGCCGCCCCTGGCGGCCCCACCCTGCAGCAGCGGCGCCAGCGCGGCCTCCCAGCCGGACCGGGTCGAGCTGCGGGCGCGCAGCCGGGCCCGCGCCGTCATGAGAACGGCCACGGCGTGCTTGCAGTCCTGACCGACCGGGCAGCTGCACTGGCCGCTCCAGACCAGCACCTCGCGGTCGTGGATCCGGACCACCGTCTGGTAGACGTGTCCGCGACCGCCGGTCACCGTGCCGACCAGGGCGGCGCCGTCCGGCCCCGTGACCAGGGTGCGGACCTGACCGGAGTCGGCATACCCCTGCGCCCGGGCGAAGGTCAGCTCGCCGACCTCGGAGCGCAGGTCCTGGTCCTGGACCCGCAGCACCCAGTCGGCGGCGGCGAGATCCGTGGACATGGCACCGAGCCTAGGGCTCGGGGGTGACAGACCGGGCGGATCGTCCACAGGCTGCGCCACCGATCGTGCACCGAGCCCGACCCTCGGCGCGGTCAGTGCCCTGGCGTACCCACCCGCCCGAGGATCGTGGCGGCCACCTCCCGCGCCCGGGTCTCCGGCAGCCAGTGCCCGGCACCCAGCTCGGTGAACCGGTAGTCGCCGACCACGTGGTGCGCCGTGCGCTCCGCCGCCGCGCGTCCGAGGAAGGGGTCGCGGGCACCCCAGAGGTATGCCGTCGGCACGGCGACGGTGCCGACGGACCGGGACCCGCCGCGGGCCGCGGCGCGGTACCAGTTGACCGGTCCGCGCAGGCGTGCGGCGGAGCCCAGGCGCGCGGCATACCGGACGGCGTCGTCCGCGGGCAGCCCGGTGCGCCGCAGCTCCCCCCGACGCAGCGCCCGGGCCATGACGAGCTCGGGCACGCGAGGGACCTGGAAGCCCGCGACGTACCAGCTGCGCCGGGCCTGGTCGCCGTGCCGCACCGCCCAGCGCAGCGCGGCCGGGTGCGGCGTGGAGAGCACGGTGAGCGTGCTCACCCGCGCGGGGTGCCACGCCCCGAGGGCCCAGGCCACCGCGCCACCCCAGTCGTGGCCGACGACGTGGGCGCGGGCCCAGCCCTGCGCGTCCAGCCAGGCCAGGACGTCCCGACGAGGGAGTCCAGCCGGTAGGCGGAGACGCAGGTCGGCGCCGACCCGGGCCCGTAGCCACGCTGGTGCGGGGCGAGGGTCCGCAGCCCGGCATCGTGCAGCAGCGGCGCGAGCGCCCGCCAGGCGGTCGCGTCCTGGGGGAAGCCGTGCAGCAGCACCACCGGCTCGCCGCCGCAGGGGCCGCCGACGAGCGCCTGGTGCCGCAGCCCGGCGTGGCTGAGCTGCTCGACCCGGTCACCGTCGCTGTCCACGACCCCATCATGGCCGGTGGAAGCCCCGCGTTGCGATAGACTGGTGTCGCATCCCGCACCGTCTCACCTCGGGGTGCCGATCTCGCGGCCACCGGCCGCCACGGACGCGCGACGCGCCGGGTGGGACACCGCATCCGTCCCGAAAGATCCCCGTGACCTCTTCCTTCGCCGACCTCGGCGTGCCCTCCTCCCTCACCGACGTGCTCGCCGCCCGCGGCATCACCGTCCCGACCCCCATCCAGGCCGCCACGCTGCCGGACTCGCTGGCCGGCCGCGACGTTCTCGGCCGCGGCCGCACCGGGTCGGGCAAGACCTTCGCCTTCCTGCTGCCGGTCGTGGCCCGGCTGCTGGCCGATCCCTCGGCCAGCCGCCGCCGCGGGCGCCTGCCGCGCGCGCTGATCCTGGCGCCCACCCGTGAGCTGGCCGGACAGATCGCCTCCTCGCTGGAGCCGCTCGCCGCGCAGGCGGGGCTCGCGCACGTGACGATCTTCGGCGGGGTCGGCCAGAACCCGCAGGTCCGCGCGCTGCAAGCCGGGGTGGACGTCGTCGTCGCCTGCCCGGGCCGCCTCGAGGATCTCCTCGGCCAGGGCCACGCCGACCTGTCCGGCATCGAGGTGACCGTCCTCGACGAGGCCGACCACATGGCCGACCTCGGCTTCCTGCCGGTCGTCAAGCGGCTGCTGGACCGCACCCCTCGGCGAGGCCAGAAGATGCTCTTCTCCGCGACCCTCGACTCGGGGGTCGACGTCATCGCCCGGCGCTACCTGCACGACCCGGTGACCCACCACGCCGACTCGGAGCAGTCGCCCGTGGCGGCGATGGACCACCACGTGCTGCACATCGACGCCGGGCAGCGGCTCGCCGTGCTCACCGACCTCGGCTCGGCCCCGGGCCGCACGGTCGTCTTCACCCGGACCAAGCACGGCGCCAAGAAGCTGGCCAAGCAGCTCAACGGCGCGGGCGTGCCGACGGTCGAGCTGCACGGCAACCTGGCGCAGAACGCCCGGACCCGCAACCTCGACGCCTTCCACTCCGGCCAGGCCTCCACGCTCGTCGCGACCGACATCGCCGCCCGCGGCATCCACGTCGACGACGTCTCGCTCGTGGTGCACGCCGACCCGCCGGTGGAGCACAAGGCCTACCTGCACCGCTCGGGTCGCACCGCGCGCGCCGGTGCCGGTGGCACCGTCGTGACCCTGATGACCGACGAGCAGGTGCGCGACGTCCGCTCGCTGACCCGGGCGGCGGGCATCAAGCCCACGACGACCCGCGCCGACGCGGGGCACCCCATCCTCGCCGAGCTGGCCCCGGGTGAGCGCACGCTGGTCCCGGGTGGTCTCACGATCCAGGCGCCCGCCCAGGGCGGCGGCCGCCAGGGCTCCGGACGCGCGGGCGGCCCGAAGGGTCAGGGGTCCCGACGCACCGGCCAGGGCGGTAGCCAGCAGGGGCGCGCGTCACGCCGAACCCAGGACGGGTCGTCCCGGCGTGGCGGTCCGGGCACAGGTCGCGGCGACCGCACCCAGGGCGGCCCCCGGCGCGGCGGCCAGGACCAGGGGTCGGGCCGCGGCGGCCAGGGATCCGGTCGCACCGGTCAGGGGCAGGGCCAGACCCGCCGCCGGCAGGGCCGGCAGCAGACCTCGGGCGGCTCGATCGTCGCCTTCTCCACCTCCAGCGGGAGCGGTCGCCGCCGCTGACCCGCAGCCGTCGGCGGAGGCGCTGCCACCGCCGACGCCGCCACCGGGACGCCGGTGGGCTAGTGCTCGCGGCCCTCGGCGACCATCGCCGAGCTGGCCGCCCAGCGCTCGTACTGGTCGAGCACGTCGTGGCAGACGTCCTCAGCGTCGTAGCCCATGAGGTCGTAGCCCCCAGCGATGGGCTGCGCCACCTGCAGCCGGGTGGTGCGGTCCCGCGCGTCCAGCGAGCGCGTGCCGAAGGTGGGGGCCGGGGTGCGCCGGATCTGCACCGGGTAGCTGAACCCGGAGGCCTCGCTCTCCCCGGACACCTGCAACGTCGCGGTCTGCACCACCCGCGCGTCGGGGTCAACCTCGGTGACGAGCACCTCGGCCTGCACCCCCTGCTCGAGCAGGGCGCCGCGCACCGACTCCAGCGCGGGCACCACGACACCAGACATCCGCTCCTGCGCCTGCGGCACCGAGACCGTCCCGAAGGTCCGGGCGAGCCGCAGCCGCCACGGCACCGCGGACGCCTCGCGCCCGACGAGCGAGGAGGTCAGCGAGCTCTGCAACGCCCCCTCGCGGGTCTTCTCCGTCTCCAGCGCCCGGTGCAGCCCGACCATCACCGCGATGATGACGAAGGCGAAGGGCAGCCCCATGATGATGGTGGCGCTCTGCAGCGCCGGTATGCCCCCGACGAGCAGCATGGCGATCGTCAGCACGCCGGTGGCGACCGACCACAGGATCCGCAGCCACGCCCGGGCGTCGTCGTCGCCGTGCGGCAGCTCGGAGGAGAGGTTCGCCATCACCAGGGCACCGGAGTCGGCGGAGGTGACGTAGAACAGCAGCCCGACGAAGGTCGCGAGCGCGACGACCACGAGCGCCAACGGATACTGCTGGAGCAGGGTGAAGAAGCCCAGCTCGGGGGTGTTCACGGCGGCCTCGCCGAACTCCGCGTCACCCTCCCGGATCTGCCGGACCGCGCTGTTGCCGAAGATCGTGACCCACATGACGATGTAGCTGAACGGGATGGTCATCGTGCCGAGGACGAACTGGCCGATGGTCCGTCCCTTGGAGATGCGGGCCAGGAACATCCCGACGAAGGAAGCCCAGGCGATCCACCAGGCCCAGAAGAAGAGGGTCCAGAAGCCCATCCACTCGGCCGGGTAGTCGAAGGCCATCGTGTCCAGGGTCATCCCGGGGAACATCGAGACGAAGTCGCCGACGTTCATCATCATGCCGCGCAGCAGGAAGGCGGTCTCGCCGGTGATGAGCACCCAGCCGGCGAGGGCGATGGCGAGCAGCACGTTGAGCTGGCTGAGGATGCGGATGCCGCGGTCCACCCCGGTGGTCGCGGAGATGGTGGCGACGACGATGGCCAGGACGACCAGCCCGATCTGCGCGGGTATGCCCTGGGGCACCCCGAAGAGCACGTCGAGGCCGACGTTGAGCATGACGACGCCGATCCCCAGCGAGGTCGCGACGCCGAAGATGGTGCCGATGACGGTGGCGATGTCGACCGCGTCACCGATGGGGCCCTTCACCCGCCGCCCGATGAGCGGGTAGAGCGTGGACCGGACGGCGAGCGGCAGCCCGACCCGGTGGGCGAAGTAGCCGAGCGCGATGCCCATGAGGGCATACATCCCCCACCCGGTGATGCCGTAGTGGAACAGCGTCCAGACGGTGGACTCGCGGGCGGCCTCCAGCGTCCCGCCCTCCCCCTGCGGCGGGTAGAGGTACTGCGAGGCCGGCTCGGCCACGGCGTAGAACATGACGTCGGTGCCGATGCCGGCGGCGAAGAGCATCGAGGCCCAGGCGAAGGTGGAGAACTCCGGGCGGTCGTCGTCCTGGCCCAGCCGGACGCGGGAGTGGCGCACCCCGAGGTAGAGGACGAAGACGAGGATGACGGTCGCCAGCGCGATGTAGAACCAGCCGAACCACTCCGAGGTCCAGCCGACGACGACGCCCAGCACCTCCGAGGACTGGGTCGGCGCGACGAGCGCCCACAGCGCGACGGCGACGGTGATCGCGCCGGCCACCGCGAGCACGGTCCACTTCGTCCGCGGTGCCGTGGGCGGGTCGAGCTCCTCCGGGGCGGTGTCGGGCGTCGTGCTCATCGGTCGTCCTCCCTGTCGGTGGCCATCGCGCGTAGCGCGCTCGGCACCTCCTCCCGGGTGTCCCACGCCTCGTTGCGGGGATCGCCCGGCGGGTAGAGCGGCCTACCCTGCCCGGCGCGGAACACCGGCGGGTGCTCCGGCGCCAGCGGGGTGTTGCCCGCGATGAGGTCGGCGGCCTTCTCGGCCACCATCATCACGGGGGCGTAGATGTTGCCGTTGGTGATCGTCGGGAAGACCGAGGCGTCCACGACGCGCAGCCCCTCGGTGCCGTGCACCCGCATCGACGCAGGGTCCACGACCGCCATCTCGTCGTCCGAGCTGCCCATCCTCGCCGAGCACGACGGGTGCAGCGCCGTCTCCGCGTCCTGCGCGACCCAGTCGATGATCTCCTTGTCGGTCTCGACCGTCGGGCCGGGCGAGATCTCGCCGCCGTCGAAGGGGGCGAAGGCCGGCTGGGACAGGATGTGCCGGGCCGCCCGGATGACCTCGACCCACTCCCGCCGGTCGCGCTCGGTGGAGAGGTAGTTGAACAGGATGGAGGGGTGGTGCGTCGGGTCGGCGTCGGTGATCCGCACCCGGCCCCGGACGTCGGAGTTCATCGGCCCGATGTGCACCTGGTAGCCGTGCTTGCCCTCCGGCGCGGTGCCGTCGTAGCGCACCGCGATCGGCAGGAAGTGGAACATGAGGTTGGGGTAGGCCACCTCGTCGTTGGTGCGGATGAAGCCACCGCCCTCGAAGTGGTTGCTGGCCCCGACCCCGCTGTCGAGGAAGAGCCACTGCGCCCCGATCCACGGCGCCTTCCACTTCTTGAGCCACGGCGCGATGGACACCGGCTGCAGGCTGGTGTGCTGGAGGTAGACCTCGAGGTGGTCCTGCAGGTTCTCCCCCACCCCGGGCAGGTCGACGCGCGGCTCGACGCCCGCGGCGCGCAGCACCTCGGGGTCGCCCACGCCGGAGAGCTGGAGCAGCTGCGGGGAGTTGAAGGCGCCCCCGCACAGGATGACCTCGCCGGCCTCCACCGACCCGTGGCGACGGCCCGGGCGGACGAAGTCCACCCCGGTGACGCGGGTCCCGGACCAGCGCAGCCCGGTCGCCATGGCGAGGGTGGCGACGTCGAGGTTGGCACGGTCACGGACCGGACGCAGGTAGGCCCGGGAGGCCGAGAGCCGGCTGCCCCGGTAGACGTTGCGGTCGAAGGGCGCGAAGCCCTCCTGGCGGTAGCCGTTGACGTCGTCGGTGCGGGAGTAGCCCGCCTGTCCGGTCGCCTCGAAGAAGGCCTGGAAGAGCGGGCTGGAGGCCGGCCCCCGCTCCATCTTCAGCGGTCCGGCGCCACCGCGCCAGGCGTCCGCCCCGGCCAGGCAGGTCTCCATCCGCTTGAAGTAGGGCAGGCAGTGGGCGTAGTCCCAGTCCGCCATCCCGGGGAAGGTGGCCCACGTGTCGTAGTCGCCGGCGTTGCCGCGCTGGAAGATCATGCCGTTGATCGAGGAGGACCCGCCGAGCACCTTGCCGCGGGCGTGCGGCACCCGGCGCCCGCCCATGTGCGGCTCCGGGTCGGTCTCGTAGGCCCAGTCGTAGAGCGGGTTGCCGGAGGGGAACATCAGCGCGGCGGGCATGTGGATGAGCGGGTCGAGCAGGAAGTCCGCGCGTCCCGCCTCCAGCACGAGCACCGTGGAGGACGCGTCGGCCGACAGCCGGTTGGCCAGGGCCGACCCGGCCGAGCCCCCGCCGACGATGACGTAGTCGTAGCGCGTCCTCATACCTGCTCCTCCGGGGTGTCGTGGGCGGCGGGCGCCGCGTCCTGCGGCGCGCCGCGGTCGAACCAGTCGGCCACGGCGGGCCGGGTGTTGTGCCAGATGTGCTTGGTCTCGAGGTATTCGTGCAGCCCCGCCACGCCGAGCTCGCGCCCGATGGGACTGCTTCATCCGCCCCACTCGGCCTGCGGGACGTAGGGGTGGTAGTCGTTGATCCAGATGGTGCCGTGCCGCAGCCGGCCGGCGACCCGCTCGGCGCGGCCCGCGTCCTGGGTCCAGACCGCGCCGGCCAGGCCGTAGATCGTGTCGTTGGCCAGCGCCACCGCGGCGTCCTCGGCGCCGTCCCGGTCGGCCCCGGAGAAGGTCTCGACCGTGAGCACCGGGCCGAAGGACTCCTCCTGCACGCAGGCCATCTCGGTGCGGCACCCGTCGAGGATCGTCGGCGGGTAGTAGCAGCCCCCCTCGAGCTCACCTCCGGGGATCTCGCCGCCGCAGCGCACGACCGCCCCCTCGGCACGGGCCGCGTCGACGTAGGCGGCGACCTTGTCCCGGTGGGCGTCGCTGATGAGCGGCCCGGTCTCGGCGCGCTCGTCGAAGGGCCCACCCATCCGGATGCGACCGGCGCGCCGGACGAGCTCGTGAACGACCTCGTCGTGCACGCTCTCCTCGACGATCAGTCGCGCACCGGCGGAGCAGACCTGACCCGAGTCCAGGAAGATCGCGGTCAGCGCGTTGTCGACCGCCGCCTCGAGGTCGGCGTCGGCGAAGACGACGTTGGGGTTCTTGCCGCCGAGCTCCAGCGCCACCCGCTTCACGGTGGGCGCGGCGGCCGCCATGATGGTCCGCCCCGTGACCACGCCGCCGGTGAAGGAGGCGAGGTCGACGTCGGGGTGCGAGGTCAGCGTCGGGCCGACGTCGGCGCCGGCCCCGGTGACCAGGTTGCCGACCCCGGCGGGTAGGCCGGCCCGCTCCAGGGCCCCCAGGAGCCAGATCGCCGTCTGCGGGGTCAGCTCGCTCGGCTTGAGGACGAAGGTGTTGCCCGCCGCGAGGGCCGGGGCGACCTTCCACGAGGTCTGCAGCAGCGGGAAGTTCCACGGGGTGATGAGCGAGCAGACGCCCACCGGCTCGTGCACGACCCGGGAGGAGACCCCCGGCATACCCGTGTCCACGACCCGGCCCGCCTCGTACTGCGCGAGATCGGCGAAGTGCCGGAAGACCCCGATGATGTCCTGCATGTCGATGCGCGACTCAGCCATCCGCTTGCCGGTGTCGAGCGACTCCAGCCGGGCCACGTCCTCCAGCTCGGCCTCCAGCAGGTCGGCGACCCGGCGCACCACGGCGGCCCGCTCCGGCGTCGGGGTCTGCGGCCAGCCACCGCGGTCGAAGGCGGTCCGGGCAGCCGCGACCGCCGCCTCGGCGTCGGTGGCGTCTGCCTCGTCGACCGTGGCGACCACCTGTCGGTCGGCCGGGCAGGTGATCTCGCGGGTCCGGCCCGAGGCGGAGGACCGCCACCGTCCCTCGATGTAGAGCGTGGGCATCGTCTCTCCTTCGTCGGGGACCGTCGCCCCACTTTAGCGAGCGGGACCGGCTGCGTGGCGGGGGTCGCTAGGGTGGTCGGGCATGAGCCGGGCGACGGCGCAGGACACCACGGGCACCCCACGGCTGGGTGCGGTCTTCTGGACCTCGCTGCTCCTCACCGGCGGTGCGGAGAGCCTGCGCGACGCCGCGGTCAGCGGCAGGAGGAGGAGGCCTGGAGCCCGGGCGAGCGCTGAGCCGCCCCACCCCGCGCCTCAGACGTTGCGGCGGTACTGCCCACCGACCTCGAAGAAGGCCTCGGTGATCTGGCCCAGGGTGCACACCGGGCGGCGTCCATGAGCACGGCGAAGACGTTGTCGCCGGCCATCGCGGCCTCTTTGAGCCGGGCCAGGGCCTCCTGCGCCTCCTCGCGGTGCTCCTCCTGGTATGCCTGGACCCGGTCCAGCTGCGACTGCTTCTCCGCCTCGGTGGCCCGGGCCAGCTCGACCTCGACCTCCTCCCGCTCGGACTCCGGCCGCCGGAAGGTGTTGACCCCGATGATCGGCAGCGTGCCGTCGTGCTTGCGGTGCTCGTAGAGCAGAGACTCGTCCTGGATCTTGCCGCGCTGGTAGCCGGTCTCCATGGCGCCGAGGACGCCGCCGCGCTCGCTGATCCGGTCGAACTCCGCGAGCACCGCCTCCTCGACGAGGTCGGTGAGCGCCTCGATGATGAACGACCCCTGGTTGGGGTTCTCGTTCATCGCCAGGCCCCACTCCTTGTTGATGATGAGCTGGATCGCCAGCGCGCGCCGCACCGACTCCCCGCTGGGGGTGGTCACCGCCTCGTCGTAGGCATTGGTGTGCAGCGAGTTGGCGTTGTCGTAGATCGCGATGAGCGCCTGCAGCGTCGTGCGGATGTCGTTGAAGTCCATCTCCTGCGCGTGCAGCGAGCGCCCCGACGTCTGGACGTGGTACTTCAGCTTCTGGCTGCGCTCGTTGGCGCCGTAGCGCTCGCGCATCGCGACCGCCCAGATGCGCCGCGCCACCCGCCCGATGACGGAGTACTCCACGTCCATCCCGTTGGAGAAGAAGAACGACAGGTTGGGCGCGAAGGCGTTGATGTCCATCCCGCGGGCGAGGTAGGACTCGACGTAGGTGAAGCCGTTGGCGAGGGTGAAGGCGAGCTGGCTGATGGGGTTCGCCCCGGCCTCGGCGATGTGGTAGCCGGAGATCGACACCGAGTAGAAGTTGCGCACCCCCTGCTCGATGAACCACTCCTGGACGTCGCCCATCATCCGCAGCGAGAACTCGGTGGTGAACAGGCAGGTGTTCTGCCCCTGATCCTCCTTGAGGATGTCCGCCTGCACCGTGCCGCGGACGTGCTGCAGGGCATACTCGCGCAGCTCCTGCGCCTCGGCCCCGGAGGGCTCGCGGCCCTCCCGCTCCCGGAAGGCCTCGACCTGCTGGTCGATCGCGGTGTTGAGGAAGAAGGCGAGCACGGTCGGCGCCGGGCCGTTGATCGTCATCGACACCGAGGTGGTCGGGTCGACCAGGTCGAAGCCGTCGTAGAGCGCCACCATGTCGTCCAGCGTCGCGATGGAGACCCCGGAGGTGCCGACCTTGCCGTAGATGTCCGGGCGCTGCGCCGGGTCGTGGCCGTAGAGGGTGACCGAGTCGAAGGCGGTGGACAGCCGGGTCGCCGGCTGCCCCTCGGAGAGCAGCTTGAAGCGCCGGTTGGTGCGGAACGGGTCACCCTCCCCGGCGAACATCCGCGCCGGGTCCTCGTTGTCCCGCTTGAAGGCGAAGACGCCGGCCGTGTAGGGGAAGGAGCCCGGCAGGTTCTCCCGGCGCCAGAAGCGCACCAGCGCGCCGGCCTCGTCGTAGGTCGGCAGCGCGACGCGCGGGATGCGGTTGCCGGAGAGCGACTCCTTGGTCAGCCGGGTCCGGATCTCGCGGTCGCGCACCTTCACCACCTGCTCGTCACCGGAGTATGCCTCCACGCGCGCGGGCCAGCCCTCGATCATCTCCTCGACCTCGGTCGGCAGCTCGCGGCGGGCGTCGGCGAGGAGGTCGTCGACGCCGTGGTCGGTCCTTCCTGCCGCAGCGAGCTCGTCGTCGACGGCGGCGAGGCGCTCGACCCGGCGGGCGGCGAGGGCATACCGCTCGGTGTCGTCGTGGTAGCTGCGCACCGTGTCGGCGATCTCGGCGAGGTAGCGCACCCGCTTGGGCGGCACGACCTGCCGGATCATCGAGGAGTGCTGCACCTCGACCCGGGGCAGCACGCCCTCGGCGACGTCCAGACCCTGGTCGCCGAGAAGGTCGCGCAGCGCCTGGTAGAGGGCGGTGACCCCGTCGTCGTTGAAGGTCGCGGCGGAGGTGCCGAAGACCGGCATGTCCTCGGGCTTCTTGCCGAAGGCCTCCCGGTTGCGCACGAGCTGACGGCCGACGTCGCGCAGCGCGTCCATGGCGCCGCGCCGCTCGAACTTGTTGATCGCGACGACGTCGGCGAAGTCGAGCATGTCGATCTTCTCCAGCTGGCTGGCCGCCCCGAACTCCGGGGTCATGACGTAGAGCGAGGTGTCGACGTAGGGCACGATGCCCGCGTCGCCCTGGCCGATGCCCGGGGTCTCGACGACGACGAGGTCGAAGCCGGCGGCCTTGAGGACGTCGATGGCGACCGGCAGCGCCTCGGGCACCTCCGACTCGCCGCGGGTGGCCATGGACCGGAACATCGCCTGCTCCCCGCCGATGGCGCCCATCCGGATCCGGTCGCCGAGCAGCGCGCCGCCCCCCTTGCGCCGGGTCGGGTCGATGGCGATGATCCCGATCCGCAGCCGGTCGCCCTGGTCGATCCGGAAGCGGCGGACCAGCTCGTCGGTGAGCGAGCTCTTGCCGGACCCGCCGGTGCCGGTGATCCCGAGCACGGGGGTGCTGCTCTCCTTCGCCGCCGCGGCATACCGCTCCCGGTCGGCGGACGGCAGCGAGCCGAGCTCGGCGCCGGTGATCGCCCGGGCGACCGCGGTCCGCTCCCCCGCCAGCACGGCCTCGACGTCGGCGGCGCCGACCTCCCAGAGGTCGGTGTCGGCCTCGGTGATGACCTGGTTGATCATCCCCGGCAGACCCAGGCGCTGCCCGTCCTCCGGGGAGAAGATGGTGACGCCGGCCTCGCGCAGCCGCTCGATCTCCTCGGCGACGATGACGCCGCCACCCCCGCCGACGACGGTGACGTGCCCCGCCCCCGCCTCGCGGAGCTGGTCCACGAGGTACTCGAAGTACTCCACGTGACCGCCCTGGTAGGAGGACACCGCGACGGCGTTGGCGTCCTCGTCGAGCACCGCCTCGACGACCTCGGCCACCGAGCGGTTGTGCCCCAGGTGGATCACCTCGGCGCCCTGGCTCTGCATGATGCGCCGCATGATGTTGATCGACGCGTCGTGCCCGTCGAAGAGGCTCGCGGCCGTGACGATCCGGACCGGGTGCTCCGGGGTGCGCAGGGCGGGCCTGCCGCCGGCGGCCTGCGATCCCGTCCCGGTCGCGCTCTGGTCGTTCTTCACCGGTGCTCTCCTCCTCGAGTGCGGGCTGACCCCTCGATGGTAATGGACCGGCGCGGCCTCCTTGACGTGCTCGTCAACCGGGCGCCTCCGGTCCGCTGGTCGCACGCCTCTCCCCGGAGCCGGAAGAGATCGTTACCGTTACGTAACCGCGAATGCTTGTGCCCGACAGGTCGGGGTGCTGCGATAGGACCCCGTGCCCACGTCCCCACGATCCGGGATGCGGGGAAGTTCTTCAGAAAGGACGCGCGACGATGCGCAGAAGCACTACTCGCCGGCTGGCGATGACAGCGACCCTCGGCCTGGCGGGAGTCACGTTGGCCGCCTGCGGCGGCGGCGAGGGGGCCGGCGGCGACAACGTCGACGAGGCCCTGTCGTCGGTCGACGTCGCCTGCGAGCCGTACCAGGAGTACGGCGACCTCGAGGGGACGAGTGTGAGCGTCTACACCTCGATCGTCTCCCCCGAGGACCAGTCCCACATCGACGCCTTCATCCCCTTCGAGGACTGCACCGGCGTGACGGTGGAGTACGAGGGCTCCCGCCAGTTCGAGACTCAGCTCCCCGTGCGGCTCGAGTCCGGCAACGCCCCCGACATGGCCTACATCCCCCAGCCCGGTCTCGTCGAGCGCCTCGTCACCGACTTCCCGGACTCGGTCTTCCCGGTCGGCGAGCAGGCCGAGGCCAACGTCGACGAGTACTACAACGAGTCCTGGAAGGGCTACGGCACGGACGACGGCACGTACTACGCCGCTCCGCTCGGCGCCAACGCCAAGTCCTTCGTGTGGTACTCCCCGGGAGCCTTCGAGGAGAACGGCTACCAGATCCCCGAGACCTGGGACGACCTCATGGCGCTCTCTGAGCAGATCGCCTCGGACCACCCGGACGCCAAGCCCTGGTGCGCTGGCATCGAGTCCGGCAACGCCACCGGCTGGCCGGCCACAGACTGGTTGGAAGACATGATGCTGCGGACCGCCGGGCCGGAGGCCTACGACCAGTGGGTCGAGCACGAGATCCCCTTCAACGACGACCAGGTCGTCGAGGCGCTGGACCAGGCCGGCCAGGTGCTCAAGGACGAGCAGATGGTCAACGGAGGCCTCGGTGGCGTGGAGTCGATCGCCACCGTGCCCTTCGGCGAGGCCGGGCTGCCCATTCTCGACGGGTCGTGCTTCCTGCACCGGCAGGCGTCCTTCTACCAGGCCAACTGGCCGGAGGGTACCAACGTCGCCGAAGACGGCGACGTCTTCGCGTTCTACCTGCCGGGCAACGACCCCGACGAGCAGCCACTGCTGGGTGGTGGCGAGTTCACGCTGATGTTCGCCGACCGTCCTGAGGTCCAGGCCCTGCAGGCCTACCTCGCGAGCCCCGAGTGGTCCAACGCCAAGGCGAAGGTCTCCTCCCCCGGATGGGTCTCGGCCAACTCCGGCCTCGACCCGGCCAACCTGAAGTCCCCCATCGACCAGCTGGCCTACGAGCTGCTGACCGACGAGGCGACGGAGTTCCGGTTCGACGGCTCCGACCTCATGCCGGCCGCGGTCGGCACCGGGTCCTTCTGGACCGGCATGACCAACTGGATCACCGGCGAGGACACCCAGTCGGTGCTCGACTCCATCGAGAACAGCTGGGACTGACCCGCTGACGGCGCGGGGCGGGCGGTGTCTCACCGCCCGCCCCCCCGCCGTCCGTGGCGCCGCAGCCCGCCGGAAAGGACTCATCCATGGAGTTTTTGCTCAACACCGGGACACCGGTGGAGAAGTTCCTCGTCATGGGGATCGCGATCCTGCTGTTCGTGGCAGTGATGGCACTCGTGCTCTTCCTCGCCGACCGCCCTCGGATGCCCCTGTGGATCACGGTGCTGGCGTTCTTGGGCCCGGCAGCCCTGCTGGTCGTCTTCGGGCTGGTCTACCCCGCCATCGTGACGATCATGAACTCGTTCCGCAGCGACAACGGCCAGGACTGGGTCGGTGTGCAGAACTACGCCGACGTCTTCGGCAACTCGGCGCTGCGGATCGTGCTGCTCAACACCTTCCTGTGGGTGATCTTGGTGCCACTGCTGTCGGCGGCGATCGGGCTGGTGTATGCCGTGCTCGTGGACCGGACCCGCTTCGAGAAGCTCGCCAAGACCCTGGTCTTCCTCCCGATGGCGATCTCGATGGTCGGGGCGAGCATCATCTGGAAGTTCGTCTACGACTTCAAGCCCACCGACCGGCCTCAGACGGGCCTGGCCAACCAGCTGCTGGTCTGGCTCGGCTTCGACAGCCAGCAGTTCCTGCTCAGCTGGCCCTGGAACACCTTCTTCCTGATCGCCGTGATGATCTGGATCCAGTCCGGCTTCGCGATGACGATCCTGTCGGCCTCGATCAAGGCGATCCCGGACGACATCATCGAGGCCGCCAAGCTCGACGGCGTCAGCAACTGGCAGATGTTCCGCTCGGTGACCGTCCCGTCCATCCGTCCCGCCGTCGTCGTCGTCATCACCACGATCGCGATGGCGACCCTCAAGGTCTTCGACATCGTCTTCACGATGACCGGCGGCAACTTCGACACCTCGATCGTGGCCAACGAGTTCTACACCCGGAGCTTCGTGCGCGGTGAGGGTGGCATCGGTGCCAGCCTCGCGGTGCTGCTCTTCGTCATGGTCGTCCCGGTCGTGGTCTACAACGTGCGCCAGATGAAGCTGGCGGAGGAGCAGCGATGAGCACCAGCACCGACACCGCCGACACGGCCGGCACCACCCCGGCCAAGAGCACCCCGCCGCGCAAGCTCACCAAGGCCGAGCAGCGGGCGGTCGACGCGAAGACCAAGCTGTCCTCGCCGTGGGCCAGCGTGATCGCGATCGTCATCGCTATCCTGTGGAGCATCCCGACGCTCGGGCTGTTCGTCACCTCCTTCCGCCCGGAGATCGACATCCGCACCTCGGGATGGTGGACCTTCTTCAGCGACCCGCAGGTGACCTGGGCCAACTACGACGCGGTGCTCTACGGAGGCTCGACGAACTTCATCGATGTCTTCATCAACACCATCGTCATCACGTTGCCCGCCGTCATCATCCCCATCACGCTGGCACTGCTGGCGGCCTACGCCTTCGCGTGGCTGGAGTTCCGGGGTCGCAACATCTTGTTCGTCGCGGTCTTCGCGCTGCAGATCGTCCCGATCCAGATCACGATGATCCCGCTCCTGACGCAGTACAACAACTGGGGCATCGTCGGGTCGTTCTGGCCGATCTGGCTCTCACACACCATCTTCGCGCTGCCGCTGGCGATCTTCCTCCTGCACAACTTCATGATGGACATCCCCCGGTCCCTCGTGGAGGCGGCACGCGTCGACGGGGCGGGCCACGTGAAGATCTTCTTCCAAGTGCTGCTGCCCCTGCTCGTGCCGGCGATCGCGGCCTTCGGGATCTTCCAGTTCCTCTGGGTCTGGAACGACCTGCTCGTCGGACTGGTCTTCGGCTCGGCGCAGGAGGTGGCGCCGCTGACGGTCCGCCTGGCGGACCTGACCGGGACGCGCGGGACCGCCTGGCACCTGCTGTCGGCCGGCGCCTTCGTCGCCATGGTCGTCCCGGTGACCGTCTTCCTGTTGCTGCAGCGCTACTTCGTCCGCGGTCTGCTGGCCGGCGGTGTGAAGGGCTGAGCGGCCATCACGCACATCGACCCCGGGGAATCCTCCCGGGGTCGATGTGCGCACTGCCGGGCAGGGGAGGCCCCCACGACCGTAGGCTGACCTGCGTGACGAGCCTCGTCCTCGCTGGCGCTGCCACCCTCGGCGGGCTGCTCCTCGCGGTCGCCGCCTCGGACGGAGGGCACCGTGTCGCCGACGGCCTGCCGCTCATGCTGCTGCTGGTCGCCCTCGCCTTCGTCCTGAACTGGGTCGTCTACGTCCCCTCGTTCCTGGCGCAGACCGAGCGATTCTTCGACCTCACCGGGTCCCTCACCTTCCAGCTCCTGGCGATCCTGGCCCTGGTCCTCGTCGGGGACCGCGACGCCCGCACCTGGGTCCTCGCGCTGATGGTGCTCCTCTGGGCGCTGCGGCTCGGGGTCTTCCTCTTCCGGCGGGTCACGAAGGCGGGCAAGGACGGCCGCTTCGACGAGCTCAAGCAGGACTGGCGGAGGTTCCTGCTCGTGTGGACGGTGCAGGGCCTGTGGGTCACCTTCACCGCCGGCGCGGCGCTGGCCGCGATCACCTCCGGCACCCGGGAGCCGCTGGGCGTCCTCGGGTATGCCGGGATCGTGGTCTGGCTCCTCGGCTTCGGGTTCGAGGCGGTCGCCGACGCGCAGAAGTCGGCCTTCGAGGCCGACCCGGCGAACGAGGGTGACTTCATCCGGTCCGGTCTGTGGTCGATCTCCCGGCACCCCAACTACGTCGGCGAGATCCTGCTCTGGACCGGCGTCGCCCTGGTGGCGCTCCCGGCGCTCTCCGGCTGGCAGCACGTCACGCTGGTCTCCCCGGTGCTCATCTACCTGCTGCTGCGCTTCGGCAGCGGGGTCCCGGCGCTGGAGCGCCGGGCCGACGAGCGATGGGGCGGCCAGGACAACTACGAGGCCTACACGGCGCGGACTCCCGTGCTCTTCCCCCTCGGGTCACGCTGACGCCGCTGGCGCCCCGTTCAGTAGGTTGGTGCCCATGAGCACGAGCACGAGCACACCCGGACTCGCCCAGGCCCTGGACCGCATGGAGCAGGCCGGCGTCAGCCGGCCGGCACGGGACACCTTCGCCCGCCACTACGAGAACCTCGCGGCCGGGGCGACGGGGCTCATCGCGGAGGCCGACGTGGAGCCGGCCCTGCCCGCCGCCCATCTCGACCAGGTGCAGGTCACCGAGGAGGAGGCCGCCGAGGCGCTCGGCGCGACCGCCGTCATCACCCTCAACGGCGGGCTCGGCACCTCGATGGGGCTGGCCGGCCCGAAGTCGCTGCTCCCGGTCCGAGGCGACCTCACCTTCCTCGACATCACGGTGCGCCAGGTGCTCGCGCTGCGGGAACGCTACGGCGTGCGGCTGCCGCTGACCTTCATGGACAGCTTCTCCACCCGGGAGGCCACGCTGGAGGTGCTGGCGCGCTACCCCGACCTGGAGGTGCCGGGCCTACCGCTGGACTTCCTGCAGAGCCAGGAGCCCAAGCTGCGCGCCGACGACCTCACCCCCGTCACCTGGGAGGCCGACCCCGGGCTGGAGTGGTGCCCGCCCGGCCACGGCGACCTCTACCCCTCGCTGCTGGCGAGCGGGCTCCTCGACCGGCTGCTCGAGGGTGGTTTCCGGTATGCCTTCGTCTCCAACGTCGACAATCTCGGCGCGGTCCCCGACGGGCGGGTGGCGGCGTGGTTCGCGGCCAGCGCGCCGGTTTCGCCGCCGAGGTCTGCCGCCGCACCGAGATGGACAAGAAGGGCGGCCACCTCGTCCGCCGCCGCGCGGACGGCCGGCTGGTGCTGCGCGACACCGCGCAGACGGCGGAGGAGGAGATGGTCCACTTCATGGACGGCGAGAAGCACCCCTACGTCAACACCAACAACCTGTGGTTCGACCTCGAGCGGCTGCGCGCGATGCTCGCCGAGCGGGACGGGGTCATGGAGCTCCCGCTCATCCGCAACGCCAAGACGGTCGACCCCAAGGACAAGGCTTCGACCCCGGTCGTCCAGATCGAGTCGGCGATGGGCAGCGCCGTCGAGCTCTTCGACGACGCCGCGTCGGTCGCCGTGACCCGGGACCGCTTCGTGCCGGTCAAGACCACCAACGAGCTGGCGCTGCTGCGCTCGGACGTGTATGCCGTCGACGACACCTCCTACCGGCTGCGCAGGACCGTGGACCCGGCGCCGGTGGTCGACCTGAGCAAGGAGCATTACGGGATGATCGGCGACTTCGACGAGCGCTTCCCCGCCGGGGTGCCCTCGCTGGTCGAGGCCGAGCGGCTCGAGGTGCAGGGCGACTGGCGCTTCGGCCGCGACGTCCGCGTCGTCGGGGGGGCCGTGCTCGGACCGGAGGGCGGCACCGTCGAGGACGGGACCACGCTGGGCGCGTCGTGAGGACGGTCCAGGACGACCTCGGTGCGACGGTGCCGCTGCCCCAGGGCGCGGTGACCAGGGTGGTGTCCCTCGTGCCCTCGCTCACCGA
This sequence comes from Serinicoccus marinus DSM 15273, assembly GCF_008386315.1. Taxonomy (NCBI): domain Bacteria; kingdom Bacillati; phylum Actinomycetota; class Actinomycetes; order Micrococcales; family Ornithinimicrobiaceae; genus Serinicoccus; species Serinicoccus marinus. Next base: position 1,159,722 of record NZ_CP043808.1, on the reverse strand, counting down.
GGCGCTGGCGGCGACCCGGCGCGAGGCCCTCGTGGGCGCCACCGACTGGTGCACCCACCCCGCCGACCTCGACGTCCCGCGGGTCCGGGGCACCAAGAACCCGGACCGGGCCGCGGTGGCGGCGCTCGCTCCCGAGCTGGTCGTCTGCGTCCAGGAGGAGAACCGCGAGCTGGACGTGCGACGGCTGCGCGAGGCGGGCATACCGGTCTGGGTCGGGGTGGTGGAGTCGGTCGACGACGCGCTGCGCGTGCTGCGCACGCTGCTCGTCGACGTCCTGGGGTGGGGCGAGCCGGCGTGGCTGACCGAGGTGGAGCGTCGCTGGGCCCCCGGGCCGGGCACCCCGCCCCGGGCGCGCGTCGCCGTGCCGATCTGGCGCGACCCGTGGATGGTCGTCGGTGCCCGGACCTACACCACCGACCTGCTCGACCGCGCGGGGCTGGCCAACGTCTACGCCGGCGACGAGGACCGCTACCCGAGGGTCGAGGTGGACGACCTCGACCGCGCCGGTGCCGACGTCGTGCTGCTTCCGGACGAGCCCTACGTCTTCACCGGGCAGGACGGGCCGGAGGCCTTCTCCCGCACCCCGACGCGGCTCGTCAGCGGCAGGGTGCTCACGTGGTACGGCCCCGCCATGCTGGAGGCCGCCGACCTGCTCACCTCGGTGCCCGCGACGGGGACCCACGGAGCGCCACGAGACGATCCGCCCAGCCCGCGCTAGCCGATCGAGCCAGAGCGAGCGACGTCTGCATACCAGTGGGCGCTCGCCTTGGGGATGCGGCGCTGCGTGTCGTAGTCGACCCGGACGATGCCGAAGCGCTTGGTGTAGCCGAAGGCCCACTCGTAGTTGTCCAGCAGCGACCACACGAAGTAGCCGCGGACGTCGGCGCCCTCCGTGATCGCGCCGTGGACCGCCCGCAGATGGCCCTCCAGGTAGGCGATCCGGTCCTGGTCGTCGACGAAGCCCTCCTCGTCGGGGACGTCCGGCATGGCCGCGCCGTTCTCGGTCACGTAGAGCCGGGTGCCGGCGGGGCCGGTGTAGTCCCGCTGCAACCGCACCAGGAGTTCGTGCAGCGCCGGGGGCCGGATCTCCCAGCCCATGTCGCTGACGGGTATGCCACGGCGGACCGTCACCACGTGCTCGGACCCGACGTTGGGTGAGGGGCCGTCGTGAGCGCGGGCCTGGCGGGCGGCCTCTCGTGCGGCCTCCGGGGCGGGGCCGGTGACCATGCTGCTGGCGTAGAAGTTGACCCCGAGCACGTCGATCGGCGTCGAGATCGTCTCCAGGTCGCCCGCCTGCACCAGGTCGCGCGGCCACAGCTCGCCCAGGTCGTCCAGGACGTCCGGCGGGTAGGCACCCCGCGTGATCGGCTCGATGAAGAAGCGGTTCGCCAGTCCGTCGAGCCGTCGCGCCGCGTCCTGGTCGTCCGCCGACGCGGGATCCTGCGGCTGCATCTCGGTGAAGTTGAGGGTCAGGCCCAGCTCCAGCCCGGGGTCCCGCTCGCGCAGTGCACTCACGGCGCGGCCGTGGGAGAGCAGGAGATGGTGGGCGGCCCGCAACCCGTCCTGCGGGTCGGTGCGCCCGGGGGCGTGCACGCCGGCGGCATACCCGAGGAAGGCCGAGCACCACGGTTCGTTGAGCGTCGTGAGCTGCCGCACCCGGTCCCCGATCCGGTCGTGGACCGCCAGCGCGTAGTCGACGAACCGGTCGACCACCCCGCGGTCGGCCCAGCCGCCCTCCTCCTCCAGCGCCTGCGGTATGTCCCAGTGGTAGAGCGTCACCCAGGGCAGGATGTCGGCGCCCAGCAGCTCGTCGACCAACCGGGAGTAGAAGTCCAGTCCTCGGGGGTTGACCGTGCGCCCGTCCGGGCAGACCCGCGCCCAGGACACCGAGAACCGGTAGGCCCCGAGACCGAGCGCACGCATGAGCGACACGTCCTGCGGCATCCGGTGGTAGTGGTCGCAGGCCACCGCCCCGGTATGCCCCTCCACCACCTTGCCCGGGGTCGCGGAGAAGGGTTCCCAGATGCAGTCGGCCCGGCCGTCCTCGTGGACCGCCCCTTCGATCTGGTAGGCCGCGGTGGCGGCCCCGAGGAGGAAACCGTCGGGAAAGGCGAGAGGGGCGGTCATGGCGGACAGACTCCTTCGGGCGGACCGGCTGTTGCCGTGCAGGTCAGAACTCACCCACTCTGCGCACCCCTGGGCCGCGCCGTCAACAGCAGCGCTGCGACGACGCGAGCCGGGCTCCGGGCGACGCCCGACGCGAGGGCCCGACGCGGCGCCGACATGTGAGAGCGTGGCCCCATGGCGCGGCACATCGTGGTCCTCAACGGGCCGAACCTCAACCTGCTCGGCACCCGCGAGCCGGAGATCTACGGCACGGCCACCCTCGCCGACGTCGAGCAGCTCTGCGCCGACCGCGCGGCCGAGCACGGCCTGGAGGTGGGGTGCCGGCAGAGCAACCACGAGGGTGAGCTGGTCGACGCGCTGCAGGAGGCGGGTCGCGACCCTGACTGCGTCGGCGTCGTACTCAACGCCGGTGCCTGCACGCATACCTCCGTGGCGCTGCACGACGCGATCAAGGGCACCGCGGTGCGCGTCGTGGAGGTGCACGTGTCCAACCCGCACGCGCGCGAGCCGTTCCGGCACACCTCCTACCTCTCCCCCGTCGCCGAGATGGTCGTGGCCGGTGCGGGGGTGCGGGGCTACGGCTGGGCGGTCGACCACCTGGCCACCGCGCCCGACCCCCGGTCCTCGGACGCGCGGGGCACCCGGGCATGAGCGGGGCGGCACCGCCGAGGCAGGCACGCCGCGAGACGTGGTCGAGCTCGACCGGCTTCATCCTGGCGGCCGTCGGGTCCGCGGTCGGACTGGGCAACATCTGGCGCTTCCCGGGGGTGGCCTACGAGAGCGGCGGCGGCGCCTTCCTCGTGCCTTACCTCGTGGCGCTGCTCACCGCCGGTATCCCGATCCTTTTCCTCGACTACGCCATCGGGCACCGCTACCGCGGCGCCGCGCCCCTGGCTTACCGGCGCATGGCCCGGCCGGCCGAGGCGCTCGGGTGGTTCCAGATCGTGCTGAGCTTCGTCATCGCGGTCTACTACGCCGCGGTCATCGCGTGGTCGCTCAGCTACTTCGTCTTCGCCTTCGACCTGCGCTGGGGTGATGACCCGGCAGGCTTCTTCACCGGGGAGTACCTCCGGGTCGGCGCGCCCGAGGTGTCGACGACGATCGTGCCTGCCGTGGCGATCCCGCTCGTGCTGGTCTGGGTGGTCGTCATGGCGATCATCGCGCTCGGTGTGAACCGGGGCGTGCAGCGGGTCAACGTGCTCTTCATCCCGTTGCTGGTGCTCGCCTTCGTGGCGCTCGTGGCGCGGGCCGTGACGCTGCCGGGGGCGGCCGACGGGCTGAACGCCCTCTTCACCCCCGACTGGGGCGCACTGGCCGATCCCGCGGTGTGGATCGCGGCCTACAGCCAGATCTTCTTCAGCCTCTCGATCGCCTTCGGCATCATGGTGACGTACGCGTCCTACCAGCGGCGCAAGGCCAACATGACCAGCGCGGGGCTGGTGGTCGCCTTCGCCAACTCCAGCTTCGAGATCCTCGCCGGGATCGGGGTCTTCGCCACCCTCGGCTTCCTCGCGCACCAGCAGGCGACGGGCATCGACCAGCTCGAGGGCCTGAGCGGGCCCATCCTGTCCTTCGTCACCTTCCCGGCGGTGATCAGCGAGATGCCCGGGGGTGCGCTCTTCGGCGCCGTCTTCTTCGGCGCGCTGGTCCTGGCGGGCTTCACCTCGATCATCTCCATCCTGCTGGGGGTCGCCGCCTCGGTGCAGGAGAAGTTCGGCCTGGCGCAGCGGACATCGGCGATCGTGGTCGGCCTGGTCTGCGCGGTGATCTCGCTGGCGCTGTTCTCGACCACCTCCGGTCTGATCGCCCTGGACACGGTCGACCAGTGGGCCAACAACGTGGGCATCGTCGTCTCGGCCATCGTCATGACGGTGCTGGTGGTGTGGGTCTTCCGCACCGCGCCGGTGCTGCGGGCGCACCTCAACCGTGTCTCGACCTTCCAGGTGGGTCGCTACTGGTATGCCCTCATCGGCGTCCTCGCGCCGGTGCTGCTCGGCTACATGCTCTACGAGCGGGTGCGCACGCTCCTGACCGAGGGCTACGAGAGCTACCCGGGCTGGTACCTCACCGTCTTCGGCTGGGGAGCCATCGCCCTCGTCGTCGTCGGGGCGCTGGTGCTCACGCTGCTGCCCTGGCGGCGGGGCGAGGACGAGGACTTCCGGCCATGGCCCGAGTTCGAGGAGGAGCGCCGATGACCACCCCCGCCGTGCTCATGATGATCGTCGCCGTCCTCGTCGTGTGGGGCGGCCTGGTCGCCAGCGTGCTCTTCCTGCGACGGCGGCCCGCCGTGGACGACGAGGTGCTCCCGGACCCGGACCGCGACGACGCGGTCGGCTGATCCGTCGGGTCAGGCGCCCTCGAGCAGCGCCCGGGCGGCGTGGTAGCCGCCGAGGGCGCTGACGCCTCCACCGCGCCGGGACCCGGCCCCCGCGAGCAGCACCCCGGGGTAGGCCGTGGCCACGCCCCATCGCTGCGCCGGCGTGTCGAGCGGTGCGTCGTCCTCCACGAACGGCCACTCCAGCGGGGCGTGGAAGATGTTGCCGCCCGGCATGGCCAGGCTCGCCTGCAGGTCCCGCGTGGTGCGCGTCTCGACGCACGGGCGACCGTCGCCGTCGGTGAGCACGACGTCGTCGATCGGCTCGGCCAGCACCGAGGACATCGAGTCGAGCACCGCGCGCTGCAGCTCGTCCCGGGCCTCCTCGCCGCGCCCGTCGAGCAGCCGGTCGGGTGTCTGCAGCGTGAAGACGGTCATCGTCTGGGCCTCGGGGTGCCGCTCGCGCAGCCGCGGGCTCAGGATGGTCGGATCGGTGAGCGAGTGGCAGTAGATCTCGGCCGGCATCGGGCTCGGCACCTGCCCCCGCCCGGCGTCGGCGGCGGCCTGCTGCAGCTGGGTGTAGGTCTCGTTGATGTGGAACGTCCCGCCGAAGGCCGCCTCTGGGGCGACCCCGGTCTCCCGCAGCCGGGGCAGCCGGGAGAGCAGCAGGTTCACCTTCACCTGGGCTCCCTCCACCCGCTCCCCCGGCGGGCCTCCCGCGACCTCGTCGAGCACCGCCGGGGCTGCCGCCCAGAGGATCCGGCCCGCGGTGGCGCGCTGGGGCATACCCTCCGCGTCCTGCCAGGTGACGGCGCCCTCCTCGACCGCGGTCACCGTGGCCCGCGTGACCAGCTCCGCGCCGGCGTCGCGGGCGGCGCGCTCCAGCTCGCCCGAGACCTGGCCCATGCCCCCGATCGGCACGTCCCAGTCCCCGGTGCCGCCGCCGACGACGTGGTAGAGGAAGCAGATGTTGTGCCGCAGGTGTGCGGCGTGCGCGTCGGCGAAGGTGCTGATGAGGCCGTCGGTGAGGATGACCCCCCGCACCAGGTCGTCGGCGACCGTGGACTCGATCACCTCTCCGAGGGGACGCTCCAGCAGGTCGCGCACCAGTCCCGGGTCCCCGACGCGGTGCGCCATCTCGCGCCGCCGCAGCAGCGGCTCGGTCATCGTCGGCCACACCGCCCGGGCGAGCTCGCTCACCCGCTCGTAGAAGCGGTCCCAGCGGGCGGCGTCGGCGCCGGCACCGACGGCGGCGAAGGAGGCGGCCGTGGCCGGCGGGTCGCCGTGGTCGATGAGCAGGCCGGTGTCGCCGCCGGGCACCGGCGTGTATGAGGAGTAGCGGCGTCGGCGCAGGTGCAGCGAGAGACCCAGGTCGTCGACGACCCGGCGCGGCAGCAGGCTGACGAGGTAGGAGTAGCGCGACAGCCGGGCACCGGTGCCGGGGAAGGCCTCCGCCGACACGGTCGCACCTCCCAGCTCCGGCGACCGCTCCAGCAGCAGGACCGAGCGACCGGCGCGGGCGAGGTAGGCCGCGGCGGCCAGCCCGTTGTGCCCGCCGCCGACCACCACGACGTCGTGGCTCGAAGTCATGGGGCCGATGGTAGGCGCTGCAGGTCAGTCGCGGGAGCGCCGGTCCGGCCGCCGGTCTCCCTGGCGCTGGCCGCGGGAGCCGCCGGGGCCGCCCCGGCCCTGACGGTCGCGACCCCGGTCCTGCTGGCGCCGGTCCTGCCCCCGGTCTCCCTGGCGCTGGCCGCGAGGACCGCGCGGTGCCCGCGATCCGCGGCCCGGACCGCGCTTGGGGCGCATGACGTCGTCCAGCCGGCTCTGCGGCACCGGCTCACCCTCTGGCACCGACCCGCCCGCCGTCTCGATCACCGCGTGGTCCTCGGGGGCGACCGGCCGGGGCTCGGTCTCGACCCCCGCGGCGTCCAGCATCCGGGCCACCTGCCGCTTCTGGTGCGGCAGGGCCAGCGTCACCACGACGCCGTCCTCCCCGGCCCGCGCGGTGCGTCCGGAGCGGTGCAGGTAGTCCTTGTGGTCGGCCGGGGGGTCCACCTGGAGCACCAGCGAGACGTCGTCGACGTGGATGCCGCGCGCGGCCACGTCGGTCGCGACGAGCACGGGCAGGGTGCCGGACTTGAAGGCGTCCAGGACGCGGGTCCGCTGGGCCTGGTTGAGACCGCCGTGCAGGGCGGCGGCGAAGACACCGGACTCGCGCAGCTGGAGCGCCACCCTGTCCGCACCGAGCTTGGTGCGGCAGAAGACCACCGTGCGGCCCGGGCGGTTGGCGATGGCCGCCGTGATCGGCTTCTTGTGGTGCGGGTGCACGAGGAAGACGTGGTGCGCCATCGTCGTCACGCTGGCGCGTGCGTCGTCGGTGGAGTGGGTGACCGGGTCCTTGAGGTAGGTCTTCGCGACCTGGTCGACCCCGTGGTCCAGCGTGGCGGAGAAGAGCAGCCGCTGGCCGTCGGAGGGGGTGAGGTCGAGGACCTGGCGGATCGCCTCCACGAATCCCATCTCGGCCATGTGGTCGGCCTCGTCGAGGACGGTCACCTCGACCTCGGAGAGGTCCGCGGCGCTCCGGTCGACGAGGTCGATGAGACGACCCGGGGTGGCGACGAGGACGTCCACGCCCTTCTCCAGCGCGCGCAGCTGCGGGGTGTAGGACATCCCCCCGGCCACGAGCACGAAACGGCGGTCGACCGCGCGCATCAGCGGGGCCAGCGCGTCGACGATCTGCATGGCCAGCTCGCGCGTCGGGGTCAGGATCACCGCACGCGGCCGGTGCGGCACCGCACGCGGTCGCCCGGCGAGGCGGTCGAGCAGCGGCAGGCCGAAGGCCATGGTCTTGCCCGAGCCGGTCTGGCCGCGGCCCAGCAGGTCGCGGCCTGCCATGGCGTCGGGGATGGTCGCCGCCTGGATCGGGAACGGGGTGGTGATGCCGATCCTCGCCAGCGCCTGGACCAGCTCCTCGCGGAGCCCGAGCGGCACGAAGCCGTTGTCCTGCTCGACGGACGCCGACGCGTCCTCGGAACGGTCGGCGGAGACCCGCTGCTGGTAGGCCTCGTCCGCCGCGTCGCGCTCGGCCTCGGCCTCGGCCTCGGCGAAGGAGTCGTCGGTGCTGCCACGCTCCCACGAACGGGACGGCCTCCCACGGTTGTCGCGCCGGTCCTCCCAGCGGTCGCCGCGCGGTCCACGGTCCTCGCGCCGGCGTCCCTCCTCCCAGCTGCGTCCCTCGTGCCGCCCGCGGCCCGGGCGACCCTCGCGCTCCTCGCGGTGCGAGCGCCAGGTCCGCTCCTGGTAGCCCGAGCCCTGCTGCCGTCCTTGACCCTCGCGCGAGCCACCCCGGTCGTCTCGGCGGTAGCCATCCCGGTCGTCACGGTCGTCTCGGCGGTAGCCACCGCGGTCGTCCCGGCGGTAGCCACCGCGGTCGTCCCGGCGGTAGCCGCCCCGGTCTCCCCGGTCCTCGCGGCGGTAGCCACCGCGGTCTCCCCGGTCGTCTCGGCGGTAGCCGCCCCGGTCTCCCCGGTCGTCTCGGCGGTAGCCGCCCCGGTCTCCCCGGTCGTCCCGGCGGTAGCCACCCCGGTCTCCCTGGTCGTCCCGGCGGTAGCCACCCCGGTCACCGCGGTCATCGCGACGGTAACCACCGCGGTCATCACGGTCGTCGCGGCGACGCTGCCCCCGCTCGCCCTGCCCGCGCGGGTCCCGCTCGTCGCGGTCGCGCCAGCGCTGCTTGCCGACCGGACGCTCGTCCTGGGCGCCCCGGCTCGAACCGCGCCGGTCGCCGCGGCCGCCCTTGAGCTGGGCGCGGGCCTGCTTCTCCCGCGCCTGGCGGGCTGCCTTCTTCTGGGCGGCGGTGTGGCGGGGCTTCTTCTTGCCGGACGCACCGGCGCGTGCTGGTTTGGCCATGTGAAGCTCACCTCTTCGAGTGGGTCGAGGTGGGTGCTCGCCTCGACGCCCTCGGCGTGACCGGACCTACCTCCAGGCGCTCGTCGCGGCGCCCGATCTCCCCCAGGATCGGATCGTCCTGAGGGGTGCACCCGGCCGCGTCGCACACGGCAACCGGGGAAGAATCAGTCTACCGTGCGGCGCCGGCATCCCGGACCAACCCGCGCCCCGGATCCAGCGGCAGCGGGTGACGGCGGGCGTCCGGCGAGAAGGTCGGGGTCAGGCGTCGATCCGCTCCCGGTCCAGGTCGTGAGCCGAGTCGACGATGAAGTCCTTGCGGGGCGCGACCGAGGACCCCATGAGCAGGTCGAAGACCTCGTCCGCCCGAGCGGCGTCGGCCAGCGTGATCCGCCGCAGCGTCCGGTGCCTCGGGTCCATGGTGGTCTCGGCCAGCTGGTCGGCGTCCATCTCCCCCAGGCCCTTGTAGCGCTGCATGGGCTGCTTGACCGTGCGGCCCTTCTTCTCCAGCCCCGCGACCGTGCGGCGCATCTCCGCCTCGGTGTAGGTGTAGACGAACTCCCGCTCCCGGCCCTTCCCCCGGCCACCGGCGACCTCGATCCGGTGCAGCGGCGGCATCGCGGCATACACCCGCCCCGCCTCGACCAGCGGTCGCATGTAGCGGAAGAACAGGGTGAGCAGGAGCGTCCGGATGTGGGCGCCGTCGACGTCCGCGTCGGTCATGATGATGACCTTGCCGTAGCGCACCAGGTCGAGGTCGAAGGACCGTCCCGAGCCGGCCCCGATGACCTGGATGATCGCCGCGCACTCGGCGTTGGACAGCATGTCCTGGACCGAGGCCTTCTGCACGTTGAGGATCTTGCCGCGCAGCGGCAGCAACGCCTGGTGGTCGCTGCTCCGGGCGAGCTTGGCGGTGCCCAGGGCGCTGTCCCCCTCGACGAGGAAGAGCTCGGAGCGCTCGGTGTCGTTGCTGCGGCAGTCCGCCAGCTTGGCGGGCAGCGAGCTGGACTCCAGGGCGTTCTTGCGGCGCTGCGTCTCCTTGTGCAGCCGCGCCGAGATGCGCGACTTCATCTCGGCGACGACCTTCTCCAACAGCAGCGAGGCCTGGGCCTTGTCGCCGCGGTGCGTACTCGTGAGCCGCTCGGTCAGGGCCTTCTCCACGGTGCGGGACACGATCGTGCGCACCGCGCTGGTGCCCAGCACCTCCTTGGTCTGGCCCTCGAACTGCGGCTCCGGGAGACGGACGGTCACGACGGCGGTCAGGCCGGCGAGGATGTCGTCCTTCTCCACCTTGTCGTTGCCGACCTTGAGCTTGCGGGCGTTGGTCTCGAGCTGCTTGCGGAAGACCTTCATCAGCGCCTGCTCGAAGCCGGCCAGGTGGGTGCCGCCCTTGGGCGTGGTGATGATGTTGACGAAGCTGCGCACCGTGGTGTCGTAACCGGTCCCCCAGCGCAGCGCGACGTCCACCTCGCACTCGCGCTCGATCTCCCTCGACACCATGTGGCCGAGCTCGTCGAGCATCGGCACGGTCTCGGTGAAGCTGCCCGACCCCTGCAGCCGCCAGACGTCGGTGACCGCGGCGTCGGCCGCGAGGTACTCGGCATACTCCGCGATGCCGCCGGAGTAGGCGAACGTCTCCTCCGCGGGCCCGTCCGCGCCCGGCGTCCCCGCGAGGCGGCGCTCGTCGCGGATGACCATGGTGAGCCCGGGGACGAGGAAGGCGGTCTGGCGGGCCCGGGCGACGAGCTCGTCGTAGGCGAACTGCGCCTGGGCCAGGAAGATCTGCGGGTCGGCCCAGTAGCGCACCCGGGTGCCGGTGACCCCGCGTCTGGCCTTGCCCACGACGGCGAGGTCGCTGCTGCGCTCGAACGGTGTGAACGCAGCGTTCGGGTCCGGGCTGCCCCCGGCGTCGTCGAAGGTCCCGGGCTCGCCGCGCCGGAAGCTCATGCCGTAGGTCTTGCCGGCGCGGTCGACCTCGACGTCCAGCCGGGCGGACAGCGCGTTGACCACCGAGGCCCCCACGCCGTGCAGCCCTCCGGAGGCGGCGTAGGAGCCACCGCCGAACTTCCCGCCGGCGTGCAGCTTGGTGAAGACGACCTCGACCCCGGACAGGCCGGTGCGCGGCTCGATGTCGACGGGTATGCCCCGCGCCCGGTCCTTCACCTCGACCGACCCGTCGGAGTGCAGGATCACCTCGATCCGGTCCCCGTGGCCGCCCAGCGCCTCGTCGACCGCGTTGTCGATGATCTCCCAGAGGCAGTGCATGAGGCCCCTGGCGTCGGTGGACCCGACATACATCCCCGGGCGCTTGCGCACCGCCTCCAGGCCTTCGAGGACCTGCAGGTGGCGGGCGGAGTAGTCCTGAGTGGTCACGACCGGCAGGCTAGCGCGGGGCGCCGACAGGCCCCGGGAGGCGCGGCGCGCTGCTGCTGGTCAGGACCGGCTTACGCGCAGAGCGAAACGTGCTCCTCCCGGGCACAAAGACGCGGTCCGGGGGCGTTGGCATGTTTGACTGTGACGACCAACCGTTGGTTGGCCACTGGAGAGGAGACCGCCGTGAACGCCACTCTGACCCCTGAACTCAACGCTGCCGACCGCTGCGACCGCTGCGGGGCCCAGGCCTACGTCCGGGCCCGTCTGGGAGACGGCCTCGAGCTGCACTTCTGCGCCCACCACGGGCGGGAGCACCTCGACAAGCTGCGCGCGGTGGACGACGTGCACATCACCGACGAGACCCACCGGCTCCAGGAGCAGGAGACCCCTGCGGTCTGAGGTTCCCCCGACGCGGTCCTGAGCCGCACCGACGCCCGCCCGGCACCCGTGCCGGGCGGGCGTCGGTCTGTGTCGGGCACAATCTGCACCATGGAGCCGGCCGAGATCCTCATCCTGGTGTTCATGGCGATCGGCGTCGTGGGGATCGTCCTGCCGATCCTGCCCGGGCTGCTCGTCGTGCTCGTGGGGTCCCTCATGTGGGCCCTGACGCAGCAGAGCACACTGGGGTGGGTGGTCTTCGCGCTCTCAGCGCTGGTCTACGCGCTCGGCGTCGCGCTGCAGTGGGCCGTCCCCGGCCAGCACATGCGCCGCGCCGGGGTCCGCACCTCGACCCTCGTCATCGGCGTGCTCTGCGCCCTCGTCCTGGGGTTCGTCATCCCGGTCGTGGGCCTCTTCCTGGGCTTCCCCCTCGGGATCTTCCTCGTCTCCCTGGTCCGGACGAAGGACCGCCGTGAGGCGCTGCGCCACACCCGGCTGGCGCTGCGGGCGGTCGGCCTCAACATCCTCATCGAGCTGGCGACCGCCTTCGCGCTCATCGCGATGTTCGTCGTGAGCGCGTTGGTGCTCACCCCCTCGTGAGCACGAGAAACGTCCTCCGGTGCCTGTCTCCCTGCGGACGGCACCGGAGGACGTGGTTCGTGGGTCCTGCCTGTGATCGGGTCGTTGCGCCGGTCAGCCCTCGACCATCCGGGCATACGCGACGGTGTTGTCCTCGTGGTGTCCCGTGGACTCGTCGAACTCACCGCCACAGGTGATGAGCCGCAGCTCCGGCTCGTCCGTCGGCCCGTAGACGTCGACCGTCGGGAACTCGTCCTTGGGGAACTGGTCGACGCGGTAGACCTCGTAGATCACCGTCTGGCCGTCCTCGCGGTCCACCTCGGCGGTGTCGCCGGGCTCCAGGGCGCCGAGCTCGAAGAAGATTGACTCGATGCCTCCGGCACCGGTCACGTGCCCCTCGATGACGGTCGGCCCGACCTCTCCGGGCGTGGGTGACCCGTCGTACCACGCGGCCTCGTGGTAGCGATCGCCACTGGGCACCTCCAGGGTGCCGTCGTCGGCGAGACCGAGGGCGTGCAACGGGCTGGTGACCGAGATGGAGGGTATGCGCACCTCCACCGGCTCCGAGGGCTCCAGGCCCTCGACGGTCCGCTCGGCGTCGGACCCGTCCTGCTCGTCCGACTCCTCGGGACCCGGCACCGCACCCGCGGCCTCGTCCGAGGCCTCAGGCTCCGCCGTGGTCGGCGCGGCGTCGCTGTCGGACCCGCTGTCGGGGTCCTGCGTGGCCGCGGCGCCGTCCTGCTCCGAAGCGGTCTGCTGCGCGGTGGCCGGCGTGGGCGCGGGCGGGTCGGGCCGCTGCGTGGCGAACCCGACGCCGACGACGATCACGCCGACGAGGACGGCGAGCACGGCCAAGGCCGTGAGGGCGAGGCCCCCACGGCCCTGGTCGGTGCGCTCGGGCGACATGTCAGCTGTCGGTCCGGCGGCGCTGGTTGAGCGCGAAGGCACCCGCACCGGCCGCGGCGAGCAGCGCGCCGCCCGCGATCATGCCGGCGTTCTCCATCCCGGTCGTGCTGCCACCACCGGTCTCCACGCCGCCACCGGGGGCGCTCATCTGGCCCATCTCGAAGGCGCCGCAGGCGGCCGGGTCGGTGGCCTCCGAGGGAAGGCTGTCGTCCAGGTCGGACATCTGCTCCCCGTCGTACTCGCCGGAGCCGTTGTGGTCGACGCCGTGGATCACGACGACGCCCTCACCACGGTGCAGCGCCTGGCCGACCTCGTTGGGCACCTCGAAGGTCCGCTCGTAGGTGTAGCTGCCCTCCGCCGGGAAGTTGGCCACGTCCAGCGCGGCGGCCTCGGAGGTGTCGGCGTCGTTCCCGGTCAGCGACACCCGGACGGCGCCGTAGCTGTCGATGGCATCCGTGGTGCGGATCGCACCCTCGTAGCCGCTGCCCTCCATGTTCGGGTCCGGGCACTCGCCCGCCCCGCCGATGTGGATGTGCTGGGCGTGCGGGGACCCGTCCAGCAGACCCTGGGCCTCGACCTTGATCCACACCTCGTTGCCGGTCACCTTGGCCCAGGCCTCGCCCGAGGCGCCGGAGTCGTTGAGCTCACCCAGCGTGGTCATGAGCTCGACCGTCTGGTTCTCGTGGTCCGCCAGGGCGGGAGCGGCGCTCATCGCGACGAGGGCGGGGGCGGCCAGGGCGGCCATGGCTGTGGTGATCTTCTTCATCGAGGGTCACTCCTTCGATCGCGTACCGCCGCGACCGTGTGCCGCGACGAGGGGTACGCACAGGATTCGGAGCACCTCGACAGCCGGATTGCCGATGTGAGGCACATCACATCGGAGCCCGCGACGCCGCCCTGCTCGACATTGGCACTGCGGCGTCGCTCGGCTCAGGTGAGCGGGACGACGACGAAGGGATCGGTCGTGGGCTGCGCCGAACCGCCCTCGGGCTCGACGGTGAGCCCGACCGCCACGGCGCCGTCGGGGGAACCCTCGAGCAGGGCCTGGCCCTCCTCGAGCATCTCGGGCTCGAGCACCCCCGCGGAACGTGCCGTGCCGTCGGCGCCCACGAACCAGGCCTGGTAGACGCTGCCCGCCTGGGGCGCGGCGAACCCGCTCGGGAAGCGCACCACGGCCTGACCCTCGGCGGCGGACACGACGACGGCCACCGGACCGTCGGCGGTGTCGGCGGTGCGCTCGGCAGCGTCCTGCGCCTGCAGGACCTGCGTCGCCGGATCCCGGTCCAGCGCCTGCGTCAGACCCCAGACACCGCCGGCCAGCACCACCGCGGCGGCAGCAGCCGCCAGCCATCGACCCGGTCTGGGGCCGCGACGCTCCCGGGCGGCCTCACGACGGCCGGCCAGCGACGTGACCTCGGCACCGGCATCCTGCCCCGTGCCGCCCTTGACAGGATCTCCCTGCGTCCCGGGCTGGGTGCTGTCCTGCGGCCGGCCCTGCGCCTCCGCGGCGACCATGTCGAGCACGGTCGCACGCAGCTGTGAGGGCGGCTCCACCTCGAGGTCCTCGGTCAGCAGGACCGTCGCCTCCCGGAGGTCCTGGACCTCACGACGGCACTGCTCGCACCCCTCCAGATGGGCCTCGAACGCAGCTCGCTCCTGGGGGTCGACGGCGTCGACGGCGTAGGCCGCAGCCAGGTCGTGCATCTCACCCTCGGTCATCCCTGCTCACCTCCGCCCAGCTCCCTGCGCACCTTCCTCAACCCGTCCCGGATCCGCGTCTTGGCCGTCCCCAGGGGGATGTCCATGCGCTCAGCCACCTCACGGTGCGTGAGTCCGGAGAAGTAGGCCAGGGCCACGGTGGTCCGGTGCGGCTCACCGATCCGGTCCAGTGCCGTGCGCACCCTGGTCGCCTCCATCCGCTCGACCGCCTCCTCGGCGGTCGCGTCGTAGGGCGGTGTCGTCTGCTGGGATTCGTAGCGGTCCAGCCGATCGGATTGCGCCTGCTCCGAACGCACCCGGTCCACCGCCCGACGGTGGGTCAGCGTCAGGATCCACCCCAGGGGCGAGCCACGGGCCGGGTCGACCTCGCCCGCCTGGCGCCAGAGCTGCAGGAAGACGTCCTGGACGACCTCCTCGGCCAGGTTCCGGTCGCGCAGGACGCGCAGGGCCAGACCGAACATGCGCGGCGCGATGAGGTCGTAGACCTGCGCCAGTGCGGTCTGGTCACCGTCGGCGACCCGACCCACCAGGACGGCCAGGTCCGGGCGCTCGCCCCCGGAAACGTCGACGACCCGGGCAGGGCCCGGGTCGTGGTCTGAGGTGCCGGAGGTCAGAGACCCTGCTCCCGTCGCCGGTCCCACTGCTGCTCCATCCGCTCCATGAAGGAGCCGGACCGGGGGTTCTTCTTCCGGCCGGATCCGGAGGCGGGACCCGTGGTGCCGGGCTTGCGGACCGTCCCGTCCTTGCCGACGACGCCCAGCCGGCCTGACCCCGCACCCTTGGTGGAGCCGGTGCGGGCCGGGGAGGCGGCCCAGGCACCACCCAGCACCATCGCGAGGAAGCCCAGGGCGCCGACCCAGATCATGGAGGACATCACGCCGATGACCACCAGGGCCAGCCCGGCGAGAGCGCCGATGACTCCCAGGACGAGCCGCCGCCGGTCCAGCCCGCCAGCTGCTCCGCCGGACGCGGGGCGCTTGAGCTGGCTCGCGAGGCGGGGGTCCTCGGCATAGAGGGCCTGCTCCATCTGTTCGAGCACACGCTGCTCGTGGTCTGAGAGCGGCACGTTCACCTCCGGTGGTGCGAGTCATCGGTCGTTCGGTCGGTGACACGGAGACCGACGCCATGGTCCTGATCTCCAGGATAAGACGTGAACGAGTCGAGCACTACCCGGAGTTCCCCGGACCGGGTCGGCGGGGCCGGAGGTCCTCCTGGCAGAGGGTATGCGTGGCCGTCCGGCAGCGGAGCAGGCTGGTCCGACGCACGCTCCGCGTGGTCCTCCGGCAGCGCAGCAGGCTGGTCTGGTGCACGGTCCGCGTCGCCCGTCCGGCGCCGGCCCGGGCGGCCGCTCACCGGCACAGCAGGCTGGCCGGGCGCACCGCCTGCTGCCCGAACCGGGCAACCGCCCGGTCGGCGGCGCGCTCGGCCTCGCGCCAGCCCCGCTCCGGTTCGTCGAGCCTGCCCTGGACCGGCGTCTGCCCGGCTTCCGTGATGCCCTCGACCCGCACCCCGAGCATGCGGATCCGGGCACGCTGCAGCCCCAGCGCGGCATACAGCGCGCAGGCGGTGCCGTGCACCTCACGGGTGACGTCGGTGGGGACGGCGACGGTGCGGGAGCGGGTGATGGTGGTGAAGTCGGAGAAGCGCACCGTGAGCACCACGGTGCGGCCCAGCACCCCGGCATGGCGCATGCGGCTGGCCGTCCGCTCGGCGAGGTGCAGCAGCTGCCGGCGGACGAGGTCCGGGTCGTCCACGTCGTGGCTGAAGGTCTCCGAGGACCCCACGCTGCGCTCCCGGCGCTGCGGCACGACCGGGTCCTCGTCGATCCCCCAGGCCAGGGTGTGCAGCCGCGCGGCGGACTGCTCGCCGAAGGCGCGGCGCAGCGTCGTCACGGGCACGTGGGCCAGCTGGGCCACCGTGTGCAGGCCCAGCCGGTGCAGCTCGGCCTCGGTGGACTCTCCCACCCCCCACAGCGCACCCACCGGCATCGGATGCAGGAAGGGGACGACCTCTTCGCGGGCGACCACCCGCATACCGTCCGGCTTGGCGACCCGGGAGGCCATCTTGGCGACGGCCTTGGAGGGGGCGGCGCCGACCGAGCAGGTGATCCCCTGCTCGTCGGCCACGGTGTCGCGGATCCAGCCGCCGATCCGCTCCGGGCCTCCCCAGCGTCGTCCGGTCGCGGAGAGGTCGAGGAAGGCCTCCTCCATCGAGACCGGCTCGACCTGGGGGGTGACCTCGGCGAAGATCGCCATCACCGCCTCGGAGACCCGGGCATAGCTGTCCGGGTCGGGCCGGACCACGACCAGCGGCGGGCACAGCCGGCGCGCGGTGGCCATGGGGATGCCGGACCGCACGCCGTAGGCCCGGGCCTCGTAGGTCGCCGCGAGCACCACGCTGCGCCAGCCTCCGCCGACCACCACCGGCAGGCCGCGCAGGTCCGGCCTCTCCAGCAGCGAGACCGCGGCGTAGAAGGCGTCCATGTCGACGTGCATCACCCACCCGCGACTCACCACCCCGGGCTCCCCGGGCTGGAGTGCCACAGCTTGGTGCCCGGCTGCCGGGTCGCCTCGCCCGCGGGCGCGACGTCGGCATACGGCGACTGGGCGAAGCCGGAGGCGTGCAGCAGCACCCGGCGGCCCGCCGGGGCACCGGCCTTCTCCGAGGCCCGCCGCGAGGCGTCCTCCGCCTCCTGCGCCAGGAGCCGGGCGGTGCGCTCGGCCTGCTCCATCACCTCGAGCGCCGCGGCGCGACCACCGAGCTCCCAGGCCTGGGCGACCTCCCCCAGCTCCCAGGCCGCGGTCGCCCTGATCGACACCCCGCGCGGACCGGTGCGGCGCACCACACCACGCACCATGAGCAGCCAGGAGTGGAACACGGTCGCGGCGTAGGGACCCTGGACGTCCTCGAAGAAGGTGGCGTCCGCCGGTCCGCTGCCGTCGTCCACGGTGAGGAAGACCACCCGCCTGCCGGACCGCACCGGCGGGGTCTGGGTCGCCACCTTGGCACCGGCCACGAGCACCTCGGCACCGCCACGGTAGGAGAGCAGGTCCCGGGACCGGGTCACCCCGAGGTCGGCCAGCATCGGACCGAAGCCGGCCACCACGTGCTGGCTGACGTCCATGCCGAGCACCTCCAGCTCGGCCCGCAGCTGCTCGGACCCGCTCATCTCCGGCAGGCCGCTGCCGACGAGCGGTGCGGGGTCGTCGCCGAACTGCAGCGTCAGCTGCGTGGTCGCGGAGGCGGAGGTCTGGTGCCAGGACCGGCGCCCGACCGCCTGGCCCTCCGCCCGCGCCGCCACCTCCCCGGCGCCGAGGGCGGGAGCCGGACGGTGCCGCGCAGCACCGGCGCGGCCACGACCGCTGGCGGCGTGGCGGGACCAGCGCTCCAGGTCACGCACGTGCAGCATCAGGTCGCGCCGGGTGAGACCCACCCGCCCGGTCGCCGTCCCCGCCCGGGCACCGGGACGTGCGGGGCGAGGGGCACGCCGTCCGACCCGGTGCAGCTCGTCCAGCCCCCCGGCGAGCACCAGCCGCTCCGCCGTCGGGCGGCTGGGGCGGGCCCGGTGCCACAGGTCTGCCAGGGAGTCGTAGGGCTGGCCGGCGACGATCCGCGAGACCTCGTCCTCGCTGATCCCCTTGACGTCGGACAGGGACAGCCGGATGCCGTAGCCACCCGCCCGGCGCTCGATCAGCCGCATCGTCACGTCGACCCGGTCGGGCGCCCGCCGCAGCGTGCCCTGCGCCGTGGCCGGCTGCACGGTGGCGTCGAGAGGACCGAAGCCGCCCCGGCCACCCGCCTCCTGGTCGGGCGGGTCGTCCTCGCCCGAGCAGGAGGGGTCCACGCGTTCGACCCGGTAGGCCGCGCCCGAGGCGTTGACGTCGAGCCCGAGCACGTGGACCCCCATCGTCCTGGCCTCGTCCAGGATGAGGCGCTTGGGATACATCCCCGGGTCGTGCGTGAGGACGCCGGCGAGGAAGGCCGCCGTGTGGTGCGTCTTGAGCCAGGCCGACTGGTAGGTCGGGAGCGCGAAGGCCGCCGCGTGGGCCTTGCAGAAGCCGAAGGAGGCGAAGGCCGCCAGCACCTCCCAGATCCGGTCCACCTCCCCCGGGCGGTAGCCCCGTGCCGCGGCCGCCGCGCGCCACCACACCTCCACCTCGTCCTGCCCCGCCGGGCTGCCCATGGCCCGGCGCACCTCGTCGGCCTGGGCCAGGGACACCCCGGTGGTCCGGGCGACGATCTGCAGCACCTGCTCGTGGAAGACCACCACCCCGCACGTCTCCTCCAGGTAGGGCACCAGGCTGGGGTGGAGGTACTCCGGCTCGCCCCACCCCTGACGCGCGTGCAGGAAGGGTCGGATCATGTCGGACTTCACCGGCCCGGGACGGAAGAGCGAGATGTCGATGATGATGTCGGCGAAGGTCTCCGGGGCGAACTTGCCGACCAGCTCCCGCTGCCCGGGCGACTCGATCTGGAAGCAGCCGAGGGTCCGGGTGGACTGGATCAGGGCGAAGGTGTCCGGGTCGTCGAGCGGCACCTGGGTCCGGTCGTCCAGGTCGATCTGCACGCCGTCGACCCGCGCGACCTCGTCCAGGGCGTGCGTCATCGCCGACTGCATCCGGATGCCCAGCACGTCGAGCTTGAGCAGGCCGAGCTCCTCGACGTCGTCCTTGTCGAACTGGCTCATCGGGAAACCCAGCCAGCTGGACTCGACCGGGGTCCGGTCGAGCAGCCCGGTGTCGGACAGGACCACACCGCACGGGTGCATCGCGAGGTGTCGGGGCAGACCGTCCAGCGACTCCACCAGCTCCATGAGCAGCTGCATCCGTGGGGCGTCCAGCCCCTGACGGCGCAGCTCGGGCAGGTCCCGGACCGCTGAGCGCGCGTCCCGGGCGCGGATGTGCGGGAAGGCCTTGGCGATGACGTCGATCTCGCCCGGCGGCATCCCCAGCGTGGCGGCGACGTCCCGCACGGCGTGCCGCACCCGGTAGGTCTCGGTCATCGACACGCAGGTCACCCGCTCGGAGCCGAAGCGTTCCAGGATGCGTTCGTAGAGCTCGGTGCGGCGGGCGGACTCGACGTCGATGTCGATGTCCGGCAGCTGGGCGCGCAGCGGCGAGCAGAAACGCTCCATGAGCAGGTCGTGCTCCAGCGGGTCGACACCGCTGACGCCCAGCAGGTAGGTGACCAGGCTCCCGGCCCCCGACCCGCGGGCGGCCACCCGCACGCCGTTGTCCCGGATCAGGTCGCACACCTGGGCGACCGTGAGGAAGTAGGTCGGGTAGCCCAGGCCGGCGATGACACCCAGCTCGTCCTCGAGCCGCTCGTGGATCCTGCGCCGGGACGAGGCCCCCGCACCGGGATAGCGCGTGGTGACGGCCTGCGTGCAGCGCTCGGTGAGGACCTGGTGGGCCTGCCCGACGCCCTGCACCCCCAGCACCTCGGGCTCGGGCAGATGGACCGCTCCGATGCCGAGGTCGGACCGGGCGTCCTGGTGGCAGGCCGCGGCCAGCTCCAGCGTCTCCCGCAGCAGCTCCTCGGCGCGGGCCCCCGGCCCGGCGGCGTGCTCGAGCTGGCGGGCCAGCCCGTGCATGGTGGCGGTCGTCGCCAGGTGACCGGCGCTGCTGACCCGGTCCAGGTGGCGCTCGTCGAGCGCCACCCGCCGCCGGGCGGCGTCGAGCACGTCCACCACCCTGGCCTGGTCGGGACGGGCGTGCCGCACCGCGGCCGTGAGCACCGCGGGAATGCCCGCCTCGCGGGCCAGCGCCCAGGTGGCCGTGGCGTGCGCCAGGCTGCCCGGCGTGCCGTCGGGGCCGCCGTGGCAGACCACCTCGACCCGCACCGCCCCCGGTGGGAGCAGCCGGGCCCACCCCGTGAGCAGCTGCCTGGCCAGGTCCCGGCGGCGCGCCAGCAGCGCCCTGCCCACGTCGGAGTCCGGGCCGAGCAGCAGCACGACGGGGGCCACCCCGGCCGTGGCGGCCGCCGCCCGGGCGATCAGCTCGGGCGTGACCCGGGGCACGGAGCGTTCGCCCGACAGATGCGTCTGGGTGACCAGACGGCACAGCCTGGCCCACCCCGCCCCTGCCTCGGCGCCACCGCGCTGGCCGCGTGCGAGGAGCACCACCCTCGGCTGCTGGTCGTCGACCAGCGTCCCGCCCTTGACCGGACTGCGGGGGCCCCGGCGCTCCGGCCGGGCATCTGGTCCCTCGCCCCAGCCGCGGCCGGGTGCCACCCGCCGTTCATGCTGCTCCTGCTCCCGGAGCCCGGTGACGAACGGGCTGCGGTCGACGCCGGGGTGGCGGGTCTGTCCTCCCGGCCCGGGTGGCGAACCCGCCAGGGCGAGGTCCACCCCCAGCACCGGCGCGATCCCGGCCTCGCCGCAGGCCCGGACGAAGCGCACCGCGCCGTAGAGGCCGTCACGGTCGGTCAGCGCCAACGCCGACTGCCCCAGCTCGGCGGCCCGGGCCACCAGCTCGGCCGGGTGGGACGCGCCGTAGCGCATCGAGGCGCTGGAGGCGACGTGGAGATGGACGAAGTCGTCACCGGCTCCGGCCACCGGGCTCACCCGTGACCCAGCGGGACCAGCTCGGCGTGCACCGGCGCCTCGCACGGCAGGTGCAGCGAGGCCCGCACCAGCTCCAGGAAGCGCTCCCCCGCCCGGACCAGGTCGTCGGCGTCCCGGGCGGTGACGCTGCCGGCACCACGCTCCAGGGCGACCCGTCGCCGACCGGACGCGGCGAAGAACGCGGCCCACTCGGTCAGCTCCGGCGCGACCGAGGGCAGCACCTCCCAGACGCTGCGCGGGCGGCTGCGCGGCACCGGTGTCGTGCGGGCGGCCAGCAACGCCGCCCCGGCCCGCAGCGCGGCCAGGTGGGCACAGGTGTAGCGCTCGGCGGCGGTGCCGCTGTGGCACGCCTCCAGGAGCACCCCCCGCGAGCGCTCCAGCAGGTCCAGCACGGCCCCGGCCGTGACCCCCGTCTCGATGACCGTCATCTCGTCGTCCTCTCCGTCGTCCTTCGTCGTCTGGCTTCGTCGTCTGGCTGCGTCGTTCGTGCTTCGTCGTGCTCGTGCCCTCGTCGCGCGCTCCTGGCTCCGCCGGCCTCGTCAGTCGGCGACCCGTTCCAGCCACCACCGGCCGCCCTGCACCAGGTCGTAGACCCCCGTCCCGGACGCCTTCCCGGCACCGGCCTCCACCCGCCAGACCACCCGCTCCAGCTCTGTCGCGCCGGTGCTCCCACCCGCCGGGTCCGCCGAGGCCCGGGCGTCCTCCCGCCCGTCCTCGCCACGCCACCACGGCACCCGCTGGGTCCATCGGCTCAGCACCGCACGCACGAGGTGCACCCGTCCCCGCCAGAGGAAGACGGTGGGGACCTGCGGGCACCCGCCGTCGGGGTCCGGCGCCACGGCCCCCTCCAGCCGGATCCCGTGCTCGCCCGCGGCGCCGGTCCTCACCTCGACCAGCTCCTGATAGCTCCTGCTCATGCTGCTCCTCCTCGCGGACGACGGGGCGACCGATCGGTCACGGGACGACCCGTGGATCGAACTTGTGTTCGATCCACGGAGACAAATGTACGACTCGCCCCCGACAGACTCAACCCCTCCCCGTGGCGCTTGTGGACAACTTCTGCGCCCACCCGGGCACCCGCAGCACCATGGATCCGTCGGCAGGTCCGGGTCGTAGGAGGGGGCGACCCGGACCTGCCCGGCGCAGCGGCTAGGCTCGGGGGCAGGGCGACCCGCCGGGCCTACCGCCCTTCCGGCCCACCCATCGGCCACCCGGTCAGGCACAGGAGGACTCGCGATGCACGTCCTGGACGGCGTGGACCTCCGCCCCCGCGTGCAGCAGGCCCTGGACGAGCACCTCGTGCGGCAGCGCGAGGTGCTCGCCGGGCTCGGCCCCCCGATGACCCCCCTGGTGGACGCCGTCGCCGACCTCCTCTCCGGCGGGAAACGGCTCCGGGCGGCGTTCCTCTACTGGGGATGGCGCGCCCTGGGGCAGCCGGACGGCCCCGGGGTGGTCCGCGCCGCCAGCGCGATGGAGATCTTCCAGGCGGCAGCGCTCCTGCACGACGACGTCATGGACAACAGCGACCTGCGCCGTGGCCGGCCCGCGGCGCACCGCACCTTCGGCACGTGGCACCAGCAGCAGGAGTGGTCCGGGGACGCGCAGCGCTTCGGTCACGCGGCGGCGATCCTGGCCGGCGACCTCTGTCTCAACTGGACCGACGAGGCCTTCGCGACGAGCGGGCTGCCGGCCGCCGCCCTGCAGCGCGCCCGGCCCGAGTTCGACCGGATGCGCACCCAGCTCATGGGCGGCCAGTTCCTCGACATCCTCGAGGGGGCACGCGGGTGGCGCGACCTCGATCTCGCCGCACGGCTGGAGCGGTGCCGCACCGTCATCCGGCACAAGAGCGCCCGCTACTCCGTCGCAGCCCCTTCTCATCGGCGCGGACGCCGCCGGCGCCTCCGCGGTGACCCGCGCGGGCCTGGCCCGCTACGGGGCTGCGCTCGGCGAGGCCTTCCAGCTCCGCGACGACGTCCTCGGCGTCTTCGGCGACCCCGGGCAGACCGGCAAGCCCGCCGGTGACGACCTCCGCGAGGGCAAGCACACCGTGCTCGTCGCGTATGCCCTCGCCCACGCCGATCCCGACGGGGTCGCCCTGGTCGAGGCTTCCCTCGGCGACCCGGACCTCGACGAAGAAGCGGTGCAGTCCCTGCGCGAGGTGCTCGTCCGGTCCACCGCCCTGCAGCGCACCGAGGAGCTCATCAGCGACGGCGCCGACCGGGCGCTGCAGGCCCTCGACCAGACCCCCGGCCTCACCGACGAGGGCACGCAGGCGCTGCGCGACCTCGTCGGCGTGTGCACCGACCGCGCCGTCTGACCGGCTCTCCCCGACGGACCTAGAAGGCCTCCTCCTGGGCGCGGCGTCGCACCTCGGTCTTCGCCCCGGCGTGCAGGGAGGCGATCGCGCTGCCGCCCGGCAGCGTGTCGTCCGGGGCGTGGAGCCAGGCGACGATCTCCTCGTCGCTGTGCCCGCCGTCGCCGAGCACCGTGATGGTGCCGCGCAACGTCGGCAGCGGACCGTCGTCGACGAAGAAGGTGGCGGGGATCATCACCACCCGGTCCGGGCCGCGACGCACCCCCACCACGTCCCGCTCCTGCAGCCACCGCCGCACCGCCTGCAGCGTCGCGCCGGTGCGCTCCATCACGTCCGGGACAGTCAGCCACTCTGGAACTACATCGGTGTCACTTAGCACAGGGCCAGTCAACCATATGCAGCGACACGCCGGGACAGTGGCGTGATCGGCCGCGGCCGGGTACTGTCCCTCGTGCCCCACTGGTCACCATGTCCCCGTCGACCACGACGGCCACAGGAGTCCCTGCCCCCTCACCCGCCACTCTCGGAGGAGCACGACGTGAGCCCTCTCTTCGCCGCACTGCCGCCCGGAGACCTGCCCACCCACGCCTACGTCGCGCCCACCGGCGTGCACGCCACCGCTCCCCTCGCCGTCCTCCAGGCGACGCGGGAGACCACCCATACCGTGACTGCAGGCGACACGGTCTACGACATCGCGGCCCGCTACGACGTGAGCCCGCGCGCGCTCGTCCGTGCCAACTCCCTGCCCGACGGCGGCCGCTGGATCATGCCCGGCGCCCGGCTGCGCATACCGGTCGGCGGAGACACCGACGTCGCACCCGCCGCGTCGGCCCCGGCACCCTCGTCCGGGAGCGAGAAGGGCGGCAGCGCCTCCTCCGGCGGCGCCTCCTCCGGCGGCACGGTCACGGTCCGCGGCGGTGACACCCTCACCGACATCGCCGCCCGGCACGGGGTGAGCGTGGCCGACATCGCCCGCGCCAACGACCTGCAGGACACCCGCCTCATCTACCCCGGTCAGGAGCTCAGGCTGGGCGGCGCGGCACCGGAGGCGGACCGCAGCCGCCCCGAGCCCCTCGACCGGCCCTACGACGAGACGACCATCGGTGACCACCGCGCCGGCGAGGCGGTGCCGGACACCTTCCTGCACTACCGCTACGGCGACGGGATCGCCCGGTCGGCCGCCGCCAACCGCGACTACCTGGCGGGCACGGAGGTCCCGAGCCGCGCGGCCGTGCGCGAGCTCATCGTGCGGACGAGCGAGCGCCACGGGGTCGACCCGACCCTCATGCTGGCCCTGTCCTACCAGGAGTCGGGCTGGAACCACCGGGCCGTCTCGCCGGCCAACGCGATCGGTGCGATGCAGGTGATCCCCAGCTCCGGGCAGTGGGCCTCCGGCCTGGTGGGGCGCGAGCTCAACCTGCTCGACCCGGAGGACAACGTGACCGCCGGTGTCGTCATCATGCGCACCCTCCTGCGGTCCGCCGACACCACCGACGAGGCGATCGGCGGCTACTACCAGGGCCTGGCGAGCGTGCGCCAGCACGGTCTGTTCGCCGACACCCGGCAGTACGTCCGCAACATCACGTACTTCCAGACGACCCTCTGAACGCCCCCGAGGGCGGCATACCCGGGCCGGTCACGTCCCACGGTCCGGCCGCCCCGCTCCGTAGACTCGGCACGTGAGTGCCCCGACCCCCACCCTCCACGACCGCGTCATCGACGGTCGTTACCAGGTGGAGGCCGAGCTCGCCCGCGGGGGGATGGCGACGGTCTACCGGGCCCGGGACCTGCGGCTGGACCGGCCGGTGGCGCTCAAGGTGATGCGCCCGGACCTGGCCGATGACGACTCCTTCGTCCGGCGCTTCGTCGCCGAGGCACGCGCCGCCGCCCGGCTCTCCCACCCGCACGTGGTCGGGGTCTACGACCAGGGTGAGGACGGGGACCTCGTCTTCCTCGCCATGGAGCTCGTCGAGGGGCCGACGCTGCGCGACGTCGTCAGCGACCACGCACCGCTGTCGACGCGACGGGCCATGGCGCTCCTGCTCCCGGTGGCCGAGGCGCTCGCGGAGGCCCACCGGCACGGGCTCGTCCACCGCGACATCAAGCCCGAGAACGTCCTGCTGGCCGGTGGCCGCGAGAGCGGGGTCAAGGTCGCGGACTTCGGTCTCGCCCGGGCGGTCTCGGCGGCCGGCCAGCGGGCGACCACCGAGATGCTGTGGGGCACCGCCGCCTATCTCGCGCCGGAGCAGGTGGAGCACGGGGCCGTCGACGCCCGGGCCGACGTGTATGCCGTCGGCTTGCTGCTCTTCGAGCTGGTCACCGGGCGCAAGGCCTTCCCCGGCGGCGATCCGCTGCGGGTCGCCTACGAGCACGTGCACGGCGCGGTGCCGCGGGCCGGCGACGTCGTGCCCGGCCTGCCCGAGCCGGTGGAGGAGCTGATCCTGCGGGTCGCCGCCACCGACCCGGCGGACCGCCCCCAGGATGCGTCGGCGCTCCTGGTGCAGCTGCGGGCCGTCGTCCGCGAGCTCTCCGACACCGAGCTGGACCGGGTCCCCGCAGCGCCGCAGGCACCGGCCGCCGGGTCGGGCGCCGGGGACCTGACCCAGGTGGTCGGTGGTGGCGCCGGCTCGACCACGAAGCTGCCGTTGGCCGCCGCCCAGGGCGAGGGGCACTACGCCCGCACGACCGGCAACCGCACGCCGACGCCGAGGCGGGCGGATGCCAGGACGCCGCGCGAGGAGCGCGCGCGACCCCGGCGTCGGGGCGGGGTCGTCCTGGCGCTGCTGTTCCTGCTGCTCCTCGGCGGCGGCGGGTATGCCGCCTGGTGGCTGCTGGAGGGCCCCGGCGTCCACTCGGCCATGCCGCAGGTGGTCGACCTCCCGGAGGACGAGGCACGCTCGCTGCTCGACGCCGAGCAGCTGGACCCGGTCATCAGCTACGCCTACTCCGAGGACGTGCCGTCCGGGACGGTGATCTCCGCCGAGCAGGAGCCCGGCACCCAGGTGCGGCACGGCACGGACGTGCCGCTCGTGGTCTCGCAGGGCCCGGAGCGCTACGACGTGCCACCGCTGGCCGGCCTCACCCTGGAGTCCGCCACGGAGGCGCTCGTCGCCGCGAACCTCGAGCTCGGCGAGCAGAGCCGGGAGCACCACGAGTCCGAGCCGGAGGGTCGGGTCCTGCGCACCTCGCCCGCGGCCGGCGACCCCCTGCCCCCCGGTGCTGCCGTGGACGTGGTGATCAGCGACGGTCCGGCGCCGGTCGAGGTGCCCGAGGTGACCGGCCGGACCGAGGAGGAGGCGGTGTCCGCCCTGCGCGAGGCGGGCCTCAGCGTGACCGTGTCACCGGAGCAGGCCTTCGACGACGAGGTCCCGGAGGGATCCGTGGTCAGCCAGTCACCCTCGGCCGGGCAGGTGGAGCGCGGGAGCACGGTGACGATCACCCTCTCCCAGGGACCCGAGCTGGTCACCGTCCCGCAGGTCGTCGGGCGTCAGTTCTCCGCCGCCGAGGAGGAGCTCGCCGAGCTCGGCCTGGTCGTGCGACGGGAGGACGTGCGCGGAGGGTTCTTCGGCACCGTGCGGGAGCAGTCGGTCGAGCCCGGCGAGGAGGTGCCGACCGGCACCGAGATCGTGCTCGTCGTCGTGTAGTCCGCTCGGTCGGCGCCGCCCGGGGTCGTCAGCCACATCCCAGCCCCCGTTCAGTCCTGGTGCGCGAAGCGTTCCTCCCGGGCCACCCGGCCACGCGGGTGGTAGCCGTGCGACTCCCACCATCCCTGCTGCGGCTCACGGTGGTAGGTCGCCTCGACCACCCACTTGGGTCCCTTGAAGCCGTAGAGGTGCGGCAGCACGACCCGGGCCGGCCACCCGTGCTCCGGGCTGAGCGGCTCGCCGTCGACGCTGTGCGCCAGCAGCGCGTCGGGGTGGCGCAGCTCCTCCAGGTGCACCGCGGCGGCGTAGCCGCGCACCGCGGCCAGGAGCACGTGCTCCGACCCTGGTGCCGGCGGGGCCAAGGCCAGGACGTCGCGCATCCGGACGCCGCCCCACCGCAGCCCGGTCACGCTGTGCCGGTCCACGCAGTGCAGGTCGGCCTCGACCTCCACGTCGGGCAGGTCCGCCAGGTCCTCCCAGGTCAGCACCCGCACCCCGCCGTCCAGCGTCTCCCCACCCACGCGCAGCGTCCACCCCTCGGCCTCGAGGGTCGGCACCCGACCGTAGTGGGACGCGCGCCACGTCCGGGTCGCGCGCTGTCCGGGCGGCAGCCCGCGAACCGGGTCACGACCGGAACGACCCCCCGGCGTCATCACGACCCCGCGCCGGTCCGCCGCTCCCCGAGCACCGCGACCAGGACGTCGGCGGTATGCCCGGTCATGGCGTCGTCGACGTCGAGGTGCCACACGAAGCGGGCGTGCCGGGCGTCGGTCGGGTAGCCGTGCACCCCGCGGTCGCCGACCCGCGTCACGAAGTCGGCGGCCGACCAGCCGGCCGCGCCGACGTCGAGCACGAGGATGTTGGTCTCCACCGTGGCGGGGTCGACCACCTCGGGAAGCTGCTCACCGACCGCGGCGGCGACCTCGGCCGCGCGCCGGTGGTCCTCGGCGAGGCGCTCCAGCTGGTGCTCGAGGGCATACCGTCCGGCGGCGGCGAGCATCCCGACCTGGCGCATCCCGCCGCCCATCCGCTTGCGCAGGATCCGGGCCTGCCCGATCCGCTCCGCCGAGGCGGCCAGCACCGACCCGACCGGGGCACCGAGACCCTTGGAGAGGCAGACCGAGACGGTGTCGGCGCAGGCGCCGTAGTCGGCGAGCGCCACCCCGGTGGCGACGTGCGCGTTCCACAGCCGGGCGCCGTCCAGGTGGACCCCGACCCCGGCCTCCTGCGTCCGCTGCCGCAGCCGCCGCAGCTCGGGCAGCGGCTGGACCGTGCCGCCCCCGAAGTTGTGGGTGTTCTCGACCACGACGCAGGCCGTGCTGACCTGGTAGGCGCCGCCGTCGGGCACCATCACGCGCAGTGCCGTCTCGACGTCCAGGCGCCCACGCTCGGCCACCCAGCTGCGCGTCGTGATGCCGGAGTATGCCGCCGCCGCGCCCAGCTCGGCGCGCAGCACGTGCGCGAGGTGGTCGCTGATGACCTCCTGCCCCGGTCCCGCGTGCAGCCGCAGCCCGACCTGGTTGGCCATGGAGCCGGTGGGCATGAACAGCGCGGCCTCGTGGCCGAGCAGCCGCGCGACCTGCTCCTCGAGCTCGGCGACGGTGGGGTCCTCGCCGTAGACGTCGTCGCCCACCTCGGCCTCGAGCATGGCGGCCCGCATGCCGGGCGTCGGACGGGTCAGGGTGTCCGAGCGCAGGTCGGCGACCATCCCCTGTCGGTCGCCCACCTCAGCGCCCGCCCCGCTCCAGCATCTCGGCCACGACGAAGGCCAGCTCCAGGCTCTGCTGGTGGTTGAGCCGCGGGTCGCACAGCGTCTCGTAGCGCAGGCCCAGGTCGTCCAGGTCGACCGGGGTGGTGCCGCCGACGCACTCGGTGACGTCGTTGCCGGTCAGCTCCACGTGGATGCCGCCGGGGTGCGTCCCCGCCTCCGCGTGCGCCTCGAAGAAGCCGCGCACCTCATCCACGACGTCCTCGAAGCGGCGGGTCTTGAAGCCGCTGGGCGAGGTGAAGGTGTTGCCGTGCATGGGGTCGCACACCCACGCGACCCTGCGCGCGTCCTCGCCGAGCGAGCCGAGCAGGGAGGGCAGGACGTCCCGGATCTTCCCGGCACCCATCCGGGTGATGAAGGTGAGCCGTCCCGGGGTGCGGTCGGGGTCGATCCGGTCCATGAGTGCGAGGACGGTCTCCCGGTCGGCGGTCGGGCCGAGCTTCACCGCGACGGGGTTCTGGATCCGGGAGACGAAGTCGATGTGCGCACCGTCCAGGTCGCGGGTCCGCTCCCCCACCCAGACCAGGTGGCTGGAGGTGTCGTAGAGCAGCCCGGTGCGGTGGTCGCGACGGACCATGGGGCGCTCGTAGTCCAGCACCAGCGCCTCGTGCGCGGAGTAGAACTCGACGCGCCGCATCTCCTCGGCGTCGGCGACCCCCGAGGCCTCCAGGAAGCGCACCGCCCGGTCGATGTGCCCCGCCATCTGCTCGTAGCGCGCCTGCGCAGGCCCGGTCAGGAAGCCCTTGTTCCAGGCGTGCACGCTGCGCAGGTCCGCGAAACCGCCGCTGGTGAAGCCGCGCACGAGGTTCAAGGTGGCCGAGCTCGCGTGGTAGCAGCGCAGCAACCGCTCGGGGTCGGGTCGGCGGGCCTCGGGGGTGAACTCGAAGCCGTTGACCATGTCGCCGCGGTAGGCGGGCAGGGTGACGCCGTCGCGGGTCTCGGTGTCGGCGCTGCGCGGCTTGGCGAACTGGCCCGCCATCCGCCCGACCTTGACGATCGGCAGCCCGGCGCCGTAGGTGAGCACCACCGCCATCTGCAGGATCGTCTTGATCCGGTCCCGGATGTTGGGACCGGTGACGTCCGCGAGCGTCTCGGCGCAGTCGCCGCCCTGGAGCGTGAAGGCGTCCCCGGCCGCGACCGCGGCCATCCGCTGGCGCAGCTGGTCGCACTCACCGGCGAAGACCAGCGGCGGATAGGTGGAGAGCACCGACAGGGTCTGGGCCAGGGCCGCCGTGTCGTCCCACGTCGGCTGCTGCCGGGCCGGCAGGTCGGGCCAGTCGATGTCATGGCCGCCCGAGGTGGCCAGTCCGCTGAGGTCGATGCTCACCGCACCATCGTAGGAGACGGCTTGGGGTCGTCTGACGCGGCGTCAGTCCTGCGGCGGCGCCAGCTCGGTGTCGGGATGCCGGCGTGCCCGCCGCTCGGCGAGGTTCTCCCGGGCCCGCCCGGTGGCGTCGGCGAGGTCGCCCTTGGCCTGCCCCAGGCCTTCCTTGGCGCGCTCCCCCGCGTGCTCCAGTCCCTCGCGGGCCCGCTCCGCGGCGTGCTCGATGCCGACCCGGGCCTGCTCGACCCCGGCGCGGGCGCGCGCGGTCAGCCGCTCCTTGACGGTGGCGGCGTACTCGTCGACGTACTCCTGGCCGGAGAGCCGCTGCAGCTCGGCCATCACCTCGTCGGTGATCTGCCGCAGGATGGCGTGGTCCTCGCTGCGGCCGGCGTGCTCCGGGAAGTGCATGGGCCGGCCGATGCGCACCCCGACCTGCACGACGTTGGGGATGCGCTGCCCCGTGGGCTGCGCCTTGTCGGTGTCGATCATGGCGCAGGGGATGATCGGCACGTCGGCCTCCAGCGCCATCCGCGCCATCCCGGTCTTGCCGCGGTAGAGCTTGCCGTCCGGGCTGCGGGTGCCCTCGGGGTAGATGCCGAAGAGCTCGCCGCGCCGCAGCACCTCGAGGCCCTGCTCGAGGGCGGCCATGGACGCCGACCCGCCGGAGCGGTCGATGGGGATCTGCCCGGTGGACGTGAAGAACAGCTTGGTCAGCCACCCCTTGACCCCGGTGCCGGTGAAGTACTCCATCTTGGCGGGGAAGGTGATGCGCCGGTGGACCATGAGCGGCAGGAAGATCGAGTCGGAGAAGGACAGGTGGTTGCTGGCCAGGATGGCCGCGCCCTGCTCCGGGACGTGCTGGCGACCCTCGATCCAGGGACGGAAGATCGCCCTGATCGGCGGCCCGACGACGAAGTGCTTGAGGATCCAGTAGATCAACGTGGTCCTCCTGGTGGCGTCGTCGCCGTGGATCGGGCTGGGGTGCGCGCCGACTCTACCCCCGACCACCCGGATCGACCATGCTGGCGCCACAGGGCCGTGCGAGACTGACGGGGTGTGACCTCGTCCAGCCCCGAGAACGGCCCCGGCGACCCCGACGTCGACCGCGCGTTCCGGGACATCGTCGCCGGGCTGCGCGAGGACGGTGCCGGGGCGCAGGGGCATACGGTGAACCCGCCGTGGCCCGCCGAGCCACCGGCCTCCCACCACGGGACCCGGACACCGGAGGGGATGGCGACCGACCACCGCTCCTACGAGCCGCCGGAGGAGGAGGACCACTTCGTCCCTCCCCGCCGCCGCCGCTGCCCGCCGGCGATCTCCACTTCTGGGGCATCGTGGTCGGTCTGGTCGTCGGTCCGTTGCTCGTGGTCTTCTCGGCGATCGTGCCGCTGCTGGACCGGTGGTTCGCCGCGCTCGGCATGCTGCTCGCCGTCGCGGGCTTCGTGCTCCTCGTCCTGCGTCAGCCCCGACGCCGACAACCCTTCGACGGGGACGACGGGGCCCGGGTCTGATCAGAGCTCGAGGTCGACCCAGACCGGCAGGTGGTCGCTCGCCCTCGTGACGGGCATCCCGTCGAGCAGCGCCGGGTCCCCGGGGGTCGCGGACGCGTGGCCGCGGGCGAAGATCGCGTCGATGAGACGGTGCGGCTGGTGGGCGGGGAAGGTCGGTCGGTCCGCGGACACCTCGACCAGCGCCTCGCCGATGGCTCCCCACGCGGCCCCGTCGCGCTCCTCGTTGAGATCGCCCCCCACGACCAGCGGCTCGTCGTCGGGGAAGGCGGGTCGGCCGCCAGCTCGGTCAGCACCGTGCGTGCGTGCTGCGCGCGCTGGTCGGGTCGCAGCGAGAGGTGGATCGAGACCACGCTGGCTCGGGGACCGTCGGGCAGCCGCACCCGGGTGACGGTGTAGCTGCGCGGGTTCTCCCGCAGCCCGACGCCGAGCCGGCGGTCCTGCGAGTCCTCGGCGGTCACCCGGAGCGCGGTCATGAGGCCGGTGCCGCTCACCAGCCTCGTCCGCCCCGACCACAGCAGGTCGCAGGAGCGGGCGAAGGCGCTGATGGCGTACTCCGACGCCGGGTACCGCGGGACCTCCTGCAGCAGGAGCACGTCCGGGGCCAGGGCGCGGACCACCTGCGCGGCGGCCGCGGCGTCGTCCTTGAGTCCTCGGATGTTGTAGGAGGCGACGCGCAGCGAGGTCATGGGTCCATCCTCCCCCAGGCCTCGCGCTGGTCCGCGATGCGGGTATGCCGGGCGCCGCCTCACCCGCGACCGTCGCCGCCGCGGCGGGAGACCTCGGCGCGGGCGAGGTCCGCAGCGCCGACCAGCCCCGCCGAGGCGCCCAGCGAGGCGGCCACCACCACCGGCAGCGGGCGGTGTCCGCGGCCCACCAGACGGCGGGCCAGGCTCTCTCTGGCCGGGCCGAGCAGCAGCTCGCCGGCGAGCCCGGCCCCGCCCCGATCACGACGGTCCCCGGGTCGAGGGCCGCGACCACCCCGGCCAGACCGGTCCCGAGCCACCGGCCGACGTCGGCGAGGATCTCCCGCGCCGCCGGGTCGCCCTCCTGCGCCGCCTGCGTCACGTGCTCGCCACGCAGCAGCCCGGCGTCGCCCCCGCAGGCCGGGCCAGCCGGTCGCGTGCTCGCCACCGGCCTGGACGACCTCGCGCGCGGTCCGGGCCAGCACGCCGGCCGAGGCGTACTGCTCCCAGCAGCCCCGGTTGCCGCACTCGCAGCGACGCCCGTCCGGGACGAGCTGCTGGTGCCCGAACTCGCCGGCCAGGCCGTGCCTGCCCCGCTGCAGCCGGCCGTCGGTGAGGATCGCACCACCGATGCCGGTGCCGAGGGTGAGCATGACGAGGTGGCTCTCGCCCCGGCCCGCCCCGAACCGGTGCTCGGCCCAGGCCGCGGCGTGGGCGTCGTTGTCGACCAGCACCGGCCGGTCGAGCCGCCGCCCGAGGCGCTCCTGCAGCGGCTCGTCCCGCCAGGACAGGTTGTGGTGCGAAGACGACCGTCCCGCGCCGGGCGTCCACGAAGCCTGCGGCGCCGACCCCGACCGCCGCCACGTCCCGGCGACGCGCCGCCGCGAGCCCGGTCAGGTCGCCGACCAGGGCGGTGATGACGTCCTCGACCTCGGCGGCAGGTGCGGACCGTCCCGGTGTGGACCGCACCCGCACGTCGAGGAGAGCACCGTCGTCGTCGACCAGCCCGCCCTTGATGCGGGTCCCACCGACGTCGATCCCGACCGCCAGGGCCGGGTGGTCGCTGCCGGAGGGCTCGCTCACACGCGTCGCGAGGCCAGGTCCGCGGCGCCGATCATCCCGGCGTCGTTGCCGAGCTCGGCGAGCACCACGGGGGTGACGTCGCGGTGTCCCCGCCCGGTGAGGTTGCGGGCGAAGGCCGCCCGGGCCGGGGTCAGCACGAGGTCGCCGGCGGCGGAGACGCCACCGCCGATGACCAGGAGCCCGGGGTCCAGGATCGCGGCGAGGCTGGCCAGCCCCTCGCCGGCCCACCGTCCGACGTCCTCGAGCAGCTCCCGGGCCGCGGGGTCACCCTGCTGCGCCACGGTGGTGACCATGACGCCGTTGATGGCCTGGGGGTCGCCCGCGCAGGCGTCGGCGAGGGCGCCGGCGTGCGGGCTGCCCCCGGCCACCAGCTCGCGGGCCTCGCGCACCAGGGCGCTGCCGGAGGCATACACCTCCCAGCACCCCTTGTTGCCGCAGCCGCAGCGGTGCCCGTCGGGGACCATCCGCATGTGCCCGACCTCGGCCCCCATCCCGTGGCTGCCGCGCACCAGCTCGCCGTCGACGACGATGCCGCCACCGACCCCGGTGCCGAGGGTGATGAGCACCATCTCCTCGACGTCGCGGGCCGCCCCGAAACGGAACTCGCCCCAGGCGGCCGCGTTGGCGTCGTTCTCGAGCACCACCGGGAGGCCGGTCGCCTCCTCGAGGCGGGAGCGGAGCGGCTCGTCGCGCCAGGCGAGGTTGGGGGCGAAGACCACGACGTCGCCGCCGCGGTCGATGAACCCGGCGCAGGCCACGCCCACCGCCTCCACCGGGGCGTCGGCCCCCAGCCGCTCCTGCAGCTCTCGGACCACGTCACCGACGGCCGCGACGATGTCGTCGGGCGCCTGGGCCGGGGTCTCCCGCAGCGCCTGCTCCAGGATCGCTCCCTCGGCCACCGCGCTGGCCGCGATCTTGGTCCCACCGATGTCCACGCCCACGCAGATGCTCACCCGGTCACCCTAGCGGGCACGGGTAGGGTGACCAGGCTGATTGCGCCACGACCTGCCCACGCCCGAACTGGAGACCCGCGTGCCCGAGGTGACCGTGCCCTCACTCGTCCCCGACGCCCGACCGGGCACCGTCGCCGACTACCCGCGGCGCTGGGCCCGCACCCAGCCGGACCGGGTGATGGTCTCGGTACGGCACGACGGCGCCTGGCAGGACCTCACCGCGAGCGAGCTGCAGCGGCGGGTAGACGCGCTCGCCAAGGGTTTCGTGGCCGCCGGCATCGACGTCGGTGACCGTGTCGGGCTGATGAGCCGCACCCGGCTGGAGTGGACCCTGACGGACCTGGCGCTGTGGACGGTCGGCGCCGTGCCGGTCCCGATCTACGAGACCAGCTCTACCGAGCAGGTGCGCTGGATCTGCCAGGATTCCGGCGCGGTGGCCGTCGTCGTCGAGGACGCCGCCATGATGGCGACGGTCTCCCACGCCCGCGACGGCCTCGACGGGCTCCGGGACGTCTGGCAGATCGAGACCGGGTCGTTGGCGGAGCTCGCCGCGGCCGGTGCGGAGGTCGCCGACGAGGCCCTGGAGCAGCGGCGCAGCGCCCTGGACCGCGGCGACCTGGCCACGATCATCTACACCTCGGGCACCACGGGGCGCGCCAAGGGCTGCGAGATCACGCACGACAACCTCATGTCGCTGGTCGAGAACGCCACCGAACGGCTGGCCGAGATCGTCGACGCACCCGGTGCGGCCAACCTGATCTTCCTCCCCCTGGCGCACGTCTTCGCCCGCTTCATCCAGGTGGTCTGCCTGCACTCCGGGGTCCGGATGGGGCACACGCCGGACCCGAGCACCGTGCTCGACGACCTCGCGGGCTTCCGCCCGACCTTCCTGCTGTCCGTCCCGCGCGTCTTCGAGAAGATCCACACCTCCGCCGAGCAGAGCGCCGCCCGTGGCGGTGCGGCCCGGCTGCGGCTCTTCCGGTGGGCGGCCGGGGTCGCCGAGGCCTACAGCCGCGGCCTGGACTCCGGCACGGTCGGGGTGACGCTGCGGGCGCGGCACGCGCTCGCGGACCGTCTCGTGCTGCGGCGGCTGCGCGCCGCGCTCGGCGGTGAGGTGCGCTACGCCATCTCCGGCGGGGCGGCGCTCGGGGAGCGTCTCGGGCACTTCTACCGCGGGATGGGCCTGGTCGTGCTCGAGGGCTACGGGCTGACCGAGACCACGGCTCCGGCCACGGTCAACACGCCGGACATGATCCGCATCGGCACGGTCGGGCGGCCGGTGCCCGGCACCGCGGTCCGGGTCGACGACACCGGCGAGATCCTGGTGCGCGGGGTCGGAGTCTTCCGCGGCTACCGCGGGGACGCCGAGGCGACGCGGGCCGCCCTGGAGGACGGGTGGCTGCGGACCGGCGACCTCGGCGAGCTCGACGAGGACGGCTTCCTGCGCATCACCGGGCGGCTCAAGGACCTCATCGTCACCGCCGGCGGCAAGAACGTCTCCCCCGGCCCGCTGGAGGACCGGGTGCGGGCTGCGCCGCTGGTCTCCCAGTGCGTCGTCGTCGGCGAGGGCCGACCGTTCGTCGCGGCGCTGGTCACCCTGGACGAGCAGGTGCTGCCCGAGTGGCTGGATACCCACGGGCTCGCCAGGCTGGACGCCGCGCAGGTGGCTGCTCACCCCCGCGTGCACGAGGAGATCCAGCAGGCGGTCGACGCGGCCAACGCCACCGTGAGCCGTGCCGAGTCGATACGCGCCTTCACCGTGCTGCCCGAGGACCTGACGATCGCCTCCGGGCTGCTCACGCCCTCGCTGAAGGTGCGGCGCGCCCGGGTGGCCGAGGCGCTCGCGGAGCAGATCGAGGCGATCTACTCCCGGCGCTGAGACTCACCCGGTGGCACGACGGGGCCGGTCCACGACCGCCCGCGCGGCGTCCGCCTCCTGCGGCGTCACCAGGCCGGCACGCACGAAGGCACCGACCGCGGCCAGCTCGTCGCTGTCGAGACCGGCACGGCCCTCCCACACCTCCGTCCCGGGAGCGACGTCGGGCGAGGGCCGCGACGACCGACGCGGCGCGGGTGCCTGCTCGGGCACCACCTCGGGGGTCTGCAGCCAGATCCGCCCCAGGACCGGCACGAAGCAGTCACCGCAGTGACGCCCACGCACCGGGCAGGTCTCGCAGTCGATGAGCGCCGTGGACGCGCCCTCTGGGTGGGGTGGTGTGGTCGGGTTCATCGGTCCACCTCCTTCGCCGACGACGCTAGGGGCGCCCACCGACATACCCCTCCCGCCCCTCGGTCCGACCGGTGGGCCTGGCGCCCTGCCGAGCCGCCTGCCCCGGTCTGTCGGTGGCGGGACCTAGCGTCGGGGGCATGCAGATGGTGCACCCCGGGTTCACCCAGGAGACCTTCGAGGACCTGGGCACCGCGCTGTCCGACGTCACCTTCGTGGTGGTCGACCTGGAGACCACCGGCGGCTCGCCCTCCGGGTCCCAGATCACCGAGGTGGGCGCGGTCAAGGTGCGCGGGGGCGAGGTGCTCGCCGAGTTCCAGACCCTGGTCCGACCGGCGACCCCGATCCCGGCCTTCATCACCGTCCTGACCGGCATCACCAACGCGATGGTGATCGAGGCGCCACGGATCGCGACCGTGCTCCCGCAGTTCCTGGAGTTCGCCCGCGGCAGCGTGCTCGTGGCGCACAACGCCGGCTTCGACGTCTCCTTCCTCAAGGCCGCGGCGCAGGAGACCGGTCATCCGTGGCCCGGGTTCCCCGTGCTGGACACCGTGCGGCTGGCGCGGCAGCTGGTGCACAAGGACGAGGCACCCAACCACAAGCTCGGGAGCCTGGCGCGGCTCTTCGGGGCGACCACGACCCCCGACCACCGGGCGCTGCACGACGCCCGCGCGACCGTGGACGTCCTGCACGGCCTCGTCGAGCGGGTCGGCAACCTCGGGGTGCACACGCTGGAGGAGCTGCAGTCCTACAGCTCCCGGGTCAGCACGGCGCAGCGGCGCAAGCGGTTCCTCGCCGAGGCGATGCCGTCGGCCCCCGGGGTCTACGTCTTCCGCGACGCCTCCGGCACCCCGCTCTACGTCGGCACCGCCACCGACCTGCGCCGTCGCACGCTGACCTACTTCACCGCCTCGGAGACGCGGCGGCGGATGTCGGAGATGGTGGGTCTGGCCGAGTCGCTCACCCCCATCGTCTGCGCCACCGCCCTGGAGGCCTCGGTGCGCGAGCTGCGGCTGATCGCCGAGCACCGGCCGCGCTACAACCGCCGTTCACGGCGCCCGGAGAAGGCGGTCTGGGTCCGCCTGACCGACGAGGCCTTCCCTCGCCTGTCCGTCGTGCGATCGGTCACCGACCGCGACGGCGCGCAGTATGCCGGGCCGTTCGGCTCCCGGCGCGGTGCCGAGGCGGCGATCACGGCTCTGCACGAGGTGGTCCCGCTGCGTCAGTGCACCCGTCGGCTCTCGGCGAGGAGCCCGGGGGACGCGGCGTGCGTGCTGCTCGAGATCGGGCGGTGCGGCGGCCCGTGCGTCGGTGCCCAGACCCGTGAGGACTACGCCGAGGTCACGCGGCGGGCGGGGCAGGCGCTCACCGGCAGCACGAGCCACACGGTGGACGCGCTGCGCCGGCGGCTGGAGGAGCTGGCGTCCCAGGAACGCTTCGAGGAGGCGCGCACGCTGCGCGACCGCATGATGGCGCTGGTCCGGGCGACCGCGCGCAGCCAGCGGCTCCGGCCGCTCACCGCCGCCCCGCAGCTCATCGCGGCCCGCCCCGGCGAGGACGGCGGGTGGGAGCTCGTGTGCGTGCGCCACGGTCGGCTGGCCGGCGCGTGCGTCAGCCCCCGCGGTGCCGACCCGATGCCCTACGTCGCGGCGTTGCGGGAGACGGCGGAGGTCGTGCTGGAGGACGCCGGCCACCGGGACGGCCGGGCCCACCCGGCGGTCCTGCCGGAGGAGACCGAGCTCGTCCTGCGCTGGCTGGAGTCGCCGGGGGTCCGCCTGGTCGACCTCGACGGGGAGTGGACCTGCCCGGTCGGGGGCGCCGGAGCCAGCAGGGCGCAGCTGGAGCCGCAGGCCGGCACCTGGTCCGAGCACGATCCCGCAGACGGCCGCGTCGCCCAGACCGGGATGCGGCCCCTGGACCGGCCCACCGGCACGTTGCCGGCCTGAGCCGCGTCGGGGCGCGTCAGGTCAGTGGTCGAGCCCGAGGGAGAAGCCGGCCTCGAGGTCGGAGGAGGAGTAGGTGCGGAAGGAGATGTGCGTCGTCGTCTCCAGGACACCCTGCACCTTGTTGAGGCGGTCGGCGATGACGTCGGCGAAGTCCTCGTGCCGGTTCACCCGGGCGATAGCGATGAGGTCGACGTCACCGGTGACCGAGTAGACCTCCCGGATGCCCTCGATCTCGGCGATCTCCTGGGCGACCTCGGGGATGCGGCCGACCTCGGCCCTGATGACGACGATGGCGGAAATCACGCCACCACTCTAGCGTCCCGTCTCAGCCCCACCCGAGGTCGTGCAGCCGGGCGTCGTCGATCCCGAAGTGGTGGGCGATCTCGTGCACGACCGTCACCGCGATCTCGTCGAGCAGGTCCTCCCGGTCCTCGCACATCCGCAGCAGCGGCCCGCGGTAGATGACGATCCGGTCCGGCAGCTGCACCCCGTGGTCTCGCTCGGTCAGGGGTATGCCGTCGTAGACACCGAGCAGGTCGGGGTCCTCCGGCGGGGGCTCGTCCTCGACGAGGAAGACGACGTTGTCGAGCCGGTTCATGAGGGCGACCGGCACGAGGTCGAGCGAGTCACCGACCGCCTCCTCGAACTCCTGCGCCGACATGGTCAGCGCCCCGTCCTCCGGCTCGGGGGCGGGGCGCTGACCGTCGGGCGGAACTTCAGTGATGGCGGGGCGCGTGCACGGCCGAGCCGTGCGCGTCGGTGAAGTCGTCGTCGCCGACGCTGTCGTTGACGGGCGCACCCAGCTGCGGCGTGGCGGACTCCTCCAGCGCGTCGTGCTCGCCGTGGTGGTGCGCCGCGGCCAGCTCGGCCGGCGTGACCGCCGAGACGGTGTCCTTGTAGAAGAAGGACGACAGCGCGTCGCGGGCCCCGGCCAACGGGCTGCGGCGGCGGGCCACGCCACGCTCGTCCACCTCCGGGCCCTGGGTGAGCCCGAGGGGGGTCGGGGTGTCGTAGTCCACGAGGGCCCAGCGCTCGTACTCGTCCAGCGGCTCGTGCGCCTCGAAGAAGCGGCCCTCGGGGGTGCGGACGATGCGCCCGGTCTCGTTGCCGTGCAGCACCCGCTCGCGGTCGTGGCGCTGCAGCGACAGGCACAACCGCTTGACGACGACGAAGACCAGCACCGGGAGCACGAAGAACATCGTCCGGAACAGGATCGTGAGGTCGTTGATCGACAGCCCGAGCTTGATGGCCAGGATGTCGTTGACGCACGCCAGCGCCAGCACGAGGTACATCGAGATGGCCGCGGCCCCGATGGCGGTGCGGGTCGGGGCGTTGCGCGGCCGCTGCAGGATGTGGTGCTCGCGCTTGTCGCCGGTGACCCACGCCTCGAGGAAGGGGTAGACGGCGAGCACGACCCACACCAGGGGCAGCAGGACCAACGACCCGAGGAAGATGTTGAAGCTCCAGACGGTGCCGAAGAGCGTGAACTCCAGCCAGCCCGGGAGCAGCCGCAGCGCGCCGTCGGAGAACCACATGTAGAAGTCGGGCTGGCTGCCCGCGGTCACCTGGGTCGGGTCGTAGGGCCCGTAGACCCACACGCCGTTGATCTGCACCAGGGCCGACACGAGCGCGGTGATGCCGAAGACGACGAAGAAGAAGCCGCCCGCCTTGGCTGCGTAGACCGGCATGATGGGGAAGCCCACCACGTTGTCGTTGGTGCGGCCGGGGCCGGGGTACTGCGTGTGCTTGTGGATGACGACCAGGGCCAGGTGCGCGACGAAGAGGCCGACGATGATGGCCGGCAGCAGCAGCACGTGCGCGATGTAGAGGCGCGGGATGATCGACTCGCCCGGGAACTCTCCGCCGAAGACGAAGAAGGTCAGCCAGGTGCCGATGACCGGGGCCGACATCATGAAGCCGTTCATGGCCCGGATGCCGGTGCCCGACAGTAGGTCGTCGGGGAGGGAGTAGCCGGCGAAGCCCTCGATGATGGCCAGCAGCGACAGGACCACGCCGATGAGCCAGTTGATCTCCCGCGGCTTGCGGAAGGCGCCGGTGAAGAAGACCCGGGCCGCGTGCAGCGCGATCCCGACGATGAAGAACAGCGCCGACCAGTGGTGCAGCTGCCGGATGAGCAGACCGCCCTTGACCTCGAAGCTGATGTCGAGGGTCGAGGCATACGCCTCGGACATGCCGACACCCTTGAGCGGGACGTAGGCGCCGTCGTAGGTGACGTGGCCCATGCTCGGGACGAACCACAGGGTGAGGAAGGTCCCGGTGACCAGCGCGATGATCATGGAGTACATCGCGATCTCGCCCAGCAGGAAGCTCCAGTGGTCCGGGAAGACCTTCTTGAGCGCGAAGCGCAGGCCCTTGGCCGCGCCGACGCGTTCGTCGGCCCAGACCAGGGCGCCGGGGAACTTGGCGTCCTGGCTGGCCTGGTCGGTCTGGTCGAACGGCCGCTCCGTCCGGGTCTCGTCGGAGCGCAGGCCGGCTGCTCCCTGTGGCACGTGCGTCGTCATGACTCGTCAACTCCCAACAGCCCGGGACGCTCGCGTTCCCAGAAGCTCGGTCCGACCGGCTCGCGGAACGTGCCCGCGGCCACGATGTAGCCCTCCCCGTCCACGGTGATCGGCAGCTGCGGCAGCGCGCGCTTGGCCGGGCCGAAGATCACCTTGCAGTCGTCGGTCATGTCGAAGGTCGACTGGTGGCAGGGGCAGAGCAGGTGGTGGGTCTGCTGCTCGTAGAGCGCGACGGGGCAGCCCACGTGGGTGCAGACCTTGGAGTAGGCGACGATGCCCTCGTAGCCCCACTCGCGCTGCTTCTGACTCTTGATCGTCGAGGGGTCGAGCCGGACCAGGATGACCTGGTCCTTGGCCTTGGAGATCATCGCCTCCTCGGCACCGTGCTCCTCGATGGCCTCGTGACCGACCCAGCCCTCCGGCATGACGTGGAAGACCGAGCCCTGGGTGACGTCCGCCGCCCGGATGGCCGCCCCCGAGGGGTCGATCATCAGCCGGGTGCCCTCGTCCCAGTGGGTGGTGTAGAGCTCGTCCCGGGGACGTGGCCCCAGCCCTGCGGCGACCGGCAGGACCAGCGGGAGCGCGAAGAGCCCGAGCGCACCACCGGCCGAGCCGAGGATCGCTGCGCGGCGGTTGAGCTGCGAGCTGCGCCAGCCGTGCGAGAGCTGCCGCCCCACCGCCAGCCGGTCGTCCTCGTCGGAGGACTGCGGGTGACGCTCCTCGACGACCTCCTGGTCCGGCATGAGTGTCTTGGCCCAGTGGATGGCCCCCAGGCCGATGCACAGCAGGGACAGTCCCATGGTGACGCCGAGGGCGACGTGGAAGAGGTTGACCTCACCGATGCCGAGCAGGTAGCCCTTGAGCTCGGGGTCGATCGCGTAGTAGGCGACCACGAAGGCGATCGAGGCGAGCGCGGAGATCGTGAACAGCCCGACGACCTGGATCTCCGCGCGCTTCGCGGCGCGCGGGTCCTCGTCGGCACGCCGCGGCACGTGCGGCGGCAGCCCGGGGTTCTCGAAGCGGTCGGTCAGCGCCGGGGCGCCGGCCTGCTCGCGGGTGGCCGGGGCGGTGCTGCCTTCGGGCCGGCCGTGCTGGGAGTTCGTCGAGTCGGTCACTGGTCAGGCCGCCTTTCGTCCGAGCCACACGGCGGCGCCGATGAAGGCCAGGATGCCGATCGTCCACGCGAAGAGCGCGTCGCCGGCCGGGCCGAGGCTGCCGAGCGTGTGCCCGCCCTGGTCGTTGGCGCCCTCCTCGACGCTCTTGAGGAAGGCGATGACGTCGCGCTTCTCCTCGGGGGTGATGTTCTGGTCGTTGAAGACGGGCATCGACTGCGGGCCGGTGACCATCGCCTCGTAGATGTGCTGCTCGTCCACGCCCATGAGGGTCGGGGCGTACTTGCCGCGGGTCAGCGCGCCACCGGTCCCGGAGGAGTTGTGGCACATGGCGCAGTTGGTGCGATAGACCGCGCCGCCGTTGGAGGGGTCACCCTCGGAGGCGTCGAGCCACTGCTCCTCGGGCACGTCCGGCCCGGGGGCGAGGGAGTCGATGTAGACCGCGAGCGCGGTGATCTCCTCGTCGCTGAACTGCACCTGGGAGATGTTGCGCTCGGCCTGCACGTCCGGGGCCGGGAGCGGCATGCGTCCGGTCGCGACCTGGAAGTCGACGGAGGCCGCACCCACGCCGTGCAGCGACGGGCCGGCCTCGCCGTTGCCCTGGGCGTTGGCACCGTGGCAGGAGGCGCAGTTGCCGAGGAAGAGCTGGCGCCCCTCCTCCAGCTGCTCCTCGGTGGCCTCCTCGGAGGACGTGCCGGGCGGGACGTTCGCCTGCATCGCCGCGTAGGCCGTGCCGGTGAAGGACAGCGCCAGGACGATGAGCACCAGCAGCGCCAGCGGGCTGCGGCGGCGGGCGGCGAGAGATCTCACGCGGCGGTCCTTCCGGGGTGAGGGGGCAGGGTGGGGGCGGTCAGGCATACCACTCACCGCAGGATGTAGATGACGGCGAACAGGGCGATCCAGACGACGTCGACGAAGTGCCAGTAGTAGGAGGTCACGACGGCGCCGGTGGCCTGGGCGTGGGTGTAGCGCTTGGCGGTGAAGCTGCGCCCGATGATGAGCAGGAAGGCGAGGAGACCGCCGGTGACGTGCAGGCCGTGGAAGCCGGTGGTGATGAAGAAGACCGAGCCGTAGGGGTCGGCGGTCGGGGTGAGCCCCTCGCTGGTGAGCGTGGCGTACTCCCAGACCTGGCCCGCGATGAAGGTGGCGCCGAAGAGGTAGGTGAGGACGTACCACTCGCGCATGCCCCAGCCGGTGTCCCCCAGCGGGTTGCCGAGCTTGAAGATGCTGCCGGTGCGGTGGGGGATGCCGCGCTCGGCCTTCCAGACGCCGAACTGGCACCAGACCGAGGAGATGACCAGGATCATGGTGTTGATCGAGGCGAAGGTCACGTCGAGGTACTCGGTGCGCTCGGCCCACAGGTCGGGCGAGACCGAGCGGATGGTGAAGTACATCGCGAAGAGGCCGGCGAAGAACATGATCTCGCTGCCCAGCCACACCATGGTGCCGACCGCGACCATGTTGGGCCGGGTGGCCGGTCCGTGCGCCGTCGCATGGAACCGGTCAACATCGCTCAGGGTTGCCGCAGGAGTTGTCGCCACATACCCATGGTAGGCGACTTCGGGCGCCGTCGCGCGACCACCCCGCCGCCCCGTCGGGCAGTCTTCCTCCGGTCCGCGGGCCTCGGTAGGATCAGCCGCATGAGTTCTCCTGCGGTCCCCTCCACCCCACGGGCACCACCTCGGTCTCGATCCTGCTCTACAGCAACGACCGCAGC
This sequence comes from Serinicoccus marinus DSM 15273, assembly GCF_008386315.1. Lineage (NCBI taxonomy): Bacteria > Bacillati > Actinomycetota > Actinomycetes > Micrococcales > Ornithinimicrobiaceae > Serinicoccus > Serinicoccus marinus. The sequence continues at coordinate 1,116,051 of NZ_CP043808.1, read as the reverse complement.
GTGCGCGACGCGGTCCGCGTCGGCGTGGGCGAGCGGCCCGCGGACGACGTGGTCGTGGAGCGGTGGATGGAGTGCGCCACGCCCGAGGTCACCCTCCTGGAGGCGCAGACCGGGGACTACGACCTGCTGGTGCTCGACGGCGAGTCGCAGCCCTACGGCGGGATGGGCGTGTGCCGCCAGCTCAAGAACGAGCTCTTCGACTGCCCGCCCGTCCTGGTGCTCACCGGACGGCCGGGCGACGGCTGGCTCGCCACGTGGTCGCAGGCGGACGCCGTGCTGTCGCGACCGCTCGACGAGGCCCGGCTGACCGCGGCGATCGCCGACCTGGCCCGCCGGTGACCTCCGGCGCCGGGGCGGACGGCGCGGCGCACCCGAGCTGGCCGGACGTCCTCACCGCGCTCACCCAGAGGCAGGACCTGTCCGCCGACGTGGCGGCCTGGGCCATGGACCAGGTGATGTCCGGGTCTGCCACCGACGCCCAGCTCGGGGGCTTCCTCACCGCGCTGCGCGCCAAGGGTGAGACCGCGCAGGAGATGACCGGACTGGCGGCCATGATGCTGCGGCACGCCCACCGCTTCGAGGTCCCCGGCCCCACCGTCGACATCGTCGGGACCGGTGGCGACCGTGCGATGACGGTCAACATCTCGACGATGTCCGCCGTCGTCATGGCGGCCGCCGGGACGACCGTGGTCAAGCACGGCAACCGGGCCGCCTCCAGCCGCGCTCCGGCTCCGCGGACATGCTCGAGGCGCTCGGGATCGACCTGGACCTCACCCCCGACCAGGTGCGCGACGTCGTCGCGGAGGCCGGCATCACCTTCTGCTTCGCCCTCACCTTCCACCCGGCGATGCGGTATGCCGGCGCCGTCCGGCGCGAGCTGGGCATCGGCACCGCCTTCAACTTCCTCGGCCCGCTGACGAACCCGGCCCAGCCACGCTATGCCGCGGTCGGCTGCGCGGACCCGCGCATGGCGCCGCTCATGGCCGAGGTCTTCGCCGGACGGGGCACCCGCGCGGTCGTCTTCCGCGGCGACGACGGGCTGGACGAGATCACCACCGCCACGACGAGCACCCTCTGGTGGGCCGGCGACGACGGATCGGTCCGGCGCTGGTCGCTCGACCCCCGGGAGCTCGGGCTCGCGGCGCACCCGCTGGAGGCCCTGCGCGGCGGCGACGCCACGCACAACGCGCAGGTGGCCCGACGGCTCTTCGACGGGGAGCAGGGCCCGGTGCGCGACGCGGTCCTGCTCAACGCCGGCACCGCCCTGGCCGTGGTCGCCGCTGGTGAGGCCGGCACCCACCCCGGCTCCGAGGCGGAGCTGCGGTCAGCAGTGGTCGACGGCATGAGCCGCGCGGTCGCCGCCCTGGACGACGGCGGCGCGGCCCGGGTCGTGGAGCGCTGGGTGCGCGCGACGCGCTGACCCGGCTCCGGTAGCGTCCGACCCATGCGCGCGATCGTCGTCGAGGAGACCGGTGGGCCGCAGGCCCTGACCCTGGTGGACTGCCCCACCCCCGGGCCCGGACCGGGCCAGGCGCTGGTGGACGTCGCCGCGGCGGGCGTCAACTTCATCGACATCTACCAGCGGTCCGGCGCCTACCCGCTCCCGACGCCCTTCGTCCTCGGGAGCGAGGGGGCCGGCACGGTCCACGCCCTGGGCCCGGGCACCTCGGGGCTGTCCGTCGGCGACCGCGTCGCCTGGGCGATGGCGCCCGGCACCGGCTACACCGAGCAGACGGTGGTCGCCGCCGACCGGTTGGTCGTCGTCCCCGTCGAGGTGGAGCTGGAGACCGCCGCGGCCGTGATGCTGCAGGGCCTGACCGCCCACTACCTCGCCCGGACGACCTTCCCCGCCGGCCCCGGGCATACCGCGCTGGTCACGGCTGCCGCCGGCGGGGTGGGGCTGCTCCTGACCCAGCTCCTGCACCGTGCGGGGGTGCGCGTGATCGGCACGGTCGGCTCACCGGACAAGGCCGAACTGGCCACGCAGGCCGGGGCGGACGAGGTGATCCTCTACCGCGAGACCGACCTGCTGGACGCGGTGCGCCAGGTGACCGGGGACGACGGCGTCCACGTCGTCTACGACGGCGTGGGCCAGGACACCTTCGAGACCGGGCTGGAGCTGCTCCGGCCGCGCGGCATGATGGTGCTCTTCGGCGCAGCCAGCGGTCCGGTCCCCCCGATCGACCCGCAGGTGCTCAACCACAAGGGGTCGCTCTTCTTGACCCGCCCCAGCCTCGCGCACTACGTCGCCGACCGCGCCGAGCTCACCGCTCGCGCCGACGACATCCTGCACCTCATCGCCAACGGCGAGCTGGACGTGCGGATCTCGGGCCGCTACCCGTTGGCAGACGCCCGTCGCGCGCACGAGGACCTGGAGGGCGGCGGCACGACCGGCAAGCTCATCCTCGTGCCCTGAGCGGCGTCCGGCCGGTCAGATCGCCTTCTCGCCGCGGAAGAACTCGAACGTCCACCCGAGGATCGAGATGAACAGGAACGGCACCGCACAGATGAGCAGCCACCAGCCCACCGCCAGGCCGAGCGCCACCGCCGAGATCGACAGGCCCAGCCACAACGGCCACCAGGAGTAGGGGGCGAAGTGGCCGTAGTCGCCGGACAGGTCCCCGATCTCGCCCTCGAGGTCGTCCTCCGGGCGCAGGTCGGTCTTGCGGCCGGTCACCCAGAGGTAGAACGCGATGAAGGCGGAGAACAAGGTCGTCAGCAGCAGGGCGACGATGCCCACCCACTCGTTCGGCTCGGTGAACCAGGCGTACAGCCCGGTCATGAGGGCGAAGAACGGGACGAGGTAGGCGAAGATCTTGACCTCGGCGCGCATCAGTGCTGTTCCTTCCCGGTGTAGCCGCCAGAATCAGTGCCGACCTGCCCGTCGGGGTCGGTGTCCGGGCCACCCAGCAACTTCTCGGCGACGCCCTTGTCGGGCTCCGGCGACTCCAGCGTCCCGATCTGCGGGTGGTGCAGGTCGAAGGCGGCACGCTCGGAGCGGATCCGCGGCAGCGAGTCGAAGTTGTGGCGGGGCGGCGGGCACGAGGTGGCCCACTCCAGCGACATGCCCCAGCCCCACGGGTCGTCGCTCGTGACCTTGGGAGTCTTGAAGCTCTTCCACACCGCGTAGAAGAAGGGGAGCATCGAGGCGGCGAGGAGGAAGGAGGAGATCGTCGACAGCTGGTTCATCCAGGTGATGCCATCCTCGGGGAGGTAGTCGGCATACCGGCGAGGCATGACCTTGACACCCAGCCAGTGCTGGATGAGGAAGGTGCCGTGGAAGCCGAGGAAGAGCATCCAGAAGTGGATCTTGCCCAGCCGCTCGTCCAGCATGTGGCCGGTGAACTTAGGCCACCAGAAGTAGTAGCCGGCGAACATCGCGAAGACGACGGTGCCGAAGACCACGTAGTGGAAGTGCGCCACGACGAAGTAGGTGTCCGAGACGTGGAAGTCCAGCGCGGGGCTGGCCAGGATGACGCCCGTCAGACCACCGAAGAGGAAGGTCACGAGGAAGCCGACCGCCCACAGCATCGGGGTGTCCAGCTTGATGGAGCCACGCCACATGGTGCCGATCCAGTTGAAGAACTTCACCCCGGTCGGGACGGCGATGAGCATCGTCATGATGGCGAAGAACTCGAGCAGGACCGCGCCGGTCGCATACATGTGGTGGGCCCACACCGAGACCGACAGTGCGGCGATCGCCATGGTGGCCATGACGAGCGTCTTGTAACCGAACAGCGGCTTGCGGGAGAAGACCGGGATGACCTCGGAGATGATCCCGAAGAACGGCAGCGCGATGATGTAGACCTCGGGGTGACCGAAGAACCAGAAGAGGTGCTGCCAGAGCATGGCGCCCCCGTGCTCGGGGTCGTAGATGTGCCAACCGAAGATGCGGTCCGTCGCCATCCCGAAGAAGGCGGCGGCGAGCACGGGGAAGACCACGAGCACCAGGATCGAGGTCACCAGAACCGTCCAGGTGAAGAACGGCACCCGGAACATCGTCATGCCGGGTGCCCGCATGCAGACGATCGTCGTGATGAAGTTGACGGCGCCGAAGATCGTGGCGAAGCCGCTGACCGCCAGGCCCACGACCCACAGATCGCCCCCCAGGCCCGGGCTGTGCGTGGGCCCGGCCAGCGGCTGGTAGGCGAACCAGCCGAAGCTCGCCGCACCGCTGGGGGTGAGGAACCCCCCGACGGCGATGAGGCTGCCGAAGAGGAACATCCAGAAGGCCAGCATGTTGAGTCGCGGGAAGGCCACGTCCGGGGAGCCGATCTGCAGCGGCACCAGCGCGTTGGCGAAGCCCGCGAACAGTGGGGTGGCGAACATCAGCAGCATCACCGTGCCGTGCATGGTGAACATCTGGTTGTAGATCTCGGGGTTGTCCACGACCTGCAGCCCGGGAACGAAGAGCTCGGCGCGGATGACCAGGGCCATGAGCCCGCCAAGGATGAACCACACCATGGTCGCGACGAAGTAGAGGTTGCCGATGACCTTGTGATCGGTGGTCGTGAGGACCCGGACGGCGTTGCGGACGAAGGAGCTGCGCTCGGCGACCGGCGGCTTCGCGGCGGTGGCAGCAGTGGCGGCGGTCCCTGGCCGCTCGGTCGTGATGGCCATCAGTTCTCCACTCCCTCGGGCAGCTTGCCCTGCTGGTCCTGCTGCAGCTCGTACATGTCGAGGTCAGGGCCGAGCTGACCGGTGTTGCCGGACTCCTCCAGGTCGGCGATGAAGGCGTCGTAGTCCTCCTGTGACACGACCTCGACCTGGAACAGCATCTCCGAGTGGTAGGCGCCGCACAGCTCGGCGCACTTGCCGGCGAAGGTGCCCTCCTCGGTGGTGGTCACCTGGAAGATGTTGACCCGGCCGGGGACCATGTCCATCTTCTGGAGGAAGTTGACCACCCAGAAGGAGTGGATGACGTCGCGCGAGGTGAGCACGAACTCGACCCGGCTGTCGACCGGGAGCACGAGGGTCGGCAGGGTGTCCGGCACGCCCTCCTCGCCCTCGCTGATCTCGCGCGCCTGCTGGCCGGTGACGAACACCTGCTCCTCGACGTAGTTGAAGTCCCAGCTCCACTTCTTGCCGACCACGTTGACGACCACGTCGGGCTCGGGCTCGGTGTCGAGCATGGCGTTCTGGAGGGTGACGGTCTGCCCGAACATCGTCGCGACCATGAGGATCGGCACGACGGTGTAGAGGATCTCGAAAGGGACGTGATAGCGGAACTGCACCGGGACCTCGTCCTCGGAACGGCGGCGGTAGGCGAAGACCGCCCACAGGATGAGCAGCCACACCAGGACACCCACCGCCAGGGCCGCGATCCACGTGGCGTTCCAGAACCCGACCACGTCGGCACCGACCTCGGTGGCGGGCTCGGGCAGGTAACCCCGGGTCACCGCCTCGCCGCACCCGGACAGCATCAGCGCCGCCGTCGTGACGGCGAGCGCGAGGCCGAGCCTGCGGGTCCGGGATCGGGCGCTCCCGCCCCCGTCCTCACGCCGTCGCACTGAGCCACCTCTTGCTGCTGGGACCGTCGAGCATCACAGACCCCACTCTACCCTCACGCCTGCCCGCCGTCCTCGCCGCAGGGGGGTGTGCCGCGCCACCGCCGCGGCAGCTCCCGGGCTGAGGCATCCCGCACGAGGCGGAGGTAGTCGGGTCGGTGGACGGTGACGACCCCCAGGGAAGCCAGGTGCGGCGTCTGCCACTGCGTGTCCAGCACCCAGGGCTCACCGTCCTCGGCGAGCACGTCGACCAGGCCGGCCAGCGCTGCCTTGGAGGCGTCGGGCGCCCGGTGGAACATCGACTCCCCCGCGAACAGCCGCCCGATCGCCAGCCCGTAGACCCCGCCCACGAGCCGTCCCTCGTCCCACACCTCGACGGAGTGGGCCCACCCGAGGTCGTGCAGCCGGCCGTAGGCCCGCGCGATCTGTCCGGTGATCCAGCCCCCGTCCCTCGAGGGGTCCGCGCAGCCGGCGACGACGTCCTCGAAGGCCTGGTCGACGGTCACGGCCCAGGACCGGCGGGAGCGCCGGGCGGAGCGGCTGAGGTGGAGGTCGCCGGGGAGCAGCACCCCGCGCGGGTCCGGCGACCACCACCCGACCGGGTCGGCGCCCCCCTCCCCCAGGCCCATCGGGAAGAGCCCGGCCCGGTAGGCGGCGAGGATGGTCCCCGGCTCGAGGTCGGCACCGATGCCGACGAGGTCTTCACCCGGCACCGCCCCCGCCGTCGAAAGGTCCCAGACGGTCGGCTCGGGCTCCACCGGTCCGCTCGCGCCTCCGGCGTCACCGCCTACGGCGTCCGCGCCGCCGCCGCAGTTGCCGACGGCGCCGCCCGCGGCGGCGCCGTCGGCAACTGCGCGGTGCTCGCTTCGCTCGCCCACTCTTCTGTTCCGAGAAACAGGCTCGCTACGCTCGCGTTTCTCGGGCTCAGCTGAAGCTGTCCCCGCACGCGCAGGAGCTGCCCGCGTTGGGGTTGTCGATCGTGAAGCCCTGCTTCTCGATGGTGTCGGCGAAGTCGATGGACGCGCCGTCGAGGTAGGGGGCGCTCATCCGGTCCACCACGACCTCGACCCCGTCGAACGCGGCGACGAGGTCGCCGTCAAGGGTGCGCTCGTCGAAGTACAGCTGGTAGATCAGGCCCGAGCAGCCACCCGGCTGGACGCCGATGCGTAGCCGCAGGTCGTCGCGGCCCTCCTGCTCCAGCAGGCTCTTGACCTTGCCGGCGGCGAGGTCGGTCAGGGTGACGCCGTGCGTCTGCGTGGTCTGGGTGTCGGTCATGGGCCGCGGGTCCTCTCGTGAGGGGAAGTGGTGCAGGGGGAACGCCGGTGGTTGCCGGTCCTGTTCCCGTCCCGACCAGCGTACGTCACGCCCGGGCGGGCGGGGTCCAGGTGCGGGCGACCCGCGTCGCGAGCGCCGCGAGATCTGCGCCCTCGTCGCCGCGCGGGGCGTAGGAGCCGCTGACCCCCAGCGACATCCCCTCACGGCGCCCGACGGAGACCTCCCGCGCCAGGACGACCGTCGGGGCGGCGACCTCGAGCGCCGCCCGTGCGGTGTCGGCGACCACGCCGTCGTGGACCGTCGTGTAGTCGTAGGCGTCGGTGACGAGGACGACCAGCGCACCAGCGAGGCGGTCGCGCACGTCCAGCTCGTCCAGGAGCAGCCGGGCCCCGGTGTCGGTCCGCGCGCCGAGCAGTTGCAGCGCGTAGCCCACGCCCCCACCGGCCCCGGCCCGGCGGCCCGCTAGGGTCGGCGCGGCAGCCCGGTGAGCAGGTCGCGCTGCGGCGGGAGCACCGCGTTGACCCGGTCGCTCAGCCCGCCGAGCTCGGTCTCCAGCCGCTGCGTCACCTCCGGGCGCACCCCGTGCTCCCCGAGGGAGGCGCTGGCGCCGTGGAAGCCCAGGAGCGAGGCCTCCGTCGTCGTGGCGAGCACCAGCCGGGTCCGCGACCAGGTGTCGCGCAGCGCAGGGAGGTCCTCGAGCCGCTCCCCCGCGCCGAGCCGGCGCAGCAGCCCGGCACCGCCGTCGTGGCAGGCCAGGTCTCCGACACCGACGACGACCCGCGACACCCCGAGGTCGCGCGCGCAGGTCAGGAGCGCCCCGAGACCCTCGCTGCCCAGCCCGGCCGGGTCGGCCAGGTCGTCCGCGGCGACCAGGTGGCGCCCGGCCACCTGCGCGGTGTCGAGGTATGCCGTCGCCCCGTCCGGACGCTCGACCACGGCGATGTCCGCGGGCACCTCGGCGCCGGTGGGGTCGGCGACGAGCACGGGGTGGCCGGTGACGGCAAGGCCGAGCGCCGCGGACCGCTCGGCGACGAGCGTGGCGAAGCCGGCGCCGCCGTCGTGCGAGGCGTGCGCCTCGACGTCGGCGTGCGGGGCCGACCGGGCCCACCCCTGGGCGACCTGCTCGGCGTCGCCCGGGGCCAGCCGGCCGGCGGACCGGTCGGCGACGACGAGGACGCGAGGTGCGGGCATACCGGCGGGCGACGTCAGGCGTAGACCATCTGCATGGCCTCGCGCACCTCGGCGAGGGTCGCCTCGGCGACCTCGTGGGCGTGCGCGTTGCCCCGCGCGAGGACGCGCCGCAGCTCGGCCGGGTCGGCCTCCAGCTCCGCGCGACGGGCGCGGACCGGCGCGAGGTGCTCGTTGACCGCCTCGGTCACGAGCTTCTTGAGCGTCCCCGAACCGCCGTCGCCGATCTCCTCGGCCACCGCACGCGGGTCGCGGCCCGTGGTGAGCGAGGCCAGCAGCAGCAGATTGGAGACCTCGGGGCGACCGTCGGGGTCGTAGGTGATGCGACGGTCGGCGTCGGTGACCGCCTTCTTGATCGCCCGGGCCGTCTGGTCGGCGGTCATCCGCAGCTCGATGACGTTGCCGCGCGACTTGCTCATCTTCTGCCCGTCGGTGCCGAGCAGGTTCGGCACCTCCGAGAGCAGGGCGTCCGGTGCCGGGAAGACCGGCGCGCTGCCGTCGCCCGCCCGGCCGTAGCGCTCGTCGAAGCGGCGCGCCACGACCCGGGTCTGCTCCAGGTGCGGCAGCTGGTCCTTGCCGACCGGGACGACGTTGGCCTTGCAGAAGAGGATGTCGGCGGCCTGGTGGACCGGGTAGGTCAGCATGAGCCCGGTCATCGGCCGACCGCCAGTGGCCTCCTGCTCCGCCTTGACCGTGGGATTGCGTCGCAGCTCGGCATCGGTGACCAGCGACAGGAAGGGCAGCATCAGCTGGTTCAGCGCCGGCACCTGGGAGTGCGCGAAGATCGTCGTGCGGGCCGGGTCGATGCCCACCGAGAGGTAGTCGGTGAGCAGCGAGTAGACCCGCTCCTGGATCGAGTCGACGGTGTCGCGGTCGGTGATGACCTGGTAGTCGGCGATGAGGACCCAGGTGTCGACGCCCTTGTCCTGCAGCGCCACCCGGTTGCGCAGGCTGCCGAAGTAGTGCCCTAGGTGCAGGTGCCCGGTCGGACGGTCACCGGTGAGCATCCGGTAGCGGCCGGGGTGGACGTCGAGGTCCTCGGCGATCTGCGCGGAGCGCACCACGCTGCGCTGCAGCGAGGCGTCGGAGGTCGAGTCGGCGAGGTCGGTGCCCGTGCTGCCTGAGGGGTCGTCGGGCTGCTGGGTCTGATCAGTCACGAGCGCCGATCGTAGCGGGGTGGTTCAGCCGAGCTCCTCGCGACCGTGCGGCGTGGTCCACCCGCTGGTGTCCGGGCCCAGCGGCACGACCCCGGTGGGGTTGATGTCGCGGTGCGTGGCGTAGTAGTGCGCCTTGACCTGCTCGAAGTCGGTCGTGGCGCCGAAGTCCCACGTCTGCCAGAGGTCGCGGGCGTAGGCCCACAGCACCGGCATCTCGGTGAGCTTGTGCCGGTTGCACTTGAAGTGGCCGTGGTACGCCGCGTCGAAGCGCACGAGCGTCGGCCAGAGCCGGACGTCGGCCAGGGTGAGCTGGTCACCCACGAGGTAGCGCTGGTGCTCCAGCCGGTCCGAGAGCCAGTCGAGGCGGGAGAAGAGCCGCTGGTATGCCTCCTCGTAGGCCTCCTGGCTGCCGGCGAAACCACACTGGTAGACGCCGTTGTTGACGTCGGCGTAGACGAGGTCGGAGACCTCCTCGATCTGGTCCCGCAGGTGCTCGGGCCACAGGTCGGGGGCGCCCGGCCGGTGGTGGTCGCCCCACTCGGTGACGAGGTCCTTGACCATCTGGTGGAAGTCGTTGGTCACGACCCTGCCCGAGGTCGTGTCGACGAAGGCCGGGACGGTGATGCCGGACTCCGGGTAGCCCTCGGGCCGCGCGTCGTAGGCGTCCTTCAGCCGAGGTATGCCCAGGACCGGGTCCACCCCGCCCGGGTCCAGGTCGAAGGTCCACGAGTCGGCGTCGTGCACCGGGCCGGCCACGCCCATACCGATCACGTCCTGCAGCCCCAGCAGGTGCCTGGTGAGGATCATCCGGTGCGCCCAGGGGCAGGCCCGCGAGGTGATCAGCCGGTAGCGTCCCGGCTCCACCGGGAAGCCGTCGCGCCCGTCCCGGGTGATCCGGTCCGGGATGTAGCGGGTCTTGCGCTCGAACCCACCGTCCGGGTTGACGTAGCTGCCGCCACCGGACTCGGCGCCGCTGTTAGTTGAACCGTCACTCATCATGGTCCCCATCATGCCCCGTCGCGGCCAGACGTTCCAGCAGGAGCGCCTCGGCCACGCAGACCCGCTCGAACTCACCGAGGTGCAGGCTCTCGTTGGCGGCGTGCGCCCGGGTGTCCGGGTCCTCCACCCCGGTGACGAGGATCGCCGCGTCCGGGAAGCGCTCGGCGAAGGCCGCGACGAACGGGATCGACCCGCCGACGCCGATGTCGACCGCGTCCACCCCGTCCCAGGCGTCCCGGAAGGCCGACCGCGCCACGTCGTAGACCGGTCCGCGCGCGTCCGCGGCGAAGCCGGCCCCGTCGTCGACGACCTCGACGTCGACCCGGCAGCCCCAGGGCGCGTGCTCCAGCAGGTGGGTCCGCAGGGCCTCGGCGGCGGTCGCCGGGTCCTCCTCCGGGTGCAGCCGCATGGACAGCTTGGCCCGGCCGACCGGGGTGAGCAGGTTCGCCGCGGTGTCCACCGAGGGGGCGTCGATCCCGATGACGGTGAGGGAGGGCCGGGTCCACATCCGGGAGAGCAGCGAGCCGGTGCCGATCGGCCGGACGCCCTCGGGCAGGCCGGCGTCGGCGCGCAGGTCCTCCTCGGTGAAGTCGAGGTCGGCCGCCTCGGAGGTGCGCAGACCGGGGACGGCCACGTCGCCCGCCTCGTCGTGCAGCGTCGCGAGCAGGCGGCAGAGCGCGGTCAGCCCGTCGGGCACGACGCCGCCGTAGAGGCCGCTGTGCAGCCCGTGCTCCAGCGCCCGCACCTCCACGACGACACGGACCATCCCCCGCAGCGTGGTCGTCAGGGCGGGGACCCCGATCTTCCAGTTGTGCGAGTCGGCGAGCACGATGGCGTCGCACCGCAGCGACTCGCCGTGCTGCTGCAGGATCGTCGGCAGCGAGTCCGAGCCCACCTCCTCCTCACCCTCGACGAAGACCGTCACCCCCACCGGCGGCCGACCGCCGTGGGCGCGCAGCGCCGCGACGTGCGCCATGATCCCGGCCTTGTCGTCCGCGACGCCACGGGCATACAGGCGCTCGCCCACCTGGGTCGGCTCGAAGACCGGGGTGTCCCAGTCCTCCTGCGCACCGGGCGGCTGGACGTCGTGGTGGGCGTAGAGCAGGACCGTGGGCGACCCGGGCGGGCCGTCACGGTGACCGATGACCGCCGGCCGTCCGCCCTCGCGCACGATCCGGGCGTCCAGGCCCTCGGCACGGAGCAGGTCCGCGGTGGCCTGGGCGCTGTCGTCCACGTGCCGCTGGTCGAAGGAGTCCAGGGACACCGACGGTATGCGGGTCAGGGCCTCGAGGTCCGAGCGCACCCCCGGCATGAGGTCCCGGACCCGGGCGGTGAGATCGGCGGTGCGGTCGGCGTCGGCGTCGGCGGCGAGGTGCTCCATGCCGGCAGAGGTTATCCGCCACTACGCGGGACCGGGTCGGCACCTCCGGCCCTCACCTACACTCGGGGGGTGATGTTCGGGAAGAGGTCGGGTGAGCTGACCGAGACCAAGCTCCAGGCGGCCCAGCAGCAGGCGCCGGAGCCGGTTGACCGCGCGCGTCCCGCGGGCAAGGGCCGGCCCACCCCGAAGCGTCGGGACGCCGAGCGCGCCAACCGCCGGCCGCTGGTGGTGGACAAGAAGGCCATGAGCGCCGAGCAGAAGGCGAAGGTCCGCACCGAGCGGGCCCGGATGCGCGAGGCCATGCTCAGCGGTGAGGAGAAGTACCTCCCCGCCCGGGACAAGGGACCCGAGCGCCGCTTCCTGCGCGACGCCGTGGACGTGCGGTGGAACGTCGGCGAGATCCTGCTGCCCGCGATGATCCTCGTGCTGGCGGTCTCGCTGCTGCCCTTCGAGTGGGCCCGCGGCGGCACCTTCCTCGTGGCCTACACCCTCATGCTGGGCGGCGTCATCGACGTGTGGCTGCTGTGGCGCCGCACCAAGAAGCGCTTCACCGCGACCTTCGGGCAGGAGCCGGGCCGCGGCTCGGCGTGGTATGTCGTGCTCCGGGCCTTCCAGATGCGCCGCAGCCGGATCCCGCGCCCCGCCGTGGCACGTGGCGAGGAGCTGCGCCGGCGCTGACCCGCGCACCTGGGACGCACCGTGGCGCCGTGGCTTCCGTGCTTCACCAGGGCGGACCGGCCACCGGTGCCCTAGGGTCGGACCCGCACCGGCTCTGCCGAGCGAACCGACGGCGCCCGGTCGTTGCTGTCGGCCCTCGGTCAGCACCAGAACGGCCTCGCCGACGGGGCAGCGCTGGACCAGATCGACGTGCAGGACGGGGAGAAGATCGTCGGTCACGTCTTCGGCGGCAACACCGACGACGTCGTCAACCGGCTCGGGGGATGTCGGGGTCGCAGACCTCGTCCCTCGTCCGCAAGCTGCTCCCGATCCTGGCGCCCATCGTGCTCTCCTGGCTGGCCAAGCAGGTCACCGGCGGAGGCGGCGGATCCGCGGCGACCCCGGGGCAGACGGCGCCCGGGCAGCCGGACGGCCCGCTCGGGCAGGGACGCGCCACCACCGAGGACCCGACGGAGCAGCGGTCCACCGACCTGACCTCCGTGCTGCAGGACGTCCTCGGCTCCGCACTGGGCAGCGCGACCGGCACCGGCTCCTCGGGGTCCTCCGGCGGCATCCTCGGCGACGTGCTGGGCGGCATCCTGGGTCGCCGCTGAGGGCGCGGGCACCCGTCGCGACGCTTTGTATGCTGACCGGCGACAGTTCCCCAGCCCCGAGCCCGAGGAGCGCCGGCCACGATGACGTCCACCCTGGTCCTCGGCAGCGACGGTAGCGGCGTCGCCCGCCATGCCACCTCCCTCCTGCGCGGTCACGACGCGGTGACCTGCCTGGTCACTGCCAGCCCGCCGGTCCCCGCCGGGATCGCCGACTTCCGTGAGCGGCTGGGCCAGGTGCCCGGCGAGCGGCCGGAGGGCTGGACCGAGGTGCCGGTGACCAGCCTGGCCATGGCCCTGCTCGCCTCCCGGCGGCCGGTCCTGCTGAGCAGCGTCCCTGACTGGCTCTGGTCGGTCGTCGAGGCCGAGGGCCTGTGGGCCGACCCTCGTGCCGCCGCCCGGCACATGGAGCCCATGCTGGAGGAGGCTGCGGTCGCCCTGCGCGCCGTGCCCTTCGACGTGGTGCTGGTGAGCAACGAGCCCGCTGCGCCGACCGCGTCGGACGACCGGGACACGCTGCTCCTGGCCGAGCTGCTCGGGGTCGCGAACACCCGCCTGTCGGCGGCCTGCGCCCAGGTGCACGTCGTCACCGCCGGCCGGGTGCTCGACCTGTCGGGCGCGCGGCCGGTCCCGGCCGGCTGAGGCGAAGCCGCACCGGCTCTCCAGCAGCCACCAACGACCGCACCTGAGGCTCCAGCTCGTGCTCCAGGGTCGACGGCTGCGCGTCACTGCGCTCGCTCGCCCTGGTCATCACGCGTCCTCCGACGCCTGCCGAGGGTCGTCCGACAGATAGTGTCGCGCCCATGACGACCACACCGGGGCAGGACGAATGACTTCGACACGCGACACCGTGCTGCTGGATGTCGACGGCACCCTTGCCGACTCCACCTACCACCACGCCCTGGCCTGGGCCCGGGCGTTCGCCCGCTTCGGCCTCACCCCTGCGCTCTGGCGGGCGCACCGAGCGATAGGCATGGGTGGGGACAAGCTGGTCGCTGTGGTGACCGATGACGAGGTGGAAGCCCGTATCGGTGACGACCTGCGGAACGCCTGGGAACAGGAGTACTCCCGCATCCTCGGCGAGGTCGTGCTGCTGGAGGGGGCCAGTGAGCTGGTGCTGTCGCTGCACGAGCGCGGGCTGAGGGTGGCCCTGGCTTCTTCGGGCAAGAAGCGGTTCACCGATCACATCATCGAGCTGCTGGACCTGCCCGAGGGGGTGCTCAGCACCGTCACCACCTCTGAGGACGCCGAACAGTCCAAGCCGGCGCCGGACATCCTCGGGGTCGCCCTGCGACGGGCAGGAGGTGAGCGCGCCGTCCTCGTCGGTGACACACCGTATGACGTGGCCTCCGCAGCACGGATGGGTGCGCCCTGCGTCGTGGTGCGCTCCGGTGGCTTCGGGGTGCAGGAGTTGCGAGACGCCGGGGCCGTCCTGATCGTCGATGGCCCCCGAGACCTGATCACTGCCGACTGGGACGAGCTGTGTCGGGCCGAGCCACCGCTCGGCTCGGACGACCCGCAGGAGCCGTTGCCGCACTGATCTGGGGTTGCGGACGACGCCACCATCGCCGACAACGAGCTGGCACGCCGGCCCCAGGGCCATGAGCAACCGGTGGTCGGTGCCAGCAACGGGCGGTGAGAACTCAGCCCGCGGCGCCACCCTCGACGAACGGCGGCTTGCTGACCTCCACCGGGACCTCCCGACCGCGGACCTCGACCACGAGCTCGGTGCCCTGCTCGGTGCCCCGGTCCAGGAGCGCGAGCGCGATCCCCTGCTTGCGGGTCGGGCTGAAGGTGCCGGAGGTCACCTCGCCCACCTCCCGGCCGGAGGAGTCGAGCACCCGGCACCCGGCTCGCGGGATGCCCCGGCCGGTCACGACCAGCCCGCCGCCCAGCCGGCACTCCTTGGCCTCCCGCTGCGCGGTGAGGACCTCCCGGCCCCAGAAGGCCTCCTTGCCCCACCCGACCGCCCAGCCGGTGCGGCCCATGACCGGGGTGATCTGGTCGGAGAGCTCGTGGCCGTGCAGGGCATACCCCATCTCGGTGCGCAGCGTGTCGCGCGCGCCCAGCCCGCAGGGCAGGCCGCCCAGCGGCTCCATCGCGGCGGTGAGGGCGTCCCAGAGCGCGGGCGCGTCGGCGCTGGCGCAGACCAGCTCGTAGCCGCGCTCCCCGGTGTAGCCGGTGCGGCACACCGTGACCGGCACGCCCTGCCACTGCGCCTCCACGAAGCTCATGTAGTCGTGGCCGGTCGGCAGCCCGAGCTCGTCCATGACCTCGTCGACGCGCGGCCCCTGGAGCGCGAGGATGGCGTAGTCGTGGTGCTGGTTCTCCACGCTGACGTCCTCGGGGCGCTGCTCCGCCTCCTGGAGCAGCTCGACCACCCGGGCGGTGTTGGCGGCGTTGGGGATGAGGAAGACCTCGTCCTCGGAGCGCAGGTAGGCGATCATGTCGTCGACGACGCCCCCGTCGGAGGAGCAGCACATCGTGTACTGCGCCCTGCCCGGCTCGATGCGGTCCAGGTCGTTCGTCAGGCAGCTGTTGAGGAAGTCCTTGGCGCCCGGCCCCGTGACGAGGGCGTTGCCGAGGTGGGAGACGTCGAAGAGACCCACCCGCTCGCGCACGGCGGTGTGCTCGGCGACGACGCCGCCACCGGGGTACTCGATCGGCATGGACCAGCCGCCAAAGTCGGCCATCTTGGCCCCGAGCGCGAGGTGCCGGTCGTGCAGCGGGGACGTCATCGTCGCGGAATCGCTCATGACGCTCACCCTAGTGGCTGGCGTCGTGGCCTAGTGTCGGTCACCACGCCCCGACGCGACCGTCGGGCGACCACCCGAGCGACCGACGCCGCAGGAGAGCTGTCCCCACGGCGCGGAGACAAGGAACCATCCATGAGCGGCTGCATGCCCGTGACCTTCACCACCGACGACCTCGCCACCGCCCAGGTCGACGCCCTCGTCCTGGGGGCGACCAAGCGCGACGGAGCCCTCGCCCTGCTCGAAGGGCACGGGCTGGACGAGGACGTGGTGCGGTCGGTCTCCGACGCCCTGTCCGCGCTCGGCGCCGAGGGCTCGACCGACGAGGTCTCGCTGCTGGCGGGGGTCGACGGGGTCGAGGCAGGCCTGGTCCTCGTCGTGGGCGTCGGCGGGAGCGGACCGGCACCGCGGACCGAGCAGCTCCGCCGTGCCGCGGGCGTCGCGGCGCGCTCGCTCACCGGTCGAGGGTCGGCCGTCTTCGCACTGGGCCAGGAGGGCCGCGACCAGGCCCTCGCCGTCGCCGAGGGGGCGGCGCTCGGCGCCTACAGCTACGTCGAGCAGCACGGGGTCGGCAAGGCCGGCTCGGCGAAGGCACCGCTGGCCTCCGCGTCGGTCCGCGGCCTGGACGGCGAGGAGGCGCAGGCGGCGCAGGCCGAAGTCTCCGCGATGGTGGACGCCGTCTCGTATGCCCGTGACCTGGTCAACACTCCCCCGAACCTGCTCTACCCCGAGACCTTCGCCGCGGACGTCGTGAGCCGGGCGCAGGAGGCCGGCGTCGAGGTGGAGGTCTGGGACCCCGAGCAGCTCGCCGCGGAGGGCTGCGGCGGCATCATCGGTGTCGGCCAGGGCTCGGCCCGCGGACCTCGTCTCGTGACCCTGCGCTACACGCCCGAGGGCGCCGACCGGCACCTGGCCCTCGTCGGCAAGGGCATCACCTTCGACTCCGGCGGGCTCTGCCTCAAGCCGGGCGCCTCGATGGTGACGATGAAGATGGACATGGGCGGCGCCGCGGCCTGCGCCGCCGCCACCCTCGCCATCGCCGAGCTGGGCCTGCCGGTCCAGGTGACGGCATACCTCTGCCTCGCGGAGAACATGACCGGCGACCTGGCTCAGCGCCCGGGCGACGTCGTGACGATGCGCGGCGGACGCACGGTCGAGATCATCAACACCGACGCCGAGGGGCGCCTGGTCATGGCCGACGGCCTGGCGCTGGCCACCGAGCAGCAGCCGGACGCCATCGTCGACGTGGCCACGCTGACCGGTGCCTGCATCGTCGCGCTGGGCGAGCGGACCATCGGGGTCATGGGCAACGACGACGAGCTGCGCGACTCGCTGGTGCGCCTCGGCACGGATGCCGGGGACACCGCGTGGGCGCTGCCGATGCCGGAGGAGATCCGCCCCACCCTCGACACCCCCGTGGCCGACCTCAAGCACACCGGTGAGCGGTCCGCAGGGGCGATGGTCGCCGCGACCTTCCTCCAGGAGTTCGTCGGCACCCGCGGGGAGGGCGCGCAGGCCTCCCCGATCCCCTGGGCCCACCTCGACATCGCCGGTCCGGCCTACAACGAGAAGTCGGCCTGGGGCTACTACCCCAAGGGAGGCACCGGGGCCGGCGTGCGCTCGCTGGTCGCGCTCGCCCGCTCCTTCGCCGGCTGAGTGCCACCGCACGCACGAGGGGCACCACCGCACGTCGCGGTGGTGCCCCTCGCGTCCGTCTGCCGGGCGACGTCAGCCGCTCTTGCGGCGGAACATCTGCTGGGCACCCGAGGTCTTGGCGTCGCGCTCCTGCGCGACCTTGCCGTGCTCGGAGTGGTCCGAGACATCCGTCCCGCCGTGGGCCTGCTTCTTGGCCAGTGCCTCGCGGAACTTGGCCTTGACGTCGTCCGTGACCGGATCGTCGCTCATCGGGCCACCTCCTCACTCTCGCCGGACATGACCGGACCACCCTGGCACGCGGCACGTGCGTCCGCCACCGAATTCCGGGCAGGTGGCAGGATGGTCCGCGGACGGCCTTCCAGGGTGGCACCACGCCTGACCCAACGGCAGCATCACCCGTAGACTGCAGACCCCGGACGAGGAGAGAGTCAACAGACATGTCGGAACGTGTATCGATGCCCGCCCTCGGTGAGTCCGTCACCGAGGGGACCGTGACCCGCTGGCTCAAGAGCGTCGGCGACTCCGTCGAGGTCGACGAGCCGCTGCTTGAGGTGTCCACCGACAAGGTCGACACCGAGATCCCCTCCCCCGTCGCGGGCACGCTGCAGGAGATCCTCGCCGAGGAGGACGAGACCGTCGAGGTCGGCGCCGACCTGTGCGTCGTCGGGGACGGCGACGGGGGCGACAGCAGCGACTCCGGCGGCTCGGACGCGCAGGCCGACGAGGAGGAGTCCCAGCAGGAGGACTCCGGTGACGCTGATGAGTCCGACGAGCAGGAGCAGGAGTCCGGGGACTCCGGTGAGAGCCAGGACGCGAGCGACTCGAAGGATGAGAGCAGCGAGGACACCGGGTCCGGGGACTCGGGTGGCTCCTCCGGGGGCGGCGGCGGCTCGGAGGGCGAGACCGTGACCATGCCCGCGCTGGGCGAGTCGGTGACCGAGGGCACCGTCACCCGCTGGCTCAAGTCCGAGGGCGACTCCGTCGAGGTCGACGAGCCGCTGCTCGAGGTCTCCACCGACAAGGTCGACACCGAGATCCCCTCCCCCGTCGCGGGGGTACTGACCTCGATCCTCGCCGGGGAGGACGAGACCGTCGAGGTCGGCGGGGAGCTCGCCGTCATCGGGGGTGAGTCCTCCGGCGGAGGTTCCGACGAGGGCTCCTCGCAGGACGAGGAGAAGTCGGAGGAGCCCGCTGAGGTCGACAAGGAGGAGAAGGCCGAGGGCGAGTCCGAGGAGAAGCCGGCCGAGGACGAGAAGAAGGAAGAGAAGGCCGAGGAGGACTCCTCCGAGGACCTGGGCGGCGAGCAGGAGAAGCAGGAGAAGGCGGCCCAGGAGGCCTCCGAGTCCAGCGGCACCTCCGACGCCGACGACAGCGGCCAGGCGGTCGGTGTCGGCACCACCTCCGCCGAGGCCGGTTCCACCTCGCACAAGGACGCCGACGGCGACGGCACGCGGGACGTGGAGCAGCGTCAGCAGTCCACGGCCTCGACGCCGCAGGGGCAGGACGTCAGTGCCTACGTCACGCCGCTGGTGCGCAAGCTCGCCGCCCAGCACGACGTCGACCTGGGCTCGCTCACCGGAACCGGTGTGGGAGGCCGCATCCGCAAGCAGGACGTGCTCGACGCCGCCCAGGCCAAGAAGGAGCAGCCTGCCGAGGCACCGGCGGCACAGGAGGAGAAGGCCGCCACGCCGGAGACCTCCGCCCCGTCCGGGGGCGGGTCCCCGAGCCCGGAGAGCGAGGCCAAGCGGGGCACGACCGAGAA
Organism: Serinicoccus marinus DSM 15273; assembly: GCF_008386315.1. NCBI lineage: Bacteria > Bacillati > Actinomycetota > Actinomycetes > Micrococcales > Ornithinimicrobiaceae > Serinicoccus > Serinicoccus marinus. Next base: position 1,097,105 of record NZ_CP043808.1, on the reverse strand, counting down.
GATGTCGCGCCTGCGCAAGGTCATCGCGACCCGCATGGTGGAGTCGCTGCAGACGAGCGCCCAGCTGACCACGGTCATCGAGGTCGACGTCACGAAGATCTCCCGGCTGCGCAAGCGCGCCAAGGACGAGTTCCTCAAGCGGGAGGGCACCAAGCTCTCGTTCATGCCGTTCTTCGCGATGGCCGCCATCGAGGCGCTCAAGGAGCACCCGATCGTCAACGCCAGCGTCGAGGACGACTCCATCGTCTACCACGCGGCGGAGCACCTCGGCGTCGCGGTCGACACCCCGCGCGGCCTGCTCGTGCCGGTCATCAAGGACGCCGGTGACCTCAACATCGCGGGCCTGGCACGCAAGATCGCCGACCTGGCCGAGCGCACCCGCGACAACAAGGTCACGCCGGACGAGCTGTCCGGAGGCACGTTCACGCTGACCAACACCGGGTCGCGCGGCGCGCTCTTCGACACCCCGATCATCAACCAGCCCAACGTCGGCATCCTGGGCACCGGCGCGGTGGTCAAGCGTCCGGTGGTCATCGTCGACGAGGACGGCATGGAGACGATCGCGATCCGCGACATGGTCTACCTCGCGATCAGCTACGACCACCGGGTCGTGGACGGCGCGGACGCCGCGCGCTTCCTGGCGACGATGAAGGAGCGCCTGGAGGACGGGAAGTTCGAGGTCTGAGGAGCCGGCGATGACCGATCCCGCATCCAGCAGCACGCGCGTCGTCGCGATCACCGGAGCCAGCGGGCTCATCGGGTCGGCGCTCAGCGAGGCGGTGCGCGAGCGCGGCGACGAGGTCGTGCACCTCGTGCGCCGCGACACGCGCCCCTCCGACCAGCTCCCCGAGGGCGTCCGGGAGGCCACCTGGGACCCCGGCTCGCGGCTCGACCCCGAGGTCCTGGCCGGCGTGCACGGGGTCGTCCACCTGGCGGGTGCCGGCATCGCCGACAAGCGGTGGACGGACGAGCGCAAGAAGGTGCTGGTCTCCTCGCGGCTGGACGGCACCAGCACGATCGCCGACGCGCTCGCTGCGCTCGCCAATCGTGAGGGCGGCGCCTCGGGCACGCCCCGGCTCGTGTCCGGCTCGGCCGTGGGCTACTACGGGGACCGCGGTGACGAGGTGCTCACCGAGGAGAGCCGGCCGGGCGAGGGCTTCCTCTCCCAGCTCTGCCAGGACTGGGAGGCCGCCACGGCCCCCGCCGAGCAGGCCGGGGTGCCGGTCGCGCACGTGCGCACCGGCATCGTCCTCGCCCCGGGAGGCGGCGCGCTGGGGCGGCTGTTGCCGCTCGTGCGGCTGGGACTGGGCGGACCGCTGGCCGGCGGCGACTCGTGGTGGCCGTGGATCACCCTGCACGACCACGTGCGGGCGCTGCTCTTCCTGCTCGACCGCCCGGAGATCACGGGCCCGGTCAACCTCGGCGGCCCGGAGCCGGCCACCCAGCAGCAGGTCACCCAGGCCCTCGCCTCCCAGCTGCACCGGCCGGCGGTCCTGCCCGTGCCCGGCTTCGCGCTGCGCCTGGTCCTGGGCGAGATGTCGCAGGAGATCCTCTCCTCCACCCGGGTCCTGCCCGAGGTGCTGACCGGCGCGGGCTTCACCTTCGACCACGCCGATCTTCAGGCCGCAGCAGCCTGGGTGGTGCAGCAGGACCAGGCCGCCTGACCTCAGCGCGCCGGCGGCCCCCACTCCTGCAGCAGCCACCGTCCCCCGTGGCGGCTCAGCACGACCCGGACCTCGTCCTCCCGCGCACCGGCGGTGTGCACGACCTCCCCGTCGCGCCGCACCGTCAGCTGGGCACGGCGGACCGTGAGGTCGACCTCCACGCGCCCGTCCTGGACCGATGCGGTGCGGGCCCGGGAGACGGTGAAGTCGACCTGCGGATACGACACCCCGGCCCGGTCGGCCTCGGACAACTGGGAGAGTTCTGCCCTCGCCGCCGGGGAGCCCGGGGCGACGACCTCCTCGAGCCGTCCGGGGTCGACCTCCTCCCACGCTGCGGCACGCCCGTCGAGGAGCCCCTGGACGACCTCCGAGGCCCGGGCCTCGTCCCAGATCCCGTCCCGTCGATCCGGTCCCGCCGACGGGGTGGCCGTGTCGGGTTTCCCTCCCGCGGGTGGCACGGCCCGCACCGGCGGGGCCGGGGCAGTGACCGCCGGCACGTCCGCCGCAGCAGGACCGACGGACGGGGGCCCATCCCCGTGCGACACCGACGCCGTGGGGCGGAGGACGACCACGACGCCGAGCACCCCCACCAGCAGCACCAGGACAGCAGCGAGGACGAGGCCCGGGCGGCGCCGCCGCGCACCGGCGGGGGCGCCGCTCTCCCGGTGCGCCCCACGACGGCGCGACGCCGCCACCCTGGGCGATGTCGGGTCCGGCACCCGCGCGGGCTCGGGCCGGGGCCGCCCGACCCCCCGTGCCAGCAGTCTCCTCCACCTCCCGCCCCGCGGCGGCTGCGCCTGCGCGGCGTCGGTCAGCGCCACCTGCCGCAGCCGCTCGGTGACCCCGACGGCGGCGTCCACGTCCGGCGCCACCTCCACCGGCTCCGGGTCGGCCACCGCGAGCAGCAGCGCCGGCAGCTCCTCGGCACCGGGACGGTCCTCCGGCTGCGGAGCCATGCACCGCCGCACCAGGTCCACCAGGTCCGGGGCCAGCAGTGGCGCAACCTCGGCCAGCGGCGGACGGTCGAAGCCCGGGCCGGGCACGTCGCCGACCAGCGCGAGCCAGGCCAGCGCACCCACCTGGTAGACGTCGGACTCAGAGGTTGCAGCGAAACCCTCGACGACCTCGGGCGCCACCATGCCGTCGGGCCCACGGGTCCCCCAGCCGCGCAGGCCGTCCTCCCCGGTCACACGGGCAGTGCCGAGGTCGCCGAGCAGGGGCATACCGTCGCTGCGGAAGACCACGTTGCCCGGCGACACGTCACCGTGCACGACGCCGAGCCGGTGCAGCTCGGCCAGCGCCGAGGAGACCGGGTGCAGGACGGTCACCAGCTCCCCCGGCGACAGCAGCCTCCGGCTCTGCAGGACCTGGGCCAGCGAGCCTCCGGCCGCGAGCTGGGTGACCAGGGCCACGGTGGGGTCCTCCGGGGACCCGAGCGGCAGCACGTCGTAGAGCCGCAGGACGTGCTCGTGCCGCAGCCCCGCCATGAGGCCCGCCTCGGCGAGCACGGCCGGCACGTCGGCCGCCCCACCCTTCGGGCGCACGAGCTTGAGCGCGACCGGCAGACCGTCCGCGCGCCGACGGCCCCGCCACACCTCGGCGCTCGCCCCTCGACCGAGCCGGCCGAGCACGTCGTATCCGGGGACGGTCGGCAGGTTCATGAGCCCAGCCTGCCGTGAGCGGCGCGAGCGCCGCAGGAGTTGTCCACAGCCCCAGGGTGCGGACGCGTACGGACTACAGTGGGCCTATGCGCGTCGAGCACCTCGGTCTGGCCCCCAACCTCGTGGACTACGACCAGGCGTGGGAGCATCAGCGCGAGGTGCACGCCGCGGTCGTCGCGGGCAGCCTCCCGGGCACCGTGCTCCTGCTGGAGCACGCGGCGGTCTACACCGCCGGGAAGCGCACCGAGGCCCATGAGCGGCCGCTCGACGGCACGCCGGTCGTCGACGTCGACCGCGGGGGCAAGATCACCTGGCACGGCCCGGGGCAGCTCGTGGGCTACCCGATCGTGCGGCTCCCCTCCCCCGTCGACGTGGTCGCGCACGTGCGCCGGCTGGAGGACGTGATGATCGGGGTATGCCGTGAGCTGGGCGTCGAGACCACCCGGGTCGAGGGGAGGTCAGGGGTCTGGCTCCCGGCCGACGGCACGCGCCCGGAGCGCAAGATCGGCGCCATCGGGATCCGGGTCAGCCAGGACGTCACCATGCACGGCTTCGCGCTCAACTGCGACTGCGACCTGGGCTGGGCGGACGCCATCATCCCCTGCGGGATCGCCGACGCCGGGGTGACCTCGTTGACCGCGGAGCTCGGTCGTCACGTCCCCGTCGCCGAGGTGCTGCCGCTGGTCGAGGACCACCTCGCCCGCGTGCTCGACCCCGTGACCCCGGGGCAGCCGACCGTGCCGACCCGCTGACCACGGCCCCGGCGTACTCTCGCCACGACCGCATACCCGTGATCCGGACGGGATTCCGGACACGCTGCAACACACGCCTCCCTTCGGACACAAGCAGGGTTGACTGAGCCTGCAGGGGTTCGGCCGTGAGGCTGCCCACCGACGCCAGGAGGACAGCTGTTGAGCGTGCCGCACGTCGCCCTCACCGACGAGGGCCCCGCGGTGACCACCCGTGGGCTGCGCAAGACCTACCGGACCGTGCGAGGACGCCGGGTGGCGGTGCACGGGCTGGACATGGACGTGCCCGCGGGCGGGGTGCACGGCTTCCTCGGGCCGAACGGCTCGGGCAAGACCACGACCATCCGGATGCTGCTGGGGCTGGTGCGGCCCGACCGCGGCGACGTGCAGATCTTCGGCACACCGGTGCCGCGGCAGCTGCCACAGGTGGTCGACCGGGTGGGGGCCATCGTCGAGTCGCCGAAGTTCTTCCCCACGTTCACCGGGGCGCGCAACCTGGCGCTGCTCGCCCAGGCCATCGGCACCCCGCAGAGCCGGGTCGGTGAGGTCCTCGACGAGGTCGGGCTGGGCTCCCGCGGGCGCGACACCTTCACGTCCTACTCGCTGGGCATGAAGCAGCGGCTGGCCATCGCGGCCACCCTGCTCAAGTCGCCGGACCTGCTCATCTTCGACGAGCCCACCAACGGGCTGGACCCGGCGGGCATCCACGAGATCCGCCGGACCATGCGCCGCCTCGCCGACGAGGGCCGCACCGTGCTCGTGAGCAGCCACATCCTGTCCGAGGTCGAGCAGATCGCCGACACGGTCACCATCATCGGGCGTGGCCGGGTGCTGGCGCAGGGCTCGGTGGCCGGACTGATCGGCGGGGGCGGGGAGAGCGTCGAGGTCGGGGTGAGACACCCCGGCGCCGCCGCCCGCCTCCTGCGTGACGCCGGCTTCACCGTGGACTGGCGGGCGCTCCCGCAGGGCGAGGACGCCGCCGAGGCGCTGGCCCGGGCCGACGGCTCGCAGGAGTCCGGTCTGCTCACCGTCACCGGCGCCCAGCCGGCCGAGATCACCCGGCTGCTGGCCGGCCAGGGGCTGTGGGTCGAGCGGCTCGTGCCGAGCCGTCGCGGGTTGGAGCAGATCTTCCTCGAGCTGACCGGGGACGATGCGCTCGCCAGCACCAGGGACGAGCGGGGAGGAGCGGCGTGATGCGGCTCACGGTCGTCGAGGTGCGGCGCCTGCTGTGGCGTCGTATCCCCGCGCTGGCGGTCCTGGCCGCGGTGATCATCTCCGTGATCGCCCTCATCGGCGTGCACGGCCAGGCGCGGCAGATCGCGCAGGCCCGGGCGGGCGCCGACGTGGCGCTGGAGCAGGCCATCGCGGACTGGGAGGAGAACGGTGAGCAGTACCTGCAGGAGTGCCTGCAGGGGCAGGAGGACGAGCGTCGTGCCGCCGGGGACGCGAGCGTGGACTGGGGCTGCGACCAGATGGAGGCGCCTTCGGCGGAGCAGTGGTACGGCGAGCTCCCGCCCGTCGGGGAGCAATACACCGAGCTGCTCGCCATCGCCGTCTACCCGCTGCTGCTGCTCGCTCTGGCCGTCGGGTCGACCGGCGTGGCCGCCGAGTTCGGTCACCGCACCATGGGGTCCTTCCTCACCTTCGTCCCCCGCCGGGCCCCGGTCTTCGGCGCCAAGGTCCTCGCCGGTGCCCTGCTGTCGGTGCCGGTCGTCGCGGTATGCCTGGTCGCGCTGGTCCTGGGCGTCCCGGCGGTCTACCGCCTCACCGGCAACGACCCGAGCATCCTGGCCGACGGCGTCCTGCCCTCGTTCTGGATGTCGGTGCGCATCCTGGGTCTCGGTCTGGCCGCCGGGGCCCTCGGCGCGGCCGCCGCCTTCGTCCTGCGGCACAGCGCCCTGGTCATCGGGCTCCTGGTGGGCTACCTCATGGTGGTCGAGGGGTTGCTGAGCAGCCTGCTGCCCGGCATCAGCCGCTTCTCCGTCGGGCGCAACGTCGAGGCGGTCGTGCGCGACGGGGTCGAGTGGATCACCTACACCAACTGCCGGGAGGTCGAGGGATGCCGCGAGGTGACGCAGCAGCTCAGCCTGGGGCAGGGCGTCCTCACTCTCTCGGTCGTCCTCGTGGTCGTCCTGGGGCTGGGTCTGCTGCGCTTCCTGCGCTCCGACATCGACTGACGACCTGAACCGGCCTCCCCCGGGGCGGCGTCCGCGACGGGTGGGACCGGGCATACCCTGGAGTGGTGCAGCGTTGGACCGAGACCAGGCCACACGCATCGACAACGAGGGAGCACCTGTGACCGTCGCACCGGAGGGCCGTCGCCCTGCTGCGCGTGGAGGCGCGCAACGCGGAGACCCCGATCGAGCGCAAGCCGGAGTGGATCCGCACCACCGCCAAGATGGGGCCGGAGTACCAGGAGCTGCACTCCATGGTGAAGAAGGGTGGGCTGCACACGGTCTGCCAGGAGGCGGGCTGTCCCAACATCTTCGAGTGCTGGGAGGACCGCGAGGCCACCTTCCTCATCGGGGGCGACATCTGCACCCGGCGGTGCGACTTCTGCGACATCTCGACCGGCCGCCCGCTGCCGCTGGACCTGGACGAGCCGCGCAAGGTCGCCGAGTCGATCCGGACGATGGAGCTGCGCTACGCCACCATCACCGGCGTCGCCCGGGACGACCAGAAGGACGGCGCGGCCTGGTTGTATGCCGAGGTCATCCGGAAGGTGCACGAGCTCAACCCGACCACCGGCGTGGAGATCCTCCCCCCGGACTTCGGTGCCGTGCCCGAGCTGGTGCAGCAGGTCTTCGACGCCCGGCCGGAGGTCTTCGCGCACAACCTGGAGACGGTGCCGCGCATCTTCAGGAAGATCCGCCCGGCCTTCACCTACGACAAGTCGCTGCGGGTGTTGTCGATGGCGCGCGACAACGAGCTGGTGACCAAGTCCAACCTCATCCTCGGCATGGGCGAGACCGAGGAGGAGATCGACCAGGCGATGCAGGACCTGCACGACGCGGGCTGCGACATCCTCACGATCACGCAGTATCTCCGCCCCTCCAAGCTGCACCACCCCATCGACCGTTGGGTCAAGCCGCAGGAGTTCGTGCACTGGTCCGAGCGCGCCGAGGAAATCGGCTTCAAGGGCGTCATGGCCGGGCCGCTGGTGCGCAGCTCCTACCGCGCCGGCAAGCTCTACGCGCAGGCCATGCGCCGCTGGGGCAGGGAGGTGCCCGAGCACCTGTCGCACCTGCGGCAGCAGGCCGAGGCCGACGTCCCGGCCCGGCAGGAGGCGGCCTCGCTCGTCGCCGCGGCGGAGCAGAAGCTGGCCACCGCCCGCGTATCCTGATCCCCATGTCGAGCGCCACCACCGAGCCCGAGCCGAAGAAGCGCCGCTTCGGCCGCAACCGCAAGCCGAAGGACCCGAACAAGCCCGGTCGCTTGGCGCAGGTGCGCCAGGTCTTCTCGATGACCCGCAAGGCCGACCCGTCGGCCGTGTGGTGGATGGTGCTCGCCGCGCTCGCGGTGCTCGTCGTGGCACTGCTCGTCGGGCTGTGGCTGGACCAGGTGGTCTACCTCATGATCATCGGTGTGCCGCTGGCGCTGCTCGCGGCTGTCGTCATCCTCGGCCGTCGCGCTGAGCGCGCCGCCTTCACCCAGATCGAGGGTCAGCCCGGCGCGTCCGCGGCGGTGCTGCAGCAGCTGCGCCGCGGGTGGTACTACGACCAGGAGCCGGTGGCCGCCGAGGCGGGCGGCCAGGTGCGCGGTATGCGCGACCTCAACAACGCGGCGATGGTCTTCCGCGCGGTCGGCCGCCCCGGCGTCGTCCTCATCTCCGAGGGGCCACGGGGCTCCGCACAGCGGCTGGTCAAGGCCGAGGAGCGCAAGGTGGCCCGGGTGGTCGGGGGCGAGGTGCCGGTGCACACCATCACGGTGGGCAACGGCGAGGGGCAGACCCCGCTGCGCTCGGTGGTCAAGACCATCAAGCGCTTCGACAAGGCGCTCACCAACGACGAGGCGCTCGTCGTGCAGCAGCGCATGAAGGCGCTGGGCAACCGCAACAAGCCGGCGGTCCCGGCGGGCATGGACCCGACGCGGCCGCCGCGTGCGAGCCGCCGCGCGCTTCGCGGGCGCTGACGCACGAGCGCACGGTCCCACCGGCACGCAGTGCCGCCCGCACCGGGCGCGAGCAGGAAGCGGCCAGAAAGGAACGGGGCGCTGACGCACGAGCGCACGGTCCCACCGGCACGTCGTGCCCGCCCGCACCGGGCGCGAGCAGGAAGCGGCCAGAAAGGAACGGGCGCTGACGCACGAGCGCACGCACAGGCATACCGGGGTGTAACACGGGCGTAACACCCGAGTGACCCCGCGGAAACCGCCTGCACGTAGGTTGTTCCTACCGGACCCGAACCCCGAGCCATCGCCTGGTCCGCGACAGGAGGAACTGGAATGTTCAGCAATGCCGATGAGGTGCTCGCCTACATCAAGGACGAGGACGTCAAGTTCATCGACGTCAGGTTCTGCGACCTGCCCGGTGTGATGCAGCACTTCAACGTCCCGGCGGGGAGCTTCGACCAGGACGCGTTCGACACCGGCCAGATGTTCGACGGGTCCTCGATCCGCGGCTTCAAGTCGATCCACGAGTCGGACATGAAGCTCATCCCGGACCCGCAGACGGCATACGTGGACCAGTTCCGCGCCGAGAAGACGCTCATCATGAACTTCTCGATCGTCGACCCTTTCACCGACGAGCCCTACGAGCGCGACCCGCGGCAGATCGCGCGCAAGGCGGAGGAGCACCTGGCCTCGACCGGCATCGCGGACACCGCCTTCTTCGGCGCCGAGGCGGAGTTCTACGTCTTCGACGACGTGCGCTTCGCGACCGGGCCGAGCGGAGGTTACTACCACATCGACTCGATCGAGGCGGCGTGGAACACCGGTCGCTCGGAGGACGGCGGCAACCGCGGTTACAAGCCCCGCTTCAAGGGGGGCTACTTCCCGGTGCCGCCGGTGGACCACTTCGCCGACATCCGCGACCGGATGGTGCTAGACCTGGCGACCGTGGGGCTCGACGTCGAGCGCGCGCACCACGAGGTCGGCACTGCCGGGCAGCAGGAGATCAACTACAAGTTCAACACCCTGCTCCACTCCGGCGACGACATGATGAAGTTCAAGTACGTCATCAAGAACAGCGCCTGGGCCGCCGGCAAGACCGCGACCTTCATGCCCAAGCCGCTCTTCGGTGACAACGGCTCGGGGATGCACACCCACCAGAGCCTGTGGAAGGACGGCGAGCCGCTGTTCTACGACGAGAACGGCTACGGCGGCCTGTCCGACATCGCCCGGTGGTACATCGGTGGTCTGCTGCAGCACGGCCCGGCACTGCTGGCCTTCACCAACCCGTCGCTGAACTCCTACCACCGCCTGGTGCCCGGCTTCGAGGCGCCGATCAACCTGGTCTACTCGGCCCGGAACCGGTCGGCCTGCGTCCGCATCCCGATCACCGGGTCCTCGGCCAAGGCCAAGCGCGTGGAGTACCGCGTGCCGGACCCGTCGGCGAACCCCTACCTGGCCTTCTCCGCCCAGCTGATGGCCGGCCTGGACGGGATCAAGAACCGCATCGAGCCGCCGGAGCCGGTCGACAAGGACCTCTACGAGCTGCCGCCGGAGGACTTGGCCGACATCGCGCAGCTGCCGACGTCGCTGCCGGAGGTGCTCGACGCGCTCGAGGACGACCACGCCTTCCTCACCGAGGGCGAGGTCTTCACCGAGGACCTGCTCGGCGCCTGGGTCGACTACAAGCGGGCCAACGAGATCACGCCGATGCGCCTGCGTCCGCACCCGCACGAGTTCGAGCTGTACTTCGACATCTGATCGGAGAGAGGCCCTGACCAGCACAAACGCTGGTCAGGGCCTCGATGTTTCCATGAAAGTGTCCGTGCTAGCCGGAAGCCGCACGCTGCCCGAGCACGGCCGAGACGGCTGCCCGTGAGGTGTCGTCCGAGTCGGGCATGAGGTGGCCGTAGACGTCGAGCGGTGGTCCTGGCCGAAGCGTGCCGCAGCCGCGTCTGCACCACCTTCACGTCGAGCCCGGACGCGATGAGCATGGACGCGAAGTAGTGCCGCAGGTCGTGGAATCTGAACCCCTCCGGCAGTCCGTCCACCTGCTCGCGAGCCGCGAGCACGGCGCGCTCGACCTGCCAGGGGCCGACAGGCTGGCCGAGTTGGTCCAGTAGCGCCAGGAAGCCGAGGCCCGCCGCGTCGCCCGATGGTGGGCACTACGAAAGCACGAGAAGCAGATCGTCGAGCAGGAAGCGAACACATGTACTGTGACGAACGTTACGCATTCGTGACCCTGTCCCCTGTTGGACATCCGACCCTCCGGCTGTAACCTCATGTGTATTGCTCCCCGCCGTCCTTCGGGATTCGCGGGGCTTTTTCTATCCCCAGGAGTCGCAATGGAGCAGCTGCGAGCCTCGGTCGTGCTGGACTATCAGAACGTCCACCTCACTGCCCGTGACGTCTTCCGGCCTGGCCAGGACCCACACCTCGCACCTCATACACCCCGTCCTGTTCGCCAAGCGAGCCATGCAGGAGCGAAACCGGCGGCAGCGAGAGGGGCACCCTCACGCCGCAGCGAGCCGCGTGCTGTATTCCGAGGGCTACCTCACGTAGACCACGACACGGATCAGCACCGCCGGTGCCAGGCACAACGCGACAGCTGGGTCGATGCTGGCGCCCTGGTGACCCTTCGAGACCTGAAGTACAAGCACCAGCGAGGCGCGGGCGGTAAGCCATTCTTGACATCCACGGCAAGAAGGTTCCGATCGGCACCGGCAAAGAGAAGGGCATCGACGTCATGGTCGCCCTGGCATGCGTCCGAGAGGCACAGCGCGAAGACGTCGACGTAGTGGTCCTGGCCTCCCGTGACACCGACCTCGTCCCAGTCCTCGATGAGCTCTGTGCCATGCGTGCGGACGACCCTAGCTCTGCACGCGTCGAGACGGTGGCCTGGCACAACCCCGGGGGTCGTAGTTTCGGCAGTCTCCGCCCGACTGGCCCGCGACGCATATGGAACACCAACCTCGGCCCTGCTTGCTTCGAGGCGAGCCTCGATCGAGACGACTACTCGTGACGAGCGGGCATACCGTCGAGGCCATGACCGAGAGCCGAGACACCTGGACCACCCGCGACTACCCCGTGCTGGTCGACCTGACCGAGCATCTGGACGTCGGCGGGCTGCCCGTCCAGCCGCACGAAGTCAAGCGCGACGAGCTGGACACCGAGGCCGTCACGCGTTGCGGATGACGTTGGAGAAAGACTGTCCGCGGGACCGTCGGTAGAGCGATCAAATCTAAGCCCACTCCTCCCGCGCGCTCCCGCGTCAACGAAGCGGTCTAGCACCTCACGACCCAGCGCGCTCACCATAAGTCCGTTGTGGGCAGGATCCTCTACGAGCAGCGTCTCAGGAGCTTGCGCCAACCCCCAGCCCTACAGCTCACCGAAGAGCGAGGGGGCCACCAGCGAGTATGTGGGCAGCGCCGCAGACAGCCGCTCATACGTCAGCAAGCCTTTCTCGTCTCGCGTCATGGCCTGGAGGACCGCAACGTGAGGCCGCTCGACACGGCAGACCGCACGCACGATGGCCGCCTCTACACCGAAGCCCACGCCCTCTTCGTGCCACGGCGATCGCTACAACCCCGAGACGCTCCAGATCACCTACCGCGGCAAGAGCATCGCGGAGGTCCTCGACCTGTCCGTCGACGACGCCGCCACGTTCCTGGCCGACGTACCGGCCGCCGCACGCAGCCTCCAGACGCTTCGCGAGGTGGGTCTGGGCTATCTGCGACTTGGACAGCCGGCGACCGAGCTCAGCGGCGGGGAGGCACAGCGCATCAAGCTCGCCACCGAGCTCCAGCGCGCTCACCGCGGCCATGCCCTCTACCTGCTCGACGAGCCGACCTCCGGACTCCACCCCGCAGACATCGCTCTGCTGCTGCGCCAGCTGCACCGGCTCGTCGACGCCGGCAACACGGTGGTCCTCGTCGAGCACGACCTCGACGCGATCGCCACCGCGGACTGGGTCATCGATCTCGGTCCGGGCGGAGGAGACGTCGGCGGTCGGGTTGTCGCGACCGGCGCGCCGGCCGACATCGCGAGGGCCGAGGGCAGCGCGACCGCACCCTACCTCTCGCGGCGGCTCGAGCGGACATGAGCCGGGTGCGGGCGGCCGGTGTGCCGTCAGGCTGCCACGCGGGCGCGGAGGCATCACGCCAAGAAGAATCCTGACATGTCATGAAAGATGAAGGCATGACTGTGTATCTCGCGTGGACCTCGGAGGACCTGCCTGACCTGGAGGGGCCGTGGCACGAGGCTCGGCTTGTGGCGCCCGGGCTGGTCGCCGTGGACAGCACCGAGTCGCTGTCAGCGGTCTATCACGCCATCAAGTGGTCCCTGGAGGGTGAGGCTTCGCTGATCGTGGTCCCCGTGCACCAGACGCCCAAGTCGCGGGGCATGGCTGCTGGCACCACTAGGTGGTTGCGTGAGCGGACTGCAAGGCAACCGCCCGGTGCGAACATCCCGGGCCTCACGTCATCCGATTGAGCTGTCCGGGCTCTGTCGAGTTCTGCAGAGTGGTGTACGAGGTGATCCTTCGTTGTGGGGTCAGGCGGTCAGGGTGCGATCACGGAGCCGTCGGGGGAGCTCAGGCGAGCACCCAGGCGGCACCGTGCAGCAGCAGGAAGAGCACCATGGCCGCGACCGACGGGCCGGGCGGGCCGTGCCCGAGGCGGGCGACGGCATACACCGACAGCGGCGCGACGAGCAGGCCGGCGGCTGCCACCGGCCAGGGGTGCACGACCACGCTCACCAGGTATGCCGCGAGGATCGCCACTGCGCCGGCGCGTCGCAGCACCGGCGCGGACGGCCTGGAGGCGAGAGTGTGCTTGCCGACGGACCAGTCGGCCTCGCGGTCCGGCCACTGGGTCTCGAGCAGGTTGACGAAGGTCAGCAGCGCGAAGGGCACGAAGACCCGCACGGACCAGCCGAGCGGCGCCCCGGCGACCACGGCCCCGGTCGCCGGAAGCAGCAGGCCGCCGAGCACCGCGTTGACCACCTCGCCCCAGCCGTGCCGCGACCAGGGCCAGGGCCCCACCGAGTAGGTCCATCCCCCGACGAGCCCGACGAGAAGGAGCACCGCGACGAGCCCGCTCACCCACCCGGTCACCAGCCCCACCCCGACCACGACCACCGCGGCACCGCCCGCAGCCAGAGCGACCCGCAGGGCGAAGACCGCGGGCAGCCCGTGGTCCGCGAGCGCGCCGCTGCCCCCGGAGAAGCGTGTCCGCACGGTGCGGGCGTCGGTGGCAGCGTCCGCGAACTCGTTGACGGCATGCACGCTCACCGCCACGGCGAGCACACCGGCAGCCGCCGTCAGGACGCCGAGAGGCGCCAACCCGGCACCACAGGGCGCACCGCCGGCCCCGGCCAGCGTCGATCCCTGCTCGGTCGACGCACCCCTCGATCCGGCCAGCCAGCCGACCGCCGCGACCACGAGGACGAGCAGCACCTGGTCCGGTCGGCTCAGCCGGAACGCGGCGGCACCCCGCCCGCCCCACGGCCGACGGCGTCGCCCCTCACCCACCCCAGGTCCCGACGCAGACCCGGACGTGCCCGCCCCAGCGGCTCCAGGACCTCGTGCCACTCAAGTCGGGCTCGACGACGGTCCACGGGTGGGCGTCGATGTCGGCGCCGCCGAGCCAGCACGCGGCCTGGGCGAGCGGCGAGGCCCAGGCCGCGTTCCCGGTGGGACGGGCCATGTCGACCACGCCGACGCGTGCCCCCGACCGCAGCACGTCGCGGACGGCGCGCCACGCCGGGCCGGGGTCGGGGGCGAGCGACAGCGAGTAGGTGAAGAGCACGGCGTCGAACGCGCGCCCTGCGGCCGCCTCCACCAGCGCCCTCGGGTCTGTCATATCGCCCTCCACGAGGCGCAGGCGACCATCGTGGCTCCTGGTCCGACGCCGGCCGGCCCGCCCGAGCATCGCGGCGCTGCGGTCCAGCCCCACCACGAGCCCGGTCGGACCCACGTCGTGCATGAGGGCAGACAGGTTGAGCCCGGTCCCGCAGCCGACGTCCAGCACGCGCTCACCCGGCCGCAGCCCCAGCGCGGGGATCGCGAGGCGTCGGCCCACGACATAGACCGGCTCACCGGACAGCAGGTCATAGGCGCGTGCGGTCAGGGGTCCGTAGCGCCCCACGCTCACCCGGCCCGCCCGCCGTCGCCGTCAGCGCGCGAGGCACCGGCGTCGCACAGGGCGACGAAGGCACCGAGCTGCAGCAGCGCGTCGGCGCTCGAGGGCAGGTGGGCGGTGAGGGCCTCGGAGCGGATGAGCACCGCCCTCCACCGCGCGCGGGAGATCGCCACGTTGAGCCGGTTGCGGCTGAGGAGGAAGCCCATGCCGCGCGGCACGTCGGCCGCCGAGGACGCGGTCATGGACAGGATCGCGACCACCGCCTCCTGGCCCTGGAACTTGTCGACCGTGCCGACCCGGACCCCGTCGAGCCCGGCCTCCTCGAGCGCGCCGCGGATGAGCACCACCTGGGCGTTGTAGGGCGCCACGACCAGCACGTCAGCGGGACCGAGCGGCCGGGGCGTGGCAGGGTCTGCCGGGTCCTCCCAGGTCGCGCCGAGGTAGGCCCGCACCTGGCGGACGACCTCGGCGGCCTCCTCCGGCGACTCGGTGCGGTTGCCTGCGTGAGCCACCCGCACGACCTCCAGCCCGGGCTCGACCCCGTCGAGCGACCGGGCAGCGGCCGGCGCCGCCGACCCGAGCTGACCGGCATACGCCAGCTCCGACACGGTCGCGGTGACCGCCGGGTGCATGCGGTAGGTCTGCTCGAGGAAGTACCCGTGCGCCGGGTCCAGCGTGGGCTCGCCATGCATCAGCCATCCCAGCGCCGACTCGTCCACCGGCTCCGCGTGCGTGCCCTGGCTGACCTGCGGCAGCTGCTGCGGGTCGCCGAGCAGCAGCAGACGGGCTGCCGCAGCGCCCACCGCGATGGTCGGCGCGAGGGCGAACTGCCCGGCCTCGTCCACGACGAGCAGGTCCAGCCCACCCGGCTGGACCAGGTCGGGGTGGGAGAACGTCCAGGCCGTCCCGCCGAGCACGCACCCGGTCTCGCGGTGGTCCTCCAGGAAGGCCGCCCGGCCACCGACGTTGTCCGTCACGTCGACCCAGGGACGGTGGGGCGTCTCGTTCTTCGACTTGCCGACCAGCTCGGGGTCCAGGCCGGCGTCCACGACGCCGCCGAGGACGTTCTCCACCACCGCGTGCGACTGCGCCACGACCCCGACCCGCCAGCCGTGCTCCTCGACGAGCCGTCGGATCACCAGCGAGCCGGTGTAGGTCTTGCCGGTGCCGGGCGGACCCTGGATGGCGAGGTAGCTGCGGTCCAGCGCGAGCAGCGCCGACACGACGTCCTCGACCACGTCACCCGAGTGCGGCAGCGCCTCCCGACCGAGCAGCCGCGGGGGCCGACGGGCCAGCAGATCGAGGGCGGGTGCGGCCGGGAGGTCGGGCGCTCGTGCCGACTCCTGCGCCACCCGGGCGATGGCCTCGGCGAGCTGCCTCGCGTCCGGTGGTGCCGCGGGCACCAGCGCCACCGGCAGGTCGGCGAACGTCTCGGCCTCCTTGCGCCGCTCGGACACGACCAGCACGCGCGCGTCGTGCGGGTCGGGCGCGACCGCAGACGGATCAGCCGCGGCGAACGGCGCACCCTCCGGGCCTCGGGACCCGGTCGGTGCGGGCGTGGGGTAGACCAGCTGGCCCCGGTCACGGACCGTGCTGCCCCGGCCCCAGTCGCCGGTCAGCCGGACGGTGCGCTGCAGCGAGCGGGCCCGGCCTCCCGGGTGCTCCCAGTCCGCCACCACCTCGGCGGACTCGACCGCGAAGACGTCGCGGGAACGGGCCCACGACCCCAACGGATGACCCAACCGGTCGTAGTGCCCCCACCAGAACTGCTTGGCCTCCCGGGCGTGGTAGCCGAGCGCCGTGGCCAGCATGGCGTAGGCCTGCTCGGCCGTGGAGCGGCGCGACCGGGTGTCGGGCCCGGAGCGCGCGGTCAGCGCCGCCATGAGGGCGTCCTGCTCCTGCGCCGCCTCCCGTGGCTCGTCGTCGAGGGCGCGCGGCACGACGAGGTGACGGACACCTGCCTCCTGCGCCCGCTCCAGCAGCCAGTCGCGCAGCCCCAGGGTCGACCGGCAGTCGTAGGCGTTGTAGTCGGCGAGCGCGTCCAGCCGCTCCATGGCCCGCTCCGGGTCCTCCTGCGCCCAGAGCCGGAACTCGTGGTAGGCCAGGATGGACGCGTCGCCGCTGACCACGCCGTCCTCGGACCGCAGCTCGGCACCCATGTAGAGCGGCTCCAGCGCCTTGATGCTGTAGGACGGCGCCGAGGTCATCACCGAGCCGCGGACGACGGCATACAGGTCGACGAAGACCTCCGCGCGCAGCAGGACGTCGAGCTCCTCCTCACGCACCTGGTAGCGCATGGCCATCGCCTTGAGCGCGGACGTCTCGTACGGCGCGTAGTGGTAGACGTGCAGGTCCGGCCACCGTAGACGGCGTGCACCCAGGTCGTCCACGAACGCCACGAAGGCCGCACGCTCCTCGGCGAACGAGTGCGCCCACACCGCGGTGTAGCTGCCCGCCGTGTCGGTCGTCCCCCAGAGGTACTGCAACCCGGTCCGGGAGCGGTCCCCCTCGTGGTGGTGCGGGTCGCCCTCGAAGTCGAAGAAGAGGTCGCCCTCGCTGGGTGCCGGCAGCAGGGCCAGGGTCGTCGCGGCCGTCCCGAGCAGGGCGTATGCCGCCTCCCCGGGTGGGGTGCCCGCCTGCAGCGCCGCCTGGGCCCGCAGCCGCTCGAAGGTCTCCGCAGGCATGTCCGGCGGCCGCTCGGTCGCCCGGGCGAGGTCGGCGACGGTGCGCAGCCCGGTGGCGCGCAGCTGCTCCCGCTGCACGCCGTGCACCCCGGCGACGAGGAGGAGGTCCTGGTGCTCCTCGACCGCCCGCCGGCACTCCTCGCAGCGCCCGCACGCGGCATACCTCCCCTGCTCCCAGCTCGTGGGTTCGCCCGCGGCGACGTGCCCGCGCACCAGGCGGCGGAAGCGGGCGCGCACCTCCCGGAAGACCCCGGCGACGTCGGCGGTCGCGACGTCGAGCCGCTCCCCCGAACCCAGCAGCAGGCTGACCGTGGCCGAGGTCGGCACACCCAGCCCGCGCAGCTGCTCGGCGTAGGCACCCAGCTGGACCAGCGCCCGGGCCGATGCCGAGCGGGCCAGCTTGGCGTCGCACACCCGCCAGCCGTCCTCGACCCGCTCCACGACGTCGGCGAAGCCGAGCATCTCCCCGTCGAAGACGCAGGCCTGGGACAGCGTCCGGGCCGGGCCCTGCAGCGCCCGGACGGTGGCCTGTGCCGACTCCCGCAGCCCGACGAGCGTCGGGGGCCACTGCGGTCGCGCCAGCTCGAGCACCTCGCCCTGTTGCCGGTAGGCCGCGAGCAGCTCGTCCTCGTGCCGCTGCCCGAGCGCGGCCAGGTGCTCCCCCATGGGATCGGGTGCGGTGGCGGGCGGCTCGGCCCACCCGAGCTGCGCGTCGAGACCGCGGAGGAAGGAGAACTCGCAGTCCAGCGCTGCCCCGAGGTCGGACGGGCTCCACACCAGCCGATGACCGTCGAGCGCGAACATGGCCCTACCCTCCCCGATGGCACCGACGGACCCGCGGCCGGGTCGGGCCTGCCGCGGCCGCGGGCCGGGCGCAGGAGGCGACGCCCCGGCCACGCTCCACGCCCCTGGGATCATGGCCGCATGAACCGCCTGGAGCGCTGGGAGTCCCGCACCCAGATCCCCCTCATGATCGCCGCCCTCGTCTTCCTGGTCGCCTTCGCGGTGCCGATCGTCGACCCCGGCCTGCCGACGGGGCTGCGAGGCACCCTCATGACGGTCCAGGACGTCGTCTGGGTGATCTTCCTGGTGGACTACGTCTACCGCCTCGTCGTGGCACCGAAGAAGTGGGAGTTCGTCCGCAGGCACCCGATCGACCTCGCGGCCGTCGCACTCCCCGCCCTGCGCCCGCTGCGTCTCGTCGCCGCGCTGTCCTTCGTGCACCAGGTGGCCGGGGAGAAGCTGCGGGGCCACGTCGCGATGTATGTCGGTGTCGCGACGATCCTCGTCGTCACCATCTCCTCCCTCGCCGTCCTCAACGTCGAGCGCGGCGAGCCGGGGGCCAGCATCGAGACCTGGCAGGACGCCCTGTGGTGGTCCTTCGTCACGGTGACGACCGTCGGCTACGGCGACTACTCGCCGGTCACGGTCGAGGGTCGGCTCTTCGCCGTCGGGCTCATGCTCTGCGGCATCGCCCTGCTCGGCATCGTCACCGCCAGCCTGGCCTCCTGGTTGATCGAGCGGATCGCCGAGCCCGACCCGGCCAGGCAGCCGGCCACCGCCGCCGACGTCACGGCGCTCACCGAGCAGGTGCGCGAGCTGCGGGCCGAGGTCGCAGCGCTGCGCGGGGAGGAGGGACCCTGACCGCGCCGCCTCAGCTCAGAGCCGCCCGCAGCTCCTTGGCATACCGCGCGGCCTCACCGTCGGCATACCTCACCCGAGGCCAGAAGAAGCCCCGGAGACCATCCCCCTTCGTCCGCGGCACCACGTGCGCGTGCAGGTGCGGCACCGACTGACTGACGGTGTTGTTCATCGCGACGAAGGTGCCCTGCGCCCCGAGCTCGTCGCGCACGACCGCGGCGACCTCGCGCACGGTGGCGAAGAACGGCTCGACCAGGGCGTCCGGCAGCTCGGTCAGGGTGTCGACGTGCTCGCGCGGGACGAGGAGCACGTGGCCCTTGAAGAGCGGACGGACGTCGAGGAAGCCCACCACGTGCTCGCGGTCCAGGACCACGTGCGCGGGCTCCTCGCCGGCGATGATGCGGCAGAACAGGCAGGACATGGACCGAACGCTAGCCGCCGGCACCGACACCGCCGAGCACGTCGCGTAGGCCCTGCGCCACCCCGGCGGCGATCCGGTCCACCTCGTCGTCGGTGACCACCAACGGCGGGCCGAGCAGCAGCAGGTCACCACGCCGTCCGTCGGCACAGCCGGTGCCCGGGTAGACGAGCACCCCCTGCTCCCGGCAGGCCTCCAGCACGCGTTCGGTGACGCGCTCGCTGCGCTCGAAGGGCTCCCGGGTCGCCGGGTCGGCGACCAGCTCCACCGCCTGCAGCAGGCCGCGGCCCCGCACGTCCCCGACCACGCGCACGTCGGCGAGCTCCCGGCGCAGCGCCGCGTGCAGCCGCTCCCCCTGCCGGGCGGAGGCCTCGACCAGGCCCTCACGCTGCAGGACCCGCAGCACCGCCAGCCCGGTGGCGGCGCCGACGACGTGGTGGGAGTAGGTGAAGCCGTGGACGAAGCCGCCCTCGCGCAACGTGTCGTGCACCGCACCGCTGGCGACCGCCAGACCCAGGGGCCAGTAGCCGGAGGCGGTGCCCTTGCCCGCGACGAGCAGGTCCGGGCGCAACCCGAAGTGGTCGCCGCCGAACCAGGCGCCGGTGCGACCGAAACCGGTCATCACCTCGTCGGCGACGACGAGGACGCCGTGGCGCGCGCACACCTCGGCGATCGCCGGCCAGTAGTCGTCCGGCGGCACGCAGGCCCCGAGCCCGGCCCCGGAGATCGGCTCGGCGACGAAGGCGGCCACGCGCGCCGGCCCGAGCCCCTGGATCTCCGCCTCCAGCGCCTCGGCGTGCCGCCGCGCGCAGCCGTCGGGATGGGCCTCGGGGAAGGGGCAGCGGTACTCGTAGGGGGTGCTGGTGTGCGCGACCCCGGTCAACCAGGGCAGGTAGGGCTGCCGCAGCCCCTGCCGTCCCGAGACGCTGAGTGCCCCGCGGGTGTTGCCGTGGTAGGAGCCGTGCCGTCCGATGACGACGTCCCGGTCCTCGCCCCGCGCGAGGTGGTAGGCCCGCGCCATCTTCAGCGCGGACTCCACCGCCTCGCTGCCTCCCGAGACCGGGTAGATGCGGGGGTTCTCGAGCGGGAGCAGCGGGCCCAGGGCGTCGGCATACTCCTCCAGGACCTCGCTGGAGAAGGCCGAGCCGTGGACGTAGGCGACCCGGGAGGCCTGGGCGGCGGCCACCTCGACCACCTCGGTGACGCCGTGACCGATGCCCACGACGACGGCGCCGCCCGCGGCGTCGAGGTAGCGCCGGCCCTCGACGTCGACCAGCTCGGCACCGCGGCCGTGGTCGACGCGGACCCGCTCGGCGCCACCGCGGGAGAAGACGTGCGCCGAGGCCACGACGGGGCTCAGCCCTGTCGGTCGGCGACGGCGGTCGCGACCGCCTCGCCGAAGATCCGCAGCCCGATCCGCGCCTCCTCCGGCGTGACCACGAGCGGCGGCGACATCCGCACGACGCTCTCGCCCGCCTCGAGGACGAGCAGCCCCCGCTCGAAGGCCGCCTGCTGGACCGCGCCCGACAGGGCTCCGTCGGCGAACTCGACGCCGATCATCAGCCCGACGCCGCGCACGTCGACGACGGCGTCCGGGTGCTGCGCCTGGATCTCGCGCAGCCCGGTCAGGAGCTGGTCACCGACCTCGCGCGCGTGGCCCAGGAGACTCTCGGACTCGATGACCCGAAGCGTCGCCAGCCCGGCGGCGCACGGCACCGGGCTGCCGCCGTAGGTCGACCCGTGGGTGCCGACGCCCCAGCTCTCCATGAGCGAGGCGCGGGCGATGAAGGCGCCGAGCGGGAGACCGGAGGCGATGCCCTTGGCGGACAGCAGCACGTCCGGCTCGACGCCGGTCTGCTCGATCGCCCACATCGTGCCGGTCCGGCCCATCCCGCACTGGACCTCGTCGGCGATCAGCAGGATGCCGTGCTCGTCGCACAGCTCGCGCAACCGTCGCATCCAGCCGTCGCCCGGGACGATGTAACCGCCCTCGCCCTGGATCGGCTCGACGAAGATCGCGGCGACCTCGCTCGGGGCCACGTCGTGGCGGAAGATCGTCTCCAGCGCCTCGAAGGTCGCGGTGTCCTGCTCGTCCTGCCCGGCGGCGACCTTGGCGGGGTCGGCGTACGGGACGTGGATCACGCCGGGCAGCAGCGGCCCGAACCCCTGGTGGTACTTCGGCTTGGAGCTGGTGAGCGAGACCGCGCCCATGGTGCGGCCGTGGAAGGCGCCGTAGAAGCTGACGACGTAGGGCCGCTTCGTGGCGTAGCGGGCCAGCTTGAGGGCGCCCTCGACCGCCTCCGCGCCGGAGTTGGTCAGGAAGACCCGGACCGGCTCGCTCATGGGAGCGGTGCGCGCGAGGGCGGTGCACATCTGCGAGTAGACGGGCAGGAAGAAGTCGCTGGCCGAGTAGTGCAGCAGGTCGGCGGCCTGGTCCTGGACGGCGCGGACCACCTCCGGGTGGGCGTGCCCGGTCGAGTTCACCGCGATGCCCGCGTTGAAGTCGAGGAAGAGGTTGCCGTCGACGTCCTCGATCCGGCAGCCGCGCCCGCGGTGCGGGGCGAAGGGGTAGGCGCGCGGGAGCGAGGGGCTGGTCACGGCCTGGTCGCCCGCGACGATCTCGCGGGTGCGCGGCCCCGGCAGCTCGGTGCGCAGGTCGGGGACGGGACGGGTGGGGTCGGCCCAGTCGGTGGTGGGCTCGCTCGGCGCCAGGGCGGTGTCGGTCATCGGGTCTCCTTGACGAAGGTTCTGGTATGCCCCCTCCCGCCCGGACGGAAGGGGTGTCCGGTCGGGAGGGGTGTGGTCGGGGTGTGGACGGAAGGGTGTCCGGTCGGGAGTGCTCGGGCGCGTCAGCCGCTGACGATCGTCTGCGACTGCTCGCGCATGAAGAGCTGGACGTAGTGCAGGCCGCCACCGGCCTTGCCCGAGCTGCCCGAACCCTTCCAGCCGCCGAACGGCTGCACTCCCGGCCAGGCGCCTGTGGTGGCGCCGGCCGGCCGGTTGACGTAGACGACGCCGGCCTCGATCTGGGCGAGGAAGCGGTCGATCTCGTCCTGCTCGCCGGCGAAGAGGCCGGCGGTGAGCCCGAAGACCGTGTCATTGGCCCGCTCCAGCGCCTCGTCCAGGGAGTCGACCGGGGCGACGACCGCCAGCGGCACGAAGAGCTCGGTGCTGAAGAGCTCGTCGTCGGCCGGGAGGCCGGAGATGAGGGTGGGCTGGACGAAGTAGCCCGGGTGGCCCTCGGCCCCCTGCAGCACCTCGCCCCCGGCGACGACCGTGCCTCCGGCCTCGCGGGCGTGCTCCACCGCGGCGCGGAATCGCTCGACCGCCTCGGCGTCGATGACCGGGCCGCAGAACGTCGCTCGCTCCAGCGGGTCCCCGACGACGACCTCGCTCACCGCCTTGCCCAGGGTCTGGACCAGCTCGTCGTGGACCGAGGCGTCGACATACACCCGGGAGCAGGCAGAGCACTTCTGGCCCGAGGCCCCGGCGATGGACCGGGTGATCCCCTTGGCCGCCGCGTCGAGGTCGGCCGACGCGGTGACGATGGTCGGGTTCTTGCCGCCCATCTCGGTGATGACCGGGCGCGGGTAGTCGCCGCGGAAGGCGTCCATGACCGCCCGGCCTCCCGCGTAGGACCCGGTGAAGGTCAGGCCGTCGATGCCGGGGTGGGCGACGACCGCCTTCCCGACGTCGTCGCCGCCGGGCAGGATCTGCATGAGTCCCTCGGGCAGGCCGGCCTCGAGCATCGTCTCGTAGAGCTTCCACGCGACGTGGGTGCCCTGGACCGAGGGCTTGAGCACGACCGAGTTGCCCGCCACCAGGGCGGCGGCGGCCGGTCCGGCGGCGAGCGCCATGGGGAAGTTGAACGGGCTGATCACGCCCCAGACCCCGTGCGGGCGCAGCACCGAGCGGGTGGTCTCGGTGTCCGAGAGCTGCTCCATGGCGGCCTCGAATCCGCCGTTCTTCTCCACCTGCTCGCAGTAGTAGCGGAAGAAGACCGCGGCCTCCTCGACGTCGCCCAGGGCCTCGAGCCGGTTCTTGCCGACCTCGATGGTCATGAGGGCCGCGAGCTCGTTGGCCCGCTCGCTGATGAGGTCCGCGACGTCGCGCAGCACCGGCAGCCGCTCCTGCCAGGGCGTCGCTGCCCAGTCCCGGCCGGCGGCGCGGGCGGCCTCGACGGCCGCGTCGACCGCGCCCGGGGAGGCGGCGCGCACCCGGGCCACGAGGACGGAGGGGTCGGCCGGGCTGAACACCTCGACCGGGTCGCCGGGGGCGGGGTCGCCGGGCGCCGAGATCTCGGCGCCCAGCCAGCTCTTCGCAACCCCCACCCCGGCCTCGTAGGCGGTGTGCAGGTCCTCGTTGTCGGCGGTCAGGGTGGCGTAGGTCACCTTGTAGGGCTCGGACACTGCGTCGTCTCCTCACATCTCGCGGATCGTCAAGTTCATCCGCCATACTGCCAGATCCTCAGGACGATTGACGGAAGAATCTCGCAAACACCGGAAATCCTCCTGTATGCACGCTGCTGGATCGCAGCGGGTCTGCTGCTCGGGTAGGCGTGGCCCAGGAGATTGGGCTGGGCATGGTGGACGCCGCCCCGGACACGACGGAGCCCTACGAGGCGGCGGTAGCCGACCTCGAGGAGGCACCTGCGTGCGAGCTCAGCGCCTGACCTCGGCTCACGGACGCTGGTCCGGGGTCGCGTCGACCTGGGTGGCGTCGAGCTGGTCCAGCACGAAGGCGATCTCGAAGGCGGTCTCCCGCCACGCGTCGTAGCGGCCCGTCTTGCCGCCGTGACCGGCGACCATCTCGGTCTTGAGCAGGATCGGCCGGTCCTGCGGGTCGCTCGTCACCGTCTCCCGCAGCCGGGCCACCCACTTGGCCGGCTCGACGTAGTAGACCCGGGTGTCGTTGAGCCCGGTCGTCGCCAGGATCGCCGGGTAGTCGACAGGACGGATGTTCTCGTAGGGGGTGTAGGACCGCATGAGCGCGTAGATCTGCGCCGACTCGACCGGGTTGCCCCACTCCTCCCACTCGCTGACCGTGAGCGGCAACGAGGGGTCGAGGATCGTGGTGAGGGCGTCCACGAAGGCCACCCCGGCGTGCACCACCCGGAACCGCTCGGGCGCCAGGTTGAGGACCGCCCCCATGAGCAGTCCTCCGGCGGAGCGACCCTCGGCGGCCAGCCGGTCCGGCGCGACCCAGCCGGTCGCCACGAGGTGCTCCGCGCAGGCCACGAAGTCGGTGAAGGTGTTGGTCTTGCGCTCCATGCGCCCGTCCTCGTACCACCCCCGGCCCAGCTCGCCGCCCCCGCGGACGTGGGCGACGGCATACACCACCCCGCGGTCGAGGTAGGACAGTCGGGAGACGGAGAAGTGCGGGTCGACCGAGATCTCGTAGGAGCCGTAGCCGTAGAGCAGCCCCGGGTGCGTGCCGTCGGGCGACAGGTCCGCCCGGGCGACGAGCGAGATCGGCACCCGCGTGCCGTCCTGCGCCGTGGCCCAGAGCCGCAGCTGCTGGTAGTCCTGCGGGTCGTAGCCGCCGAGCACCGGCTGACGCTTGACGAGCGTGAGCGTCCCGCTGCCGAGGTCGAGGTCGTAGACGCTGCGCGGGGTCACCATCGACTCGACGAGGACCTGCAGGGTGTCGGTGTCGTAGGTCGGGTTGCTGCCCGACTCGATGGTGTAGACCGCCTCGTCGACCGGCACCTGGTAGCCCTCCCCCACCGGGCGACCCTCGCAGGACAGCGGCAGGACCTGCAGCTGGGTGAGGCCGTCGCGGCGCAGCGAGAGCACGAGGTGACCGGCGAAGGCCTCCACCCCCGCGAGCCGGACGCCGTCCTCGCCGGGCAGGACCGTGGCCCAGTCGTCCGCCGAGGTGCTGCCCGCCGGCGCCACGGCCAGCGCGAAGTCCCGGTGGTCACGGTTGTGCACGATCCACAGCCGGTCACCGGCCGGCTCGACGTCGTACTCCACGCCCTCCTCGCGGGCAGCCACCACCCGGACCGCCCCGGTGGGGTCCTCGGCGTCCACGAGCCGCACCTCCGAGGTGTTCTTGCTGCCGAGCCAGATGAGGACGTGCCGGTCGTCACGTGAGGTGCCGACGCCCATCCAGAACCGCTCGTCGTCCTCCTGGTGCACGAGCACGTCGTCCTGCGCCGGCATGCCCACCTGGTGCCGCCAGACCTGGAAGGGGCGCCAGGCGTCGTCGACGCGGGTGTAGAACAGGTGCTCGCCGTCGACGCTCCACGCCGTGCCGTAGCCGATCCCGGTCACGGCGTCGTCGACCACCTCTCCGGTCTCGAGGTCCTTGACGCGCAGGTCGAAGCGCTCGTCACCGGTCGTGTCGACGGCGTAGGCCAGCCGCTCCCCCTGCGGGGTGACGTCGAAGGCCCCCAGGCTGAAGAACTCCTCCCCCTGCGCCTCGGCGTTGCCGTCGAGCAGCACCTGCTCCCCCTCCGGTGCGGCGCCGGGGTCCAGCTCGGGCCGCTCCGGGGACTCGCCCACCGCGACCCGGCCGTGCACGGCGTACTGCTCCCCCTCGATCGTGCGGCTGTAGTACCACCAGTCGCGGTGGCGCACCGGGACCGAGAGGTCGGTCTGCTGGACCCGGTCCTTGATCTCGGTGAAGACCCGCTCGCGCAGGCCGTCCAGGTGGCTGGTCCGCGCCTCGGTGTAGGCGTTCTCCGCCTCGAGGTGCGCGACGACCTCGGGGTCGGTCTTGTCGCGGAGCCACTCGTAGGGGTCCGTGACGTCCTCGCCGTGGTGGGAGCGGACGACGTCGACGCGGGCGGCTCGGGGCGGGGCGGGCTGATCGGTCACCCGCCCCACGCTAACCCTCCGCGGGTCCCGGGTCGCGCCAGGTGCGGCGCCGACCGGCTAGGTTGGGCGGACCATGATCGAACGCCCCGTCCGTCACCGCCGGGCCTGCTGGGTGGTGCGGGGGGCGGGCCGGGGCTCGTCGGCGGTGCTGCGCCCGTCCCGGTATGCCCGCATCCGGCTGCGCGAGGCCGAGGGACTGCTGCTGGGGCCAGGAGCGGTGCAGGAGGTCTACGGGGCCGCGCCACGGGCATACCCGCTGGCGGAGCTGCTGGACAGCACCGGCGAGTGGGTCGGCCTGCTCAGCGACGACGTCGGGCGGACGTGGGTCGCGATGAGCGACTACCACGGCTTCGGGCACCTCTTCTGGGCGGTGCGCCCCGGCGAGCAGGGTCAGGACGTCTACCTCGGGACCACCCTGGACGCCGTCGTCGACCGGCTGCGCGCCGACGGGCACCGGCTCGCGGTGGACTGGCCGGTCGCGCTCACCACGCTCGCCTCCAACCACGTCCTGCTGCGCAACCAGTGGTCCCGCCGCACCCTCGTCGAGGGGGTCCGCTGCCTGCGTCCGGACGAGCTGCTGGTGATGAGCGAGCGCGGGGTCGGCACGGTGCCACGGGCGATGAGCACCGACCCGCAGGGGCGGTCCTACGACGAGCTGCTCGACGCCGGGATCGCCCGCTCCGCCGCGCTGCTGGCCCAGGTCGCGGACGCCGTGCCGGACGTGCGGGTCTTCGCCTCCGGCGGCAAGGACAGCCGGGTCGTGCTCGCCCTCATGGACCACGCGGGGGTGCTCTCCCGCAGCAGCTTCGTGGCCGCCGACCCCAGCCGGTGGGCCGACGCCGCGGGGCGCCAGGGGCTGTGGTGCGACCTGGTCGTCTCGGACGAGCTGCGGCAGGCGGCAGGTCGGCCGTGGTACGTCGAGCCCGACTACGAGGACCGGATGCTGTCCTTCGCCGAGAGCATCGACCACCACCAGAGCTTCTACGCCGGGAGCCAGTGGGCCGCCTCGGCGGAGCGGCAGCTGCGCTGGCCGACGGTCCCCTACGTCGCGGTCCGGGGCGGGGCAGGGGAGCTCATGCGCACGGCATACCGGACCATCCGCACCGGCGAGCCCTTCGCCGCGATGGGGCAGAGCGTCGCCAGCCTGGAGCCGGACCTACGCCGGCTGCATGGCCTCGTGGTCCACGGCGGTGTCCCGCTGCCGGACCCGATCCGTGCGGCGGGTCAGGAGGCGGTGGCGGAGGCCTTCGCCCTGGTCCCGGACGCGCCGATCGGGCAGCAGGTGGACGCGCACTACCGGCTGCACCGCAACCGCGCCCACTTCGGCCACGTGCTGCACTCCACGCACCGGCGCAGCCTGGCCCTGCACCCGCTCGCGACGCCGGAGTTCCTCCGCACGGCGCACCTGCTGCCCTTCGCCGAGCGGGACCTGGGGCTGGCCGCCTTCGACGTCGTCGAGCGGCTGCGGCCCGACCTCAACCGGCACCGGCTCGCCTCCGGCACCTGGCCCGAGCAAGTGTGGCAGCGGCGCGGCGGCGCCCCCGCGCCGCTCCCCCGCGCGCCGCGAGGACCCTTCGGCCGCGACCGGGTCCCGAGTTACTTCGAGGCCGAGGACCACAACCACTTCCGTCGCGGCTGGACGAGCGGGCCGCTGCGCTTCGACATCCGCACCGCGGCGCAGACCCGCGCCGTGGCCGACCTGTGGCGGCTGCACGACCTGGCTCCGCAGGACGCACCGGCCGACGTGATCGGCCCGCTCGCCGACCTCGTGAGCCGATCGGCGATCACCCCGGCCACGACGGTGGTGCGGCTCGCCTCGATCCTGCGGGCGGTCGACGAGCCGGTCTCCGACCCGCCCGCGAGCCTGGAGGTGCGGGTGCGCCACGGCGGGGGCCTGCCGTGGCACAGGCGGGAGCGGGTCGAGGTCGCGCCGGTGCGCGCCGGACCGCCGGGGTCGGTCCGGGGCCTGCGGGGGTATGCCGTCAACGCCCCGTCCGCGGGTCTCGAGACCTTCGAGGTCGACCCCCGCACCGAGCCGGGCGTCTCCTGCCACCTCGAGCTGGTCGACGGCGAGCTCCTCGCCCGGCGGGTCGGTGCGGAGCGGGCGGGCTGGCGGCTGGAGCACACCTTCACCCTGGTGCGCGGTACCGACGAGGTCGCCGAGGTCACGACCGAGGAGGTGAGCGCGTCGTTCGGGGCGCCGGCCGCTTCGGGCCGGCACCGCGCGCTGCTGGCGGCGCGATGCCTGGACCGTCCGGAGATCGTCCTGCGCGCGACCTCCCCCTGGCTGGTCGTGCCCGAGCCCGACCTGCCGGCCTAGTTGCCGACGCTGGCAGGGCCGAGCAGCGCCTTGAGCTCGCCGAAGAGCTCGGGGGTCGCGGTGACCCGCAGGCTCTCGTCCAGCTTGAGCAGCACCGTCCGTCCCGGCTGGTTGAGCTTGACGTGGACGTCGGTGGCGCCGGGGTGGTCGGCGAGGACCGTCTTGAGCTTGTGGGCCAGTCCGTCGGTCACGCGGGTCAGCGGCAGGTTGAGCACGACCGGCCCACGCGGTCCGGCCTTGATGTCCGGCAGGGTCATCTCGTTGGCCATGAGCTCGGTGGCGTCGTCCTTCTTCAGCCGGCCCTTGACCACGACGACGGTGTCCTCGGCGAGCATCGTGGAGATCGTCATGTAGGTCTTGGGCCAGAAGACGACGTCGAGCGAGCCGGCCATGTCCTCGACCGAGGCGCGGGCATACGGGTCGCCGTTCTTGGTCCGCTTCAACTGCAGGTTGGTGATCAGGCCCGCGACAGTGACGAAGTCGCCGTCCTTGGCCCCGTCCTCCCCGACGAGCTGCAGGATCGAGGCGCTCGCGTGCTGGGACAGGATGTGCTCGATGCCGTTGAGCGGGTGGTCGGAGACGTAGAGCCCGAGCATCTCCCGCTCGAAGGCCAGCCGCGCGGTCTTGTCCCACTCGATCCCCGGGATCGGCGGGAGCGTGACGATCTGGACGGCCGCGTCCGCGCCGTCGTCGTCGCCGAAGGAGAGGCCGGAGAAGAGGCTGTCCTGGCCGACCGCCTCCTGCTTCTTCTCGTCCGCGAGCGCCTCGACATACCGCTCGTGCACGGTGACCAGACCCTGGCGGCTGTGCCCGAGGCTGTCGAAGGCGCCGGCCTTGCACAGCGACTCGATGGTGCGCTTGTTGCACACGACGGCCGGGCACTTGCGCAGGAAGTCCTCGAAGGAGGTGAAGGCGCCCTTCTCCTCACGGGTGTCGACGATCGCCTGGACGACGTTGGCGCCGACGTTGCGGATCGCCTGCAGCCCGAAGCGGATGTCGTCGCCGACGGCCGCGAAGGTGCCGATCGACTCGTTGACGTCCGGCGGCAGCACCGGGATCTTGAGCCGGCGGCACTCGGCGAGGTAGAGCGCCGTCTTGTCCTTGTCGTCGCCGACGCTGGTGAGCAGGGCCGCCATGTACTCGGCCGGGTAGTTGGCCTTGAGGTAGCCGGTCCAGTAGGAGATGACCCCGTAGGCCGCGGTGTGCGCCTTGTTGAAGGCGTAGTCGGAGAACGGCACGAGGACGCCCCAGAGCGCCGCGACCGAGGCCTCGTTGTAGCCGTTGGCCTTCATCCCGTCGGAGAACGGGATGTACTCGGCGTCGAGCACCTCCTTCTTCTTCTTGCCCATCGCGCGCCGCAGGAGGTCGGCGTTACCCAGCGTGTAGCCCGCCAGCTTCTGCGCGATCTCCATGACTTGTTCCTGGTAGATGCAGTTGGAGAGCACCATCCCGTGAGCGATGAAGTTGTGCACGTCGTCGACGGTGATGTCGTAGACCGGCTCCGCCGGACCCACCGAGACATCAGTCACCCTGTTCCAGTCCATCGAGGCGTAGAAGCGGTCCTCGTCGGTACCCATGACGTCCAGGTAAGCCTGGGCGGTGGCGTTGAGCGGATAGAAGCCGCCCTCGCCCTCCGCCGGGTGGCTGGTCTTCGGCTCCGGCACCCGACCCTGCCGCCAGAGGTGGCGGTGCAGCCCAGCGGGCGAGGCGGGGCCCCACCCCATGGCGTTCTTCGTCCTCGCGGACACGTCGGGAGCGTCCCGCAGCACATCGCTGGCGTGTTCGAGCATGCGCTGACGGTTCAGGCCGCGGCTACGCGAGGCGATCTTCCTGTCGGTCCGCGCCGCGATCTTGCGCTGTTCGACCATGTGCGGCGTGACGAGCTGCCAGAAGCGCTGGTCGTACACGTGGACGGTCCACGCCCGCTGGTGACCACGGCGGACCGAGGTGTATTCGCCGGCCTCGTGCAGTCGTGCTGGAATGCCGAGACTGGCTAGCACATCAAGGACGTCGTGCGCCAGCCGCTCGCTGATGGTCTTGTAGTAGGCCAACTTGGCACCGACGTGACCATCACCGTCCCAGAGAGCTGCCATCAGTCGCTGCCGCACGAGAGGCTGACTGCGCTTCATCGCCTCGGGGATGAACTTGTCAGCCGAAATCGTCTTGTCGGCGAATCCGAGGCTGCGTAACCACGCGTTGATGCCGATGTTCGTGAAGTGGCCACGTCGCGGGTTGCGGCCCGACCCGGTGCCGGCCGGGGACGCGGCGAACCTCACGCGCGCGGCACTGCGGTCCTGGCACTCCTCGACGGGGAAGACGTCATCGAACAACGTGGAGCAGAGGCGGGACACCTCGGTGCGCAGCTCTGCACTCGCATTGATGAAACTGTTCTCGTACAACGTGATGTAGCCGTCAGAGAGCAGGTATCCCAGCAGGGCGGCCTCCTCCGGTCGAACGCAGGATGGGGAGCTGTACCCCATGCCGTCACGGGGACGAGCGATCCGGTCCTCTCCCGCCCGCAGCTCACCTGCCTGGATCCAACCTCGCGTCGTCAGCACGGGGTGATCCGAGGACAGCCGCAACTGCTGCCCTGAGTTCGTGCTTACGGTGAGCACCGGCTTGTCCGGCATCTGCCACCAGTGGGTCACGCGTCGCCGCACGACCTTGCCACGCTCGTCCACGCCGAAGGTGAAGAAGCCCTCCTGCACACGGCGCTCCAGGTCGTCGACTCGAACCTTCTCGCCCGTGTCGGCATCGATGATCGGCGTGTCGCCCGCGACGCAGAGGCCGTACGTCGTGCCGAGGATCGGCTCGAGGGCGGCCTCCATCTCCGGCTGCAGCTTGCCCTTGAGCTCGGGGTCGAGCGGGGTGATCTCCTGCTTGCCGTTCTTGCGCAGCGCGAAGTTGGTGTGGGCGTTGACGCCCATCGGGCCGGGACGGTAGAGCGCGAGCGCCGCGGAGATGTCCTCGAAGTTGTCCGGCTGCATGAGCCGCAGCAGCTGGCGCATCCCGTTGCCGTCGAGCTGGAAGACACCGAGGGTGTCGCCGCGGCCGAGCAGGTCGTAGGTCTTGCGGTCGGTCATGTCCTTGGACAGCGCGTCCAGGTCGATGTCCTGGCCGCGGTTGTCCTTGATGTTGTGGATCGCGTCGTCCAGGACCGTGAGGTTGCGCAGCCCGAGGAAGTCCATCTTGACCAGCCCGAGCGACTCGCACGTCGGGTAGTCGAACTGGGTGATGATCTGGCCGTCCTGGTCGCGGCGCATGATCGGGATGACGTCGATCAGCGGCTCGCTGGACATGATGACGCCGGCGGCGTGCACGCCCCACTGGCGCTTCAGCCCCTCCAGCCCGGTCGCCGTGTCGAAGACCTCGGCGGCGTGGTCGTCCTCGGCGAGCAGCTCGCGGAACTCGCCCGCCTCGGCATACCTCTTGTCCTGCGGGTCCTGGATCCCGGCCAGCGAGATGTCCTTGCCCATGACGGTCGGCGGCATCGCCTTGGTGAGCCTCTCCCCCATGGCGAAGGGGTAGCCCATCACCCGGGAGGAGTCCTTGAGCGCCTGCTTGGCCTTGATCGTGCCGTAGGTGACGATCATCGCCACCCGCTCGTCGCCGTACTTCTCGGTGACGTAGCGGATGACCTCGGAGCGGCGCCGGTCGTCGAAGTCGACGTCGAAGTCGGGCATGGACTTGCGCTCGGGGTTGAGGAAGCGCTCGAAGATCAGGCCGTGCGGGATGGGGTCGAGGTCGGTGATGCCCATGGCGTAGGCGCACATGGACCCTGCCCCCGAGCCACGCCCCGGGCCCACCTTGATGCCGTTCGTCTTGGCCCAGTTGATGAAGTCCGCGACGACGAGGAAGTAGCCCGGGTAGCCCTTGCCGATGATGACCTCGGACTCGTACTCCGCCTGCTTCCGCGCGTAGTCGGGAACGCCCTCGGGGAAGCGGCGCTGC
Organism: Serinicoccus marinus DSM 15273; assembly: GCF_008386315.1. Lineage (NCBI taxonomy): Bacteria > Bacillati > Actinomycetota > Actinomycetes > Micrococcales > Ornithinimicrobiaceae > Serinicoccus > Serinicoccus marinus. The sequence continues at coordinate 1,064,949 of NZ_CP043808.1, read as the reverse complement.
AGCCCGGTCTCGACCTCCTTGATGAACCAGCTGGTCTCGTCCTCGCCCTCGGGCACCGGGAAGCGCGGCATGTAACGCCCCTCGCCCTCGGTGAAGGAGATGTCGCACCGGTCGGCGACCAGCAGCGTGTTGTCGCAGGCCTCGGGCAGCTCGCGCCATACCTCGCGCATCTCGGCGGCCGTCTTGAGGTAGTAGCCGTCGCCGTTGAACTGGAACCGGTTGGGGTCCTGCATCGTCGACCCGGACTGCACGCACAGCAGCGCCGAGTGCGCCTTGGCGTCCTCCTGGTGGGTGTAGTGCAGGTCGTTGGTCGCCAGCAGCGGCAGCGACAGCTCCTTGGCCAGCCGCAGCAGGTCCTGGCGCACCACCCGCTCGATCTGGATGCCGTGGTCCATCAGCTCGAGGAAGTAGTTGTCCGCCCCGAAGATGTCCTTCATGTCCGAGGCGTACTGCACCGCCTGGTCCCACTGGCCCAGGCGCAGCCGGGTCTGGATCTCCCCGGACGGGCACCCGGTGGTGGCGATCAGACCCTGACCGTAGGTCTCCAGCAGCTCGCGGTCCATCCGCGGCTTGAAGTAGTAGCCCTCCATCGAGGCCAGCGAGGCCATCCGGAAGAGGTTGTGCATGCCGTTGTTGTTGCGCGCCAGCAGCGTCATGTGGGTGTATGCCCCGCCGCCGGAGACGTCGTCGCGTCCCCCGTCGCCGTACTTCACCCGGGTCTTGTCGGTGCGGTGCGTGCCGGGCGTGACGTAGGCCTCGAGCCCGATGATCGGCTTGACGTCGTACTTCTGCGCGGTCTTCCAGAACTCGTAGGCGCCGAAGATGAAGCCGTGATCGGTCGTCGCGACGGCCGGCATCCCGAGCTCGGCGGCCTTCTCGAACATGTCCGTGATGCGCGCCGCCCCGTCGAGCATGGAGTACTCGGTGTGGTTGTGCAGGTGGACGAAGTTCTGCGCGGGGCTGGCTGGGGAGGACATCGCAGATGATCCTAGAGCCCCGGACCGACAGGTATGGAGCGCCCGTCACCCTGCGCGGAGGGCACCTCGTTGACCTGCGACGGAGACTGTCATGCCGAACCACGACGCCACCACCACCGTTCGCAGGCCGGAGCGCGGCACTCGCGAGGGCACCACGGACCCGTGGCTCGGGAACATTTACCTCATCTTTGCCCAAGAATTCTTGACCCGGGGGTTGCCTCGGATCAGGATGAAAGTTCCGCCCGGCACATTCCTGGCTACATATGATCTTCCTTCGGGCGGCCATCCCCCAAGGAGCGCAATGTCGCGTAGAACCCTCGCCACCACCTTGTCAGCAGCACTGGTGCTCGCCGGCTCCGTCACGGCCGCCGCGGCGCCCGGTGACGCCGACCCGCCCACCGCCTCCGTCGACGCCGAGCTGGCGGCGGAGGAGACGGCGCTGGTCCGTCTCCAGCTGCCGAACCGTCAGATGCTCGAGCAGCTCGTCGCTGACGGTGCTGACCTCGCCGGCGTGCCCGCCTCCGCTCCCGACGTCCGCGGCGAGCGGGTGCTGGCCGACGTCGTCCTCACCGGCGCAGAGCTGACCGCGCTGCAGGCAGAGGGCGCCACCCTCCTCCAGGTGATCCAGCGCGAGAAGGAGGGCACCGCGAACTTCGAGGCCAGCCGGGCGCAGGCCGAGCGCCGGCACCAGGAGGGGATGACGATGCAGGCGACCGACGAGGGCCGCATGCTCGCGGACGTCCTGGTCGTCGACCACGCCTACTGGTGGGAGTCCGGGGGCCAGACGTTCCTGCAGGTGCAGGTGTCGACCTCCGCCACCGACAACCCGGACGTGCAGATCGAGGTCGAGTGGGAGACCGGGGACGGTGAGAGCGGCACCTTCCAGCTGTTCCGGTACGTCGACGCCGGCCAGTACATGTTCCACTACCACCAACCGGAGCCGCTGCCGTCGGCCCCGGTCAGCCTGACGGTCACCTCGTCGGAGGGCGGCACCGCGACCGCCGAGCCCGCCCCCTGGCCCGGTGCCGACGTGCCGGAGCTGCCCGAGGGCTATCAGCAGGACTTCATCGACCAGTACATGACGCCGAGCGAGATCGACGAGCGCATCGATCGGCTCGTTGCGCAGTATCCGGACCTGGTCGACGTCGTCGAGCTGCCGAACGAGTCGCTCGGCTACCGCCGCCCGGCCATGGCGTTGGTCGGCGACCCCGCCACCGCCGCGCTGGCCGTGGAGTCGGTCGCCTACGGCACCGACGGGATGAACGGCACCGAGGTCGTCGTCGCCGACCCGGGTGAGCCCAGCCAGGGGCTCACCGGCGTCTACGAGGACGGCACGCTGACCCTCTCCCTGGCCACCGACGCCGAGGGCGCGGTCACCAGCACCGTCGACGAGGTGGCCGCATACATCAACGAGACGTTCGAGGAGACCTTCCGCGCCAACGCGGTGACCGACGGCGCGGCGACGATGACCGTCGTGGAGTCCGTCACCTTGGACGACGGGCTGGACGCCTCGCACCTGAACCCCGAGGGCCGGACGGTGCGGATGATGCGCATCGGTGAGCACCGCGACGGGTCTCGCCCGGGCGTCCTGGCCTACAGCCAGGAGCACGCCCGCGAGTGGGTCACCCCGCTGGCGACGATGGAGTTCGCCGAGCGGATGCTGGCTAATGCCGCCACCGACGAGGAGACGGCCGAGCTGCTCGAGGAGGTGGAGATCTTCCTGGTGCCCGTGGTCAACCCGGACGGGGCGAACTACTCCTTCTACGACTACAACTTCCAGCGCAAGAACCTCAGCAACCACTGCGAGGGTGCCGCCCGCGACCCGCGGCGTCAGGACCGGTGGGGTGTCGACCTCAACCGCAACTTCACGGTCGGCTCCGTCCACGACGGGTATGTCGGCGGCTCGCTGAACTGCCTCTCGGGCACCTACGCAGGCCCCGAGGAGCTGTCCGAGCCCGAGACGCTGAACACCGCCTGGATCGGGGAGAACTACGAGAACATCACCCACTCGATGAACGTGCACAGCTACGGCGGCTACTTCATGTGGAGCCCGGGCGCCTACAAGGTGCCCGGCCGCGAGCCGCTGCCGTTCCCCCCGGCGGAGGACCTGCAGGAGTTCTTCGACGCCTCCCAGCGGATCATCGAGGCGATCAGCCAGCACCGTGGCACCGTGACCTGGCCGGCCAACACCGGCCCGGTCATCGACGTCCTGTACAGCGCCGGCGGCAACTCTGCCGACCACATGTACTACGAGCACGACATCGTGGCCTACAACTTCGAGGTCGGCAACGACCTGTGGAACCCGGAGCTGGAGCGCTGGGAGGGCGTCGGCTTCCAGCCGCCGTTCGAGGAGGCTCACCCCGAGTCGCAGGAGTATGCAGCCGGGCTGGTCGAGCTCGTCCGTATCGCCGCAGACGACGCCCGCGAGGACAGGGAGGACGTCACCCGGCTCTCGGGCGAGACCCGCTACGAGACGGCGGTGGCCATCGGCCAGGAGTCCTACCCGGACAGCACCACCGCGGTGCTGGTCGGCGGCCCGGACGCCAGCATGGTCGACGGCCTGGTCGCTGCACCGCTCGGGGCCGCTCTCGAGGCTCCGGTCCTGCTGACCGACACCGACGGGCTCTCCGTCGCCACGGCGCAGGACCTCACCGACCGCGGTGTCACCGAGGTCGTCGTCGTCGGCGGTGACGGTGCCGTCGGCGAGGAGGTCGTCGAGGCGGTCGAGGCCATGGACATCGAGGTCGAGCGGGTCTCAGGTACGGACCGGTACGGCACCGCCGTCGCGGTCGCCGAGCAGCTGGGCGCCGACACCGACGAGGTCATCGTGGCCTCGGGCCGCCAGGACAACCTGGTCGACGCCCTCGCGGTGTCCGGCCCGGCTGCCGCCACCGGCACCCCGGTGCTGCTGGTCCGGCAGGACGGCGTGCCCGGCGTCACCGCGGGCGCCCTCGAGGACTACGACTCCTCGCTGGTCGTCGGTGGGGACGGGGCGGTCAACGAGGAGGTCCTCGACGAGCTGCCCGACCCGCTGCGGGTCTCCGGCCCCGGCCGGTGGGAGACCGCCGTCGCGGTCGCCGACCACTTCGTCGCCGAGGGGATGGACAGCAGCTCGGTGTCCATCGCCTCCGGCATCCAGGCCAACATGGTGGACGCCCTGCCGGGCGGCACCCTGGGTCAGCTGATCCTGCTCAGCGAGACGGACGCGCTGCCCGGAGCGACCACGACCTGGCTCGTGGGCAACGAGGAGACCGAGCACGCCTACGTGCTCGGTGGCGACGGCGCCCTCTCCGCCACGGTCGTCGAGACGCTCGAGAGCATCCTCGGGGGCCGCTGACCGTCGTCCGACGGAGAGACACGTGCAGGGCCGGGGAGTTCCTCCCCGGCCCTGCGCCGTGCCTGCGCTGTGCCTGCACCGTGCGGGCCGTCGACCTCAACCTCGGACGACGTCCAGCGCTCCCTCCAGGTCCTCGGGGTAGGGCGACTCGAACTCGACCTGCTCCCCGCTGCCCGGGTGCAGGAAGCCGAGCTTCACCGCGTGCAGCCACTGCCGCTCCAGCCCGAGGTCGCGCGCCAGCGTGGGGTCGGCGCCGTAGGTGAGGTCGCCGCAGCAGGGGTGGCGCAGCGCGGAGAAGTGCACCCGGATCTGGTGCGTGCGTCCCGTCTCCAGGTGGATCTGCAGCAGGCTCGCCCGCCGGTGCGCCTCGAGCAGCTCGTAGTGGGTGATGCTCGGCCGCCCGCTCGTCATGACGGCGAAGCGGTAGTCGTGGCCGGGGTGCCGCCCGATGGGCGCGTCGATCGTCCCCTCGTGCGGGTCGGGGAGCCCCTGCACCAGGGCGTGGTAGGTCTTGTCGACCACCCGGTCGCGGAAGGCCTGCTTGAGCACGGTGTATGCCCGTTCGGACTTGGCCACGACCATGAGCCCGCTCGTCCCCACGTCCAGGCGCTGCACGATGCCCTGCCGCTCCGGTGCGCCGGAGGTCGAGATCCGGTAGCCCGCAGCGGCCAGGCCGCCAACGACCGTCGGGCCGGTCCAGCCCACGCTGGGGTGGGCCGCGACGAAGGCCGGCTTGTCGACGACGACGATGTCGCTGTCGTCGTGGACGATCCGCATGCCCTCGACCGGCTCGGCCACGACCTCGAGCCCGGCGGGTGGGCCGGGCGCGGGCAGCTCCACCTCGAGGAAGGAGCCGGCGGTGAGCCGGTCGGACTTGCCGACGACCCGCCCGTCGACCTGCACGAGGCCCTGGCCGGCCAGCGTGGCGGCCTTGGAGCGGGACAGCCCGAGCAGGCGCGGCAGCGCCGCGTCGACGCGCTCGCCCTCCAGGCCGTCGGGGACGGTGAAGACCCGCGACTCGCTCACCGGGCGCTCTCGTCCTCGTGCTGGGAGGCAGCCGCGTCGGCGCCGGCCCCGTCGTCCTCGCGGCTGCCGTGGCCCTCGCGCGTGCCGTCCGGGTGGAAACCGCGCAGGGAGAGCAGCACGATGAGGCACGCCGCGGTGGTGACCCCCATGTCCGCGACGTTGAAGACCGGGAAGTTGGGCAGCGCCAGGAAGTCGACCACGTGCCCCAGCCCGACCGAGGGCGGGCGGAAGTAGCGGTCGATGAGGTTGCCGACGGCGCCACCGAGCAGGAGCCCGAGCGTGAGCGCCCAGCCCAGGCTGCGGGTCCGGAAGGCCTGGACGACGATGCCGACCGACACCAGGGTGGCGATGGTGGTCACGACCCCGGTCCAGCTCGTGCCCAGCGAGAAGGCCGCACCCGAGTTGTAGGTCAGGTGCAGCTGGAGCAGCTCGCCGACCAGCGGCACCGACTCGCCCCGGGTGAGGCTCGCCTCGGCCCAGAACTTGGTCGCCTGGTCCAGACCGGCCCACAGCAGCGCGACGAGCAGCACCACCTGGGGTCGTCGGGGTGGACGTGAGGCTAGCGGCGTTCCTGCTTCTGCTTGCATGACATGCATAGCGTCGCACGCGGGAAGGCCTGCAGCCGCATCTTGCCGATGGGCGTCCCGCAGGACTCGCAGTCGCCGTAGCTGCCGTCCGCGATGCGGTCCAGCGCGTGCGTGTTCTGGTCGATCAGGTCACGCGCGTTGTTGGTGACCGAGAGCTCGTGCTCCCGCTCCCAGGTCGCCGACCCGGCGTCGGCCTGGTCGTCACCGGCGCCGTCACCGTAGGCCCGGCCGCGTTCGAAGAGCTCCTGCTCGGCCTCCTCGACCTCGGCGCGCAGGCGCGCTATCTCGCCCTCCAGCTCCTCGCGCAGCTCCTCCACCTCGGCGGCGCTCCACGGGCTCTCGCCCTCGCGCACGCTCAGGGCGCGGTGCTCACCCTTGCCCCGCCCCGGGCGCGTCGCGGTCCCGGAGCCCCCCTTCTTCGCGGTCGTGGCCACGCCTCGCCCTTCGTTCGCAGCTGGCCCGTCCTGGGGACGAGCGATGGTGGCGGCAGAATAGATCAGCGCCCAGACGTTGACAACGCAGGGCGACACCCCCCTCCCCCGGGTATGCCGCAGCGCCCCGGCGAGGATGTCGGCCGGGGCGCTGCGGCGAGTTCTCGGGGTCGTGCTCAGGAGGAGGTGGGCCCGGTGGCGTCCACCCGCTCCATCTGGTCGGCGAGGAAGGTGCGCAGCCGCTGGCGCAGGTCGCGCTCCTGACCCTGCAGGTTGCTGATGGTCGAACCGAGAGCGGCCTCCTGGCCCTGCAGGTCCTTGAGCACGCTGTCACGGCGGCCCTCGGCCTCGCTGACCATCTGGTCGCGGCTGGTCTCGCCCTCGCCGACGAGCCGGTCGTGGGTCTCCTGACCGGTGCGCACCAGCTCGTCGTGCTGGCTCTGCCCCTCGCCGACGAGCCGGTCGTGCGTCTCCTGACCGGTGCGGACGAGCTCGTCGTGCTGGGTCTGCCCCTCGCGGACCAGCCGGTCGTGGGTCTCCTGGCCGGTGCGCTGCAGCTCGGCGCTGCGCTCGTCGGCCTCGGCCACGGCGCTTGCCCGGTAGCCGTCGCCCTCCTCGATGAGCCGGGCCTTGGTGCTCTCGCCCTCGGCGACGTGCTGGTCGTGCAGGCGCTGGGCCAGGGAGATGATCGAGCTCGGGTCCTCCCCGTCGCCGGTCCTCTGCTCACCGGAGCCGCCGTCCTGCACAGCCGCCACCGTGTCCATGTCCCTGTCCCGCGAGGCGCGCAGCTCGTCGCGCTCGCGCTCGGCGCTCGCCACCTGCTCCTGCGCCGCCGCGAGACTCTCCTCGGCGGCCGCCCGGGCCTGCCGGCACTCCTCGAGCTGACGACGCAGCGACTCCACGTCCGCGTCGGCCGCCCCCGCGTCGGCCGCGACGGCGTCGGTTCCCTCCGGTGCCCCCGCGTCCTGCTCCGCCTCGCCCTCGGGTCGGCTCTTCACGGAGCGCATCGAGCCTCCGCCGGCGCGCAGTCCCGAGGTCGGTGCGCAGGCCGTCGTTCTCGGTGACGAGCCTCCGCAGCTCGACCACGACCTCGTCGAGGAAGTCGTCGACCTGGGTCTCGTCGTAGCCGCGACGCAGGTGCGTCGCGCTGAAGCTCTTCTTGATGACGTCCTCGGGGGACAGCGCCATGTTTCACCTCACGTGTGCAGGGAACGGCCGCCTCCCCGGCTCGGTGCCGGGCCCGGCGGTGACGTGCTGGTATGCACCTTGTCCAGCGAGCACTCTAACGCACCGTCGGAGCCCGGTCAGGTCCGCGGCGGGCAGCGCAGCGAGGCGGCCGAGGGGACCGAATACACCCTCAGAAGGGCAGCGACAGCGCCAGGCTGCGACCGATGCCGACAGCGATGATGAGCACGAGGAAGCCGAGGTCCAGGGCGACCTGACCGATGCGCAGCGGGGGAATCACCCGCCGCAGCGCACGCAGCGGCGGGTCGGTGAGGGAGTAGACGCCGTTGGCCAGGACCAGGACCGGGCCCTTCGGCCGCCAGTCACGGGCGAAGACCTGGACCCAGTCGAAGACCAGCCGCGCGATGAGGACGAAGAAGTAGAGATTGAGCAGGAGCGCGAGGATCTGGCCGACCATGCGACCAGCCTACGTGAGGACGCTGGGAGGAGCCGCTGGGGCGGCCGCCTGACCGAGCGGGCTCAGCTCTGGTTGAACGGGCCCTGCGCCCCGCGGACCTGCTCGGGCTGGCTGCCCCCGTCGACCTCGACGAAGGACGGGCTGAGCAGGAAGACCTTGCTCGTCACCCGCTCGATCGACCCGTGCAGCCCGAAGGCCAGGCCCGCGGCGAAGTCGACCAGGCGCTTGGCGTCGGCGTCGTCCATGTCGGAGAGGTTCATGATGACCGGGACGCCCCCGCGGAAGGCCTCACCGATGGTCTTGGCCTCGTTGTAGGTGCGCGGGTGGATCGTGGTGATGCGGTTCAACTCGCCGACCTCCGGCTCGCGGACGACCTGGGAGACGGGGGTGCGCGAGGGCAGCGTGGCCACCGTCGCCTCACCGTGGGACTCAGCGGTGTCGCCGTCACGCAGCTGGCGCACGGTCGCCCCGCCGCCGCGCTGCTCCGGCGACTCCTGCTCGTAGGTGTCGTAGTCGTCGAAGCGCTCGTCGGACTCGGCGAGTCCGAGGTACTCCATGGTCTTGCGCAGTGCCCCGGCCATGTGTGCGAGCTCCTAGGTGCGTGACGGGTGTGCGGCCCGTGGTGGATCGGTCGTGACCGACGCTACCGCTGCGGTGGGCGCGAACCGAGGATTGCGCTCCCGACACGCAGGTGTGTCGCACCGGCCGCCACGGCCGCCTCGAGGTCGCCGCTCATGCCCGCCGAGACCCAGGTCGCGTCCGGGTGGGTGTGCCGCAGCTGCTCCCCCAGCCCGTGGAGCCGGTCGAAGGCCCGGCGGACGCCGTCGTCGTCGAGGTCGAGGGGCGCGATCGCCATCACGCCGCGCAGCCGCAGCTGCTCCGACCCGGCGACGGCCTCGGCGAGCTGACCGAGCTCGGCCGGGGCGGCGCCACCACGCCCGGCCTGCTCCCCTCCCCCAGGTCGACCTGCAGCAGCACCTCGAGCGGGCCCGACACGACCTCGTCCTCGACCGCTGCGGCGCGGCCGGCGGCGAGCGCTCGCACCAGGCGCGCCCGGTCGACGGACTGGACGACGTCGGTATACCGCGCGACCCGCTTCGTCTTGTTGGTCTGGAGCTGGCCGACGAAGTGGACCCGGATCCTCGAGCGCACGTCCGACGGCATGGCGCCGATCTTGTCCCCGGCCTCCTGGTCCCGGCTCTCGCCGACGTCGGTGACCCCCATGCCGGCGAGCAGCTCGACGTCAGCGGCGGGGAAGAACTTCGTCACCGCCACCAGCGTCAGGTCCTCGGGCCGGCGCCCGCTCACCGCGCACGCCGCCTCGATGCGGTGCCGGACGTCGGCCAGCCGCCCGCTCAGCTCCTGCTCCCGCGTCGCAGTCACGTCAGGCCACCTGCTCCGGGGCGAGGAGCCGGACGACCCCGGCGAACCGGCCGGTCGTGCCGTCGCGGCGGTAGGAGTAGAGGTCGTCGCGCTCGCGGGTGCACCCGGCCAGCCAGCGCAGGCGGACGTCGAGATCGCTGTCGGCGAGCTGCTGCACCACACCGGCGGCGACGTCGATGGCGGGGGTGCCGCTCCCCGAGACACTGGCGGCGGTCGGTGTCAGTGCTGCCGCCTCGTCCCGCAGTGCGGCCGGCACCTCGTAGCAGCGGGGGCAGACCGAGGGCCCCACGACAGCATCCAGCCGACGAGCCCCGAGGTCGCGCAGGGCGTCCAGTGCCGCCGGGACGACCCCCGCGAGCAGCCCGGGGCGCCCGGCGTGCACGACAGCCGCGAGCCCTTCGGTGCGGTCCACCAGCAGCAGCGGGACGCAGTCGGCGACGAGGACCACCAGCGCCTCGTCGCTGCTGCCGGTCACCAGCGCGTCGACGGCCGGCACGGCAGGGCCGTCGGCGCCCGACGTCGACGGCGTCAGGGCGACGGCGCACCCGTGCTGCTGGTCCATGAGCCGCAGATCGGCGACCCGCAGCCCGAGCTCGCGGGCGAGCCGGTGCCGGTTGGTGCTGACGGCGTCCTCCCGGTCGCCCACGTGCGCGCCGAGGTTGAACGAGGACCAGGGGTCGACGCTGGAGCCGCCGTGCCGGTCGGTCACGGCCCACTCCACGCCGTAGCCGTCGCCGGTGGGCTCCAGCCGCTCGCGCCAGGTGAACACGAGGAACTACCGCCTCACTTGAGGAAGTCGGGCACGTCCAGGTCGTCGGAGTCCTCGAAGGTCACCTGCCGGGGCGGCTGCTGGACCGGCCGCTGCTGCTGCCCACCGTCCTGGGCCGGAGCCTGCTCCCGCTCTGCCTGCGGCTGGGCGTCGGCGTCGCGACGCTCGCCCTGCGGGAACTCCGCCGGCTGCGCGGGACGCTGCTGCTGCGGCGCCTGAGCCGGAGCCTGCTGACCCTCGGAGCCGGGGCGCTGCTGCGGCTGCTGCTGCTGGGAGGCGCCCGGACGCTGCTGAGGCTGGCCGCCGCCCTGCTGCCGGCCCGCTCCCCCGGCCTGCACCTGGCCCAGCGCGCGCTCATTGCCCTCGCTGCGACCGGGCACGCCGCCGTCGAAGCCGGCCGCGATGACGGTGACCCGCACCTCGTCGCCGAGGGAGTCGTCGATGACGGCGCCGAAGATGATGTTGGCCTCGGGGTGGGCGGCCTCCTGCACCAGGCGGGCCGCCTCGTTGATCTCGAAGAGCCCGAGGTCCGAGCCGCCCTGCACCGAGAGCAGCACGCCGTGCGCGCCCTCGATGCTGGCCTCCAGCAGCGGCGAGGAGATCGCCAGCTCGGCCGCCTGCACGGCCCGGTCCTCCCCGCGTGCCGAGCCGATGCCCATGAGCGCCGACCCCGCACCCTGCATCACCGACTTGACGTCGGCGAAGTCGAGGTTGATCAGGCCCGGGGTGGTGATGAGGTCGGTGATGCCCTGCACACCGGAGAGCAGCACCTGGTCCGCGCTGCGGAAGGCGTCGAGCATCGACACGGTCCGGTCGGAGATCGACAGCAGCCGGTCGTTGGGGATGACGATGAGGGTGTCCACCTCGTCGCGCAGCGTGGCGATCCCGGACTCGGCCTGGTTGGCTCGCCGGCGGCCCTCGAAGGTGAACGGACGGGTGACCACACCGATGGTCAGCGCCCCCAGCGTCTTCGCGATCTTGGCCACGACCGGCGCACCGCCGGTGCCGGTCCCGCCGCCCTCGCCGGCGGTGACGAAGACCATGTCGGCACCGCGCAGCGCCTCCTCGATCTCCTCGGTGTGGTCCTCCGCCGCCCGACGACCCACCTCGGGGTCCGCGCCGGCCCCCAGGCCGCGGGTCAGCTCGCGCCCGACGTCGAGCTTGACGTCGGCATCACTCATGAGCAGGGCCTGCGCGTCGGTGTTGATGGCGATGAACTCGACACCCTTGAGGCCGACCTCGATCATGCGGTTGATGGCGTTGACGCCACCCCCGCCGATGCCGACGACCTTGATGACGGCCAGGTAGTTCTGCGCTGCGGACACGATGGACCTTTCGGGTGCGGGTGCGGGGTGCGGTGCATGGATGCGGTGCGTGTGCGCGAGCATACGCTCGCTCACCACCAGCCAGCGCGAGACTGAACCTCGACCTCAAGTCGAAGGTCGAGGGTGGGCTCAGCTCGTGGCCTCGGGCAATCCGGACACCACCGGCGTGCCGGGGATCCGCACGTCGATCGTCATCGCCAGCGCCCCTTGCGGATCGATGGTCTCCTGCCGCAGCAGCGCGGTGACGACGCTCCACTTCGTCTCGTTGTCGGTCGGCTCCCCCCACAGCAGGGTGACCTGCCCCAGGTCCATCTCGACCGAGCCGTCCCGCCCCACCGCGGGGGCACCGAGATCACCCTTTAGCGTGTCGGGGTCCGGCCGCAGCCGCCACAGCTCGGCCAGACCGGTCACCGTCGCGGCGTCCAGCTCGGTGGGGTCCGAGCGCAGCCTGATCAGCGGCAGCTTGTTGCTGGGGTCGTCCACCTGCTCGTAGACCACCCCGGTGTCGTCGGCGAGCCACGTCGACCCGCCTCCGCGGAGCGCGACCGCCGGGTCCCGCTCGGTGACCACCAGCGTCACCGAGGACGGCCAGTCACGCTCCACCTCGACCGACTCGACCCGCGGGTCCTCCAGCACCCGATCGCTCACCCGGCCCTCCGACACCCGCGCCAGGGGGCGACCTTGCGGGATCTGGGCATGCTCGAGTGCGCTCGCCGCCACCTCCTCACGGGCACCTGTGGCCTGCAGGTCCTTGACGACGAAGGCGGCGGAGAAATAGAAGAGGAAGACCATGGCGGCGGCCGCGGCGAACACGACGGCGCTCCAGACGAGCAGGGCCCGCCTCCCGATCCGCGGCGGACGGGCGGGGCGACGACCGCCCGCCGAGCCCCGCCCCCGACGCCCGCGCCACGGCAGTCCCGCCCTCACGTCCGGGCCTCCTGTCCCGAGCCGTCGCCCAGCAGGTCCAGCAGCTGACGTCCCACCCGAGTCACGTCACCCGCCCCCACCGTGACGACGAGCGTCTCCCGCCCGTCGGCGAGCAACGCGGCGAGCGCGGCCGCCGCGGTGTCGACAGAACCGACGGTCTCCACCCGCGGGGCGCCGGGGCCGAGCGCGAGCAGTCCCTGCCGCAGCAGCTCGGAGCCGACACCGGGGAAGTCCTCCTGGCGCTCCCGGGCGGGGTAGACCGGGAGCAGCAGCACGACGTCGGCGCCGGCGAGGCCCGCCACGAAGCCGTCGACGAAGTCGCGGGTGCGGGAGAACAGGTGCGGCTGGAAGGCCACGACGAGGCGACGCTCCCCCGCCGCGCTGCGACCGGCGCGCACCACGGCGCCGACCTTGGGCGCGTTGTGTGCGTAGTCGTCGACGACCTCGACGTCGCCGTGGGCGCCCAGCCGCTCGAAGCGACGGTGCGCCCCGGCGAAGCTCTCCAGCCCGGCGACCGCGGGCTCGAGCGCAAGGCCGAAGCCGGCGATCGCGACGAGCAGCGCCGCGGTGGCGTTGTGCACGCTGTGCTCACCGGGCACCGGCAGCCGCAGCCGCACGGTGGCCCCCGGCTCGACCGCGCCGACACCGGAGCGGAAGGTGAGGCGACCGGTCGAGGTCGTCCCGTGGGTGCTCACCTCGTCCACCTGCACGTCCGCGCCACCCGCCCCCCAGGTGAGGACGCGGGTGCCTGCGTCGCGCGCGTCGCGCGCCAGCCGGGCGGCGCCGGGGTCGTCGAGGGAGGTGATGAGCAGCCCGTCGTCGGGGAGGGTCGCCACGAAGTCGCGGTAGGCCGCCTCCACCGCGGCGGCGTCGCCGTAGAAGTCGAGGTGGTCGGGCTGGACGTTGGTGACCACCGCGACCTGAGGCCGGTAGGTGAGGAAGCTGCCGTCGCTCTCGTCCGCCTCCACGACGAGCGGGGCCCGGGGGCCACCGAGCGCTGCGCTGACGCCGCTGCTGGCCAGCGGCGCGCCGATGACATACCCGGGCTCCGCCCCGGCGGCCTGCAGCGCTGCCACCGTCATGGCGCTCGTCGTGGTCTTGCCGTTGGCCCCCGCGACCGCGACCGCCGGACGCCCGTGCAGCAGCGCGGCGATGCCCTGGGACCGGTGCAGCACCCGCAGACCGGCCGCGCGGGCGGCTGCCAGCTCGGGGTTGTCCTCCCGGACCGCGCCGGAGACCACGACGGTGCTGGCGCCGCCGAGGTGGGCGGCGTCGTGCCCGACGTGGACCCGGGCACCGGCCTGCTCCAGGGCGCGCAGCGTGGCGCTGTCCTGCTGGTCCGACCCGGACACCGGGACCCCGTGGTCGAGGAACATCCGGGCCACCCCGGACACCCCGGACCCGCCCGCCGCGACGAAGTGCACGGGGCCGAGCTCGTCCACCGGCGGCACCGGGACGGTGAAGTCGAACCGGGGGGCGCTCATGCCGGGTGTCCCGCCGCGCGCAAGACCATGTCGACCAGCCGGTCGGCCGCGTCACGGTCGCCGTGCTCGGCCGCGGCGGCCGCCATCCGCGCCACCCGCTCCCCGTCCTGGACGAGCGGCAGCACGACGTCGCGCACCCATGTCGGGGTGACGGCGGCGTCCTCGGTCAGCAGACCGCCGCCGGCCTCGACGACGCCGCGGGCGTTGAGCCGCTGCTCCCCGTTGCCGATGGGCAGCGGCACGTAGACCGCGGGCAGACCGACCGCGGCCAGCTCGCAGACCGTCCCGGCGCCGGAGCGTCCGACCGCGAGGTCGGCGACGGCATACGCGAGGTCCATCCGGTCGGTGTAGGGCCGGGCGACGTAGCGGGCACCCGTGCGGTCGTCGGGGGCGGGCACGTCGACGTCCTTGCCCGCCCCGGTGAGGTGAAGCACCTGGACGCCCGCGGCGAGCAGGTCGGCACCGGCGGTCGCGAAGGCACCGTTGAGGCGCTGCGCCCCGAGCGACCCGCCGAAGACGAGCAGGGTGGGACGCCGGTCCTCGAGCCCGAACTCGGCGAGCCCCTCGGCCCGGGAGGCGGCGCGGTCCAGCGTGCGGATCTCCTCGCGCAGCGGCAGGCCCACCGGTGTGGCGTGCGGGAGCCGGGTCAGGTCGAAGGTCGTGGCGACGTGCGGGGTGAAGCGCGCGCCCAGGCGGTTGGCCAACCCGGGGCGGGCGTTCTGCTCGTGGATGACGATGGGTATGCCGGCGCGCCGTGCGGCGAGGTAGGCCGGGGTGGCGACGTAGCCGCCGAAGCCGACGACGACCTGCGCCTTCACCGATCGCATGGCGTCCCGAGCGGCGGCGACCGCCCGGCGCAGAGCGCCCGGGAAGCGCGCGACCGTCGCGTCGGGGCGACGGGGGAAGGGCACCTTGGGCACGACGGTGAGCGGGTAGCCGCGCTCGGGGACGAGCCGGGCCTCCAGCCCCTCGGCGGTGCCCAGCACGAGCAGCTCGCTGTCCGGGACCCGGCGCCGCAGCGCGTCAGCGGTGGCGAGCAGCGGGTTGACGTGGCCTGCCGACCCACCCCCGGCGAGCACGACACCGAGCCGCCCTCCGGGCCGATCACCGTGCTGTCCTCCGTGGCTTCTTCCGGGCCCAGGTGCGGCGCCCTCCGGTCGGCCGGTCACCGCCGTCCGCCCGGTGGCCGGCGGCCCCGGGTCGGCCGCGACGTCCGCCGCCGGCCGCCGGCGCCTGGCGCCGCCCGGCCCGGGACGGCGGCCAGGTGTGCGCCGCAGCGTCCCCGTGCGCCCGCGCAGCGCCGCGTCGGCGCCCGGCAGCGACCGGGCGAGCGCAAGGAGCAGGCCGACACCGATGAGCGCGGCGATGAGGGCCGACCCGCCGCTGGAGACCAGCGGCAGCGGCACGCCGATGATGGGCAGCATCCCGATCACCGACCCGATGTTGAGCACCGCCTGACCCATGAACCACACGAGCAGGCCGCCGGCAGCCAGCCGGGTGAAGCCGTCCTCGGCCTGGGTGACCACCCGGAAGCAGGAGTACGCCAGCACGGCGAAGAGCCCCAGCACCGCCAGGCTGCCCGGCAGGCCGAGCTCCTCGCCGATGATCGCGAGGATGAAGTCGTTGTGCGGCTCGGGCAGCAGTCCCCACTTCTCCCGGGACTCCCCCAGCCCGAGCCCCCACCAACCACCGTCGGCGAGCGCATACTCTGCGTGGACCTTCTGGAAACACCCCTCGACCTGCGGGTTGTCGCAGATGCCGCCGATCCACGCCTCGATGCGCTGCATCCGGTTGGCGCTGCCGCGGCGAGGATGGCCACGCCGATCCCGCCGACGGTGCCCAGCCCGACGAACCAGCGGGCGGGCAGCCCCGCCGCCCACAGCAGCCCGGCCATGACCGCCAGCAGGATGAGCCCGGTGCCGAGGTCGCGACCCTGCAGGACCAGGCCCAGCAGGAGCAGGCCGAAGGGGAAGATGAGCGGCACGGCCGCGTGGACCGGCTTGTGGATGACCCGACGCTTGGCCGCCAGCACCACCGCCCCGAAGACGATGAGCGCGACCTTGCCGAACTCCGCGGGCTGCAGCGAGAAGCCGGCGACCGACAGCGAGTTGCGGTTGCCCTGGAACTCGATGCCGAGGGGGGTGAAGACGGCCACCTGCAGGGCCAGCGCCAGGAAGATCCCAGGCCACGCCAGCCGCTTCCAGAGCGAGACCGGCAACCGCGAACCGACCACCGCGAGGGCGATGCCCACGGCACCGAAGAGGAGCTGGTCGAGGAAGACGGTGTAGGAGCTGCCGTTGTCGCGGTAGGACCCGACGCTCGAGGCGGACAGCACCATGACCAGCCCGAGCCCGGTGAGCACCGAGGCCGAGACCAGCGCGAGGTAGTAGGGGGCCACCGGGGAGCGCAACCACTCCCCGACCGACTGCACGCTCCAGCCGGCCCTGCTCCCCGCGGTGCCGGTCGACCGGGCCGGGGCTCGCCGGTCCAGGATCGTGGTCACGGGGCGGCCTCCCCGAGCGCGCGGTGCACGGCGGCGGCGAAGACGTCGCCGCGGCTGCCGTAGCTGGGGAACATGTCCAGCGAGGCGGCGGCAGGCGAGAGCAGGACCACGTCGCCCGGGCGGGCGAGCGCGGCGCACCGCGCCACGACGTCGTCCATCAACCGGTCCAGCGCAGCCATGTCCCCATGGTCGGCGACGCCCGCGTCGTGGACCGGGACATCCGGTGCGTGTCGTCGCAGGGCCTGCGCGATCTGCTCGCGGTCGGCGCCGAGCAGGACCACGCCCCGGAGCCGCGGCGCGACCTCCTGGACCAGCTCGTCGACCTCGGCGCCCTTGAGCTGGCCGCCGGCCACCCAGACGAGGTGCGGGTAGGCCAGCAGCGCCGCGTGCGCGGCGTGCGGGTTGGTGGCCTTGGAGTCGTCCACCCACGTCAGCCCGTCCCGCTCGGCGACGATGGTGGTGCGGTGCGCCTCCGAGCGGAACCGTCGCATGCCCTCTCGCACCGCGGCAGGCGTGATGCCCGCGGCGCGGGCCAGGGCCGCCGCCGCCAGGGCGTTGGCCACCAGGTGCGGAGGGGGTGCGGCGCTGCCGTCGCCACCGGAGGCCCGGGACAGGTCGGCCAGCGTGCCCAGCTCGGCGGCCGAGGTCGCCCGCTCCTCGACGAAGGCACGGTCGGCGAGGACGTCCTCGACCAGACCGAGCATCGACAGCCCCGGCGTGCCGAGGGTGAAGCCGACGGCCCGGCAGCCCTCGATCACCTCGGCCTCCTCGACCATCGCCTCGGTGCGTGGGTCCTGGACGTTGTAGACGCACGACCGCGCCCGTAGATGCGGGCCTTGGCCGCGGCATACGCCTCCATCGACCCGTGCCAGTCGACGTGGTCCGGCGCGAGGTTGAGCACGCAGGAGGCCAGCGGGCTCATGCTGTGGGTGAAGTGCAGCTGGAAGCTGGACAGCTCCACGGCCACGACGTCGTAGGGGTCCGGGTGCTGCACCGCGTCCAGCACCGGGGTGCCGACGTTGCCCGTGGCGATGGCCCGCAGCCCGGCCGCCTGCAGCATCTCGGTGAGCAGCCGCACCGTCGAGGTCTTGCCGTTGGTGCCGGTGACGACGAGCCAGGGGGCGGCGCCGACCCGCGGGCGCAGCCGCCAGGCGAGCTCGATCTCGCTCCAGACCGGTATGCCGCGGGTCGCGGCCGCGGCGAGCACCGGGTGATCCGGACGCCAGCCGGGTGAGGTCACGACGACGTCGACGTCCAGCGGCTCGCTGCCCGGACCTCCCTCGCCCGTGTCACCCCCCTCCCCCGGGGCGGACGGCCACGCGACAGTGTGCTCCGGCCCGCGCCGCACGTCGGCGCCGAGGATCCCGAGGATCCCGGCCTGGGTCTCCTGCTGCTCGTTGCTGCTGCCGGCGTCGACGACGGTGAGGGTCGCCCCGTGCTGGAGCAGCGCGTCGGCGGCCGCGAAGCCGGTGACCCCGAGCCCGGTCACGAGGACCCGCAGCCCGGCCCAGTCGGCGTCCCGGTGGGTGAGGTCGTCGAGGGAGGCGCTCACAGGTTGGCCACCCACTCGCCGTAGAACAGCCCGAGGCCGACGGCGACGCAGATCCCGGCGATGAGCCAGAACCGGATGACGATCGTCACCTCGGCCCAGCCCAGCAGCTCGAAGTGGTGCTGCAGCGGCGCCATCCGGAAGACCCGTTTGCGGGTCAGCTTGAAGCTCGCGACCTGGATGATGACCGAGAGGGTGATCAGGACGAAGAGCCCGCCGAGCACGGCGAGCAGCAGCTCGGTGCGGGTGGTGATCGCCAGCCCGGCCAGGCCGCCGCCGAGGGCCAGCGAGCCGGTGTCACCCATGAAGATCTTGGCCGGTGAGGCGTTCCACCACAGGAAGCCGAAGCAGGCGCCCGCCACCGAGCAGGCCACGACCGCGAGGTCGAGCGCATCGCGGACGTCGTAGCAGTTGGGCCCGGGCGCGAGCTGGCAGTTCTGGTTGTACTGCCAGATGCCGATGACGGAGTAGGCGGCGAAGACCATGATCGAGGCCCCGGTGGCCAGCCCGTCGAGCCCGTCGGTGAGGTTGACGCCGTTGGATGCCCCGCGATGAGCACGTTGGCCCAGGCGATGAAGAGGATGACCCCGAGCACCGGGCCGGCGAAGGCGAGGTCGAAGGAGGTGTCGCGGACGAAGGAGATCGCGGTCGAGGCCGGGGAGCGGGTGCTGTCACCCCGCAGCAGCAGCGCGGCCAGCGCGAAGACGATCGCGACGACCGTCTGCCCGGTGAGCTTCTCGACCGAGGTGAGGCCGAGGCTGCGCTGCTTGGAGATCTTGGTGTAGTCGTCGAGGAAGCCGATGAACCCTAGGCCGGTGATGAGGAAGAGCACGAGGATCGCGCTGAGGCTGAAGCGGGAGTGCGTGACCTCGAGGATCCCGGTGACGTCGAGCAGGATGAGCAGCAGGTGCGAGAGCAGGTAGCCGACGACCGTGGCCACGATGATGACCGCGCCGCCCATCGTGGGCGTGCCCCGCTTGGTGTGGTGCGAGGTCGGGCCGTCGTCGCGGATGAACTGGCCGTAGCCGCGGCGCACGAGGAAGCGGATGAACAGCGGGGTGCCGAAGAGCGCGCAGATCATCGCCACGGCACCCGCGAGCAGGACGTTGACCATCAGTCGGTCACGCCCGCCAGCTCGTCCCCCAGCACCCGCAGCCCGGAGTCCCGGCTGCTCTTGAGCAGCACGACGTCGCCGGCCCGCAGCTCCTCCTCCAGCAGGGCGCGCGCCTCGTGACGGTCGGCGACCGAGCTCACCCGGGCACCACCACCCTGCTGGTATGCCGTCGCGGCCGGCCGCGCCACCTCGCCCACCGTCAGGAGGTGGTCGACGCCCAGCCGGGCGGCGAGGGCGCCGACACCGGCGTGCTCGGCGTCGCTGTCGGCGCCCAGCTCGAGCATCCCCCCGACCACGGCCAGCGTCCGGCCCTCCGCCCGGCGCATCGCGGCCAGGCTCTGCAGCGCCGCACGCATGGACTCGGGGTTGGCGTTGTAGGCGTCGTTGACGACGGTCACGCCGTCCTCGCGCTCGGTGACCTCCATCCGCCAGCGCGACCGGGGCGTCGCGGCCGCCAGCGAGGCGGCGATCTGCTCCCACGGCATACCCCACTCGTGGGCGACCGCGGCGACGGCGAGCGCGTTGCCGACGTGGTGGACCCCCACGAGCTGCAGCGCCACGCGGAGCCCCGGCTCGGGGGCACCGAGCCCCGGGGCGGTGAGCGTGAAGGTGGCCCGGCCCCGCTCGTCGGTGACGACCTCGGTCGCGCGCAGGTCGGCCCGCTCCCCGAGCCCGACGAGCACGACCCGGGCACCGACGTCGCGGGCCCGGCCCCCCATCGTCTCGACCAGCGCCTCGTCGTCGCCGTTGAGGACCGCGAGCCCGTCCGGCACCAGCCCCTGCACCAGCTCGGACTTGGCCTCCATGATGGCCGCCCGGGAGCCGAACTCCCCGAGGTGGGCGGACCCCACGTTGAGCACGACGGCGACCTGCGGGGGCGCGATCGCGGTGAGGTGGGCGATGTGACCGGCGCCGGAGGCGCCCATCTCGGCGACGAGGTAGGCCGTGTCCTCGGTGAGCCGGCAGACCGTCAGCGGCACGCCGACCTCGGAGTTGTAGGACGCCTCGGGGGCCAGCGTGGGGCCCAGCGCCGGCAGCACCTGCGCCAGGAGGTCCTTGGTCGAGGTCTTGCCCGAGGAGCCGGTGATGCCGACGACCCGCAGCCCGCCCGCGGCGGCGCACCGGTCGACCACCTCGCGTCCCAGCGCCGCGAAGGCGCGGGTGACGGCGTCGTAGGGCGGCCGGTCCGGGCGGGCGGAGAGCCGGTCGGGATCCTCCGGCACCACCACGCAGGGGAGGCCCTCGACGACGCGGTTGGTGAGGGCGGCGAGCGCGCCCCGCCGGGCGGCGGCGTCGACGAAGTCGTGCCCGTCCGCGACCTCGCCGCGGCGCGCGACGTAGAGGGCTCCGGGGCCAGCCTCGCGGGAGTCGGTGACGACCGGTCCGGTGACGCGCAGGTCCTCGGTCCCGGGAGAGCCCGGGTGGACCTGACCACCGGTCACGCGGGCGACCTCACCGAGGGTCAGGGGGATCACCCATCGGTCCTTTCGTCCTTGATGGCGATGTCCCCCAGTGTGTCACCCGAGCCGTCTCCCACCTTCTCGTCGGGGTCGAACTCGATGTCGATCTGCGTCGGTGGTGTGGTGGCGGGCGCGATGCCCTCCTGCTGCAGCGTGTAGCGCATGAGGTCGGCGAAGACCGGCCCGGCGATGACGCCGCCGAACTCGCTGATCCGGGTGGGGCCCTGGATGACCACGGCGACGGCGTACTTCGGGTCGTCGGCGGGGGCGAAGCCCATGAAGGAGGAGGTCACCCCGCCGGAGTAGCGCCCGGTCTCCGGGTCCACCCGGCTCGCCGTGCTGGTCTTGCCCGCGACGTGGTAGCCGGGGACCGCGGCGAGCGGTGCGGTGCCCTCGGTGGAGGGCACCGACTGCATGATGTCGGTGAGGGTCTGGGCGGTCTCCGCGGAGACGACGCGGCGGCCCTCCTGCTGCTCGTCCTCGGTGTAGCGCCCCTCCTCGTCCACCGTGCCGGCCACGATGCTCGGGGGCACCATGACCCCGTCGTTGGCGACCGCCTGGAAGACGCCGAGCTGCTGCAGCATGGTGCCGGACAGGCCCTGGCCGAACATGAAGGTGTAGCGGGTCGTCGCGCTCCAGGTCGAGGGCTCGGGGACGAGCCCTGGCGACTCCCCGGGCAGGCCCAGGCCGCTGGGGTCGCCGATGCCGAAGCGGCGCATCCAGTCGTAGAGCTGCTGGTCGGAGAGCTTCTCGCCGTAGAGGATCGTGCCCATGTTGGAGGACTTCGCCAGCACGCCGCCGAAGGTGAGGTACTCCACCGGGTGCGGCTCCGCGTCCTTGAAGCGGGTCCCGGCCCGGCTCATCGTGACCGGGACCTCGATCGGGGTCTCCACGTCGACGATGCCCTGCTCCAGGGCCGCCGCGGTGATGAGCTTGGACGTGGACCCCGGCTCGTAGACGTCCTCGATCGCCGCGTTGCGCATCTCGTCGGCGTCCTGCGTGCTGTCCGAGGGGTCGAAGCTGGGATAGCTGGTGAGCGCGCGCAGCTCACCGGTCTCGATGTCCATCACCGCGGCGTAGCCCGAGATCGCCCCGGCCTCCTTCACCCGGGTGCGCACCGCGTCGTAGGCGCGCCACTGCAGGTCGCCGTCGAGGGTGAGCCGCAGGTCCTGGCCGGGCTCGGCCGGGTCCTCCTCGTAGACGCCGGTGCTGATCATCTCGCCGTCCCGGCCGACCTCGTAGAGGGCCTCGCCGGGCTCACCCGTCAGCGCCTCTTCGTTGACCAGCTCCAGGCCACCGGCGGGCATGTCGCCGGACCCGACCCAGCCGAGCAGCGGCGCGGTGGACTCCCCCAGGGGGTACTCCCGGCGCATGAACTCCTCGGAGGAGACCCCGCGGATCCCCGCGGCGTTGATCTCCTGCCACTGCTGGGGCGAGGCGTCCGGGACGAGGATGGCGTACTGCTCCCCCAGCGGCTCGGTCAGCCGGCGCAGCACGTCGGCCTCGTCGGCCCCGGTGATGTCGGCGACCACCTCGGCGGCCGCGGCATACCCCTCGCCGACCACCTCGGTGCTGCCGTCGGGACCTTTCTCGGTGCGCTCGTAGTCCTCCACCAGGGTGGGGTCGGCGACGATGCGCCGCCGCTCCACGCTGACCGCGAGGTCCTCGCCGTCCACGTCGGTGATGCTGCCTCGCGCCGCCGGGATGGCCCGGCTCTGCAGCCGCTCCCCCAGGGCCGCCGCGGAGACGCTCGCGGCGTCGAGACCCTGCAGCCGCACCAGCTGGGCGGCGAAGAGGCTGAGGACGATGAGCACGCCCAGCATGAGCGCGCGGGCGCGCCGGGCCGGGTGGGCGACGCCGGCCGCGACCGCGCGGGGAGAGGTCCGTCGACGACCGTTGCGTGGTGCTGCCACGGTGCCTACCCCTTGTCAGTCGTCCTTCGCCGGTGCCGTGCCCGTCGAGGGCAGATCAACGGTAAGCGTGCGCGAGCCGTCCACCTTGGACGCCACGCCGGTGAGGGAACCGTCGGACAGCCGCAGCGTCGCCGTGGACGTGGACGGCACCATCTTGAGCTTGGTGGCGGCCTGGGCGAGGTGCTCCGAGGACTCCTTGCCGGCGAGCTCGTCGGCGAGCGTGACCTTCTCGTCGTGCAGGGCGGTGGCCTCCACCTCGAGGGTGCTCAGGACGTAGGACCCCTCGGCCCGGACCGTGTTGAGCAGCAGCACCGCAGTGAAGGTGAGCGCCACGAGCAGGGCGCACACCAGCCGGAAGCCGTGGTTGGCCGAGGTCGGGGCGGCGTCGACGGCGCGGGCACGGCCCCGCGCCCCCAGGGCTGCGGTGCGGCCGAGCCGGGCGGAGATGGTCATCTGGCTCATCGGTGCTCCTCACGGGTGGGCAGGTGCGGTTGGTCGGGGGTGGTCCGGGTGCGTTCGGCGGCCCGGAGCCGGACCGAGGCGGAGCGCGGGTTGGTCTCGCGCTCGGCAGGACCGGCCTGCTCGGCACCTCGCGTGAGCAGGCGTAGCCAGGGCCGGTGCTCGGGCAGCTCGACCGGCAGCTCCGGCGGGGCCGAGCTGCTCGCGCCGTCGGCCAGCCCACGCTTGGTGATGCGGTCCTCCAGCGAGTGGTAGGACAGGACGGTGATGCGGCCACCCACCCGCAGCGCGCGCAGGGCGGCGGCCAGGCCGTCCCGCCACGTGGACAGCTCGGCGTTGACCTCGATCCGCAGCGCCTGGAAGGTGCGTTTGGCGGGATGCCCGCCGCTGCGCTGCGAGGCCGCCGGGACGACGTCGTGCAGCAGCTCGACCAGCGGTGCCGAGGTCGTGAACGGCTCGCTCTCCCGGCGGCGCACGATGGCGCGGGCGATCGGGCGGGCGAAGCGCTCCTCGCCGTAGTCGCGCAGGATGCGCTCCAGCTCGCGCACCTCCGTGTCGTTGAGCACGTCGGCGGCAGTGCGTCCGGTGCTCTGGTCCATCCGCATGTCGAGCGGGCTGTCCGCGCGGTAGGCGAAGCCCCGGTCCAGCTCGTCCAGCTGCAGCGAGGAGACCCCGAGGTCGAAGAGGACCGCGTCGGCGCCCACCAGGTCGAGCTCGGCGAGCACCTGCGGGAGGTCGTCGCTCACCGCGTGCACCGGGCGGAAGCGCTCACCGAAGGGGGCGAGGCGCTCGGTCGCCAGGGCCAGGGCCTGCGGGTCGCGGTCGATGCCCACGGCGCTCGCGTCCGGGCACGCGCGCAGGACGGCCTCCGTGTGGCCACCCATCCCCAGCGTCCCGTCCACGTAGACCGAGCCCGGGCGCTGCAGCGCGGGGGCCAGCAGCTCGACACACCGGTCCAGCATCACCGGGGTGTGCCGGTCCTGGGTGGGGCGCTGCGCGGCGGCGGCCATGTCTCGTGGTCCCTGGTCGGCGGGCGCCCGCCACCCGGATCCTGGTCCCCCACCGTCCACCGGCGTCCGGCCCGGGGGAAGTCGGGTCGGCTGCCGAGGTGCGTCCCGGCTCCGGGGAAGAGGAGTCGGGGGCACGGCGTGTGCGGACGGGGGGAGGCCGGGGCCCGGGTGGGCCGGCGCTCACATGAGCCCAGGGACCACCTCCTCGGAGAGGTCGGCGAAGGACTGCTCGTGCGCGTCGGTGTAGGACTCCCACGCCTGGGTGTCCCAGATCTCCAGCCGGTTGCCGGCGCCGATCACCGTGCAATCACCGGTGATGCCGGCATACGTGCGCAGCAGTGCGGGCACGGTGACCCGGCCCTGCTTGTCCGGGATCTCGTCCGAGGCGCCGGAGAGGAAGAATCGCTGGTAGTCCCGGACCGTCTTCGAGGAGGTCGGGCTGCTCTGCCACTGCTCGACGAGGCCGTCGAAGTCGGCCTGGGTGAAGACGTAGAGGCAGCGCTCCTGGCCACGGGTGATGACGACCCCGCCGGCCAACCGCTCGCGGAACTTGGCTGGGAGGATCATCCGGCCCTTGTCGTCGAGGCGGGGCGTGTAGGTGCCGAGGAACAGCACGTGCACCACCCCTTTCACGCGATCCGGTGCGGACGACTCCCAGTGCGCGCCACTCTACTCCACTTTCCCCCACTCTGGCGAGCACTCGGGTCCGATGGTGCCAGATCGCGGGCCATCGACGCAGGTCAGAGGGGGTGGTGCGAGGTGGAGGGAGATTTTGCGCCGGACCGGCGCGCGGTCACCGCGGTCGCAGGTCCTGACGGCCACCGCCCGCATCGCCGCAGGTCACAAGCTGGCGACACATTCAATGGGCCGCAGCAGGCGGCCCTCCCGGTCCGGGGTGGGGCGATGTGGAGGACCAGGGTCCGCGGGCGGCCGGGAGGCCTGCCGTGCGGCCTGCGCGGCGGGAGTTTGGCAGGATCGGGTCATGTCTGCGATCTCTCCCGCGCCCGACACCGTCGACCTGGACGCCGTGAAGGCCGTCGCCGGCTCTGTGCATCGCGCTGTCGCCACCGTGATCGAGGGCAAGGACGAGGCGGTCTCCACCGCGGTGACCGTGCTGCTGGCCGAGGGGCACCTGCTGGTCGAGGACGTGCCCGGGGTCGGCAAGACGATGCTGGCCAAGGCGCTCGCCCGGGCCATCGACTGCCGGGTGAGCAGGGTGCAGTTCACCCCGGACCTGCTGCCGAGCGACATCACCGGGGTCAGCGTGTTCAACCAGGACACGCGTGCCTTCGAGTTCCGCCGCGGCGCGATCTTCGCCAACGTCGTCGTCGGGGACGAGATCAACCGGGCGTCGCCGAAGACGCAGTCGGCGCTGCTGGAGTCGATGGAGGAGCGGCAGGTCACCGTGGACGGGCAGACCTACGCCCTGCCCCGCCCCTTCCTCGTCATGGCCACGCAGAACCCCATCGAGATGGAAGGCACCTACCCGCTGCCCGAGGCCCAGCGGGACCGCTTCATGGCCCGGATCTCGATGGGCTACCCCGCCGCCGCCTCGGAGATGGCGATGCTCGAGACGCACGGTGCCGTGAGCCCGCTGGAGGGGCTGAGCGCCGTGACCACGGCGGCCGACGTGCAGCAGCAGATCGAGAACATCCGGAGACTGCACATCTCCGCCGCGCTGCGGCAGTACGTCGTCGAGCTCATGGCGGCCTCCCGCGCGCACCGGCTGCTGCGGCTGGGGGCCTCCCCGCGCGCCGGGCTGCAGCTGCTGCGGGCCGCGCGGGCGCACGCCGCCCTCGCCGGGCGCGACCACGTGCTGCCCGAAGACGTCCAGACGGTCGCCGTCCCCGTCCTCGCCCACCGCGTCCTGCCCACGGGTGAGGCGTCGCTGGCCCATCGCGGCACGGAGGACATCGTGCGCGACCTGGTCGAGCGCACGGCCGTGCCGTCCGGACGCTGACCGAGAGGTGCCAGGGGCATGACGACGTCCGGCTCCCCGTGGGGGCTGCTCACCGCGCGCGGCAAGGTCTTCGCCGTGCTCGGGGTGCTCCTCGTCGTGGCCGGGACCTTCCTGGGCTACGAGGACGTCACCCGGGTCGGGCTGGCGCTGCTGCTGCTGCCCGTCCTCGTGCTGCTGCTCATGCCGCGACGTCCCCCGCGGCTCACGGTGTCCCGCGAGGTCACCCCCCAGCGGCTGACGCCCGAGGAGCGCGGCGAGGTCGAGGTCCGGTTCCGCAACGTCGGTGCCCGTTCAGCGGTCTACCTCGCCGAGGAGCACCTCGACTACCAGCTCGGCGACCGGCCGCGCTACATCCTGCCCCGGATGAGCACCGGGGAGGAGCGGCGGCTGCGCTACACCGTCCGGTCCCGGCACCGCGGCGCGTATGCGCTCGGGCCCATCGTGCTGCGGCAGCGCGACCCCTTCGGCCTGACCTTCCGCACCCTGCACCTGTCCTCCCGCACCGAGCTGCTGGTGCTCCCCCGCGTGGTGTCCCTCGGTGACGACCGGCTTCGGGGCAGCTCGCGCGGCAGCGAGGGTGAGATGCCGCAGATGATCGCGCTGCACGGGGAGGACGACGTCAGCATCCGCTCCTACCGGGACGGGGACGAGCTGCGCCGGGTGCACTGGCCGGCGACGGCACACCGGGGCGAGCTCATGGTCCGGCAGGAGGACCGTCCCGCCCGACGCCGGGCCGTGCTGCTCCTGGACTCCCGGGCCGACGCGCATCCCGGGACCGGGATGCGCGCCTCCTACGAATGGGCGGTCAGCGCGATCGCCTCGATCGCCCGACACCTGGTCGCCGACGGCTTCGTCGTGCACCTGCTCGCCGACGAGACCCTGCGCGACGGGAGCGCCGAGCACCAGGTCGAGCTCGGCCCGCTCATGGACACCCTCGCCCGGGTGCAGCCCGAGGAGGACGCCCGGCTCGACCGGGTCGCGGCCGCCGCCTCCTCCTTCACCTCCGGCGGGGTGCTCCTGATCGCGGCGGTCGTCGCCCACGACGATGCCGCACTCCGCTCGTTGGCCTCCGTCCGGCAGCCGGGCTCACGCGCCATCGCCTTCGTCCTCGACCCCGCCCGGTTCGGGGCGGATCAGGGCGGCTCCAGCCCCACCGACAGACCGACCGGCGTGCTGGCGGACGCCGGGTGGCGCACCGTGACGGTCGGGCCCCATACCGAGCTCGCGCAGGCGTGGGTCTCGCTGCGCCAGGTTGCCCTGGGCAGGTCGGCATGAGGCTCGACGACCGGGCGTGGTGGGAGCGCGGCCTGTGGGCCGAGGGCTTCGTCGCGGCCCTCGCCACGCTGGCGGTCGCGTGGCCGCTCACCGACCTGCTGCGCGAGGAGATGTGGGTGGTGCCCGCGGTCGCGATGGTGGTCCTGGTGGCCCTCACCGGCGCGGTCCTGCGCACCCTCGACGCACCGCCGACCGTGGTGGCCCTGGGGCAGCTCCTGCTCGGGCTGGCCGGCCTGGTGGCGCTGTACCTGCGGGACACGCTGTGGCGCGGGGTCGTCCCGACGGGAGCGACGCTGGACCGGGTCGCCACGTTGCTGCAGCAGGCCGGTGCCGTCCTGCAGACGTATGCCGCGCCCGCGCCGACGACACAGGGCGTCGCCTTCCTCGTCGTGGCGGTGCTCACCCTGACCGCGGTCTCGGTGGACTCGATGGGGGTGACGGGGCGGGCGCCGGCGAGCGCGGGCATACCGCTGGTGGCGGGTTTCCTGGTATCGGTCTCCAACACCGGGCAGGCGATGGAGCCGTGGTACTTCGCCGCCGTCCTCGTGATGTGGCTGCTCATGCTCGCCCAGCAGGGGCAGCGCCTCACCCTGGCCTGGCCTACGGCGAACCGCCGGGAGTCCCGCGGCGGCGACGACGTCGCCGCCGGCCCCCGCACCTACCGCGGCCTCGCGCAGGTCGTGGGTGCGCTGACCCTGGTGGCTGCGGTGCTCGGCGCCGCCTTCCTGCCGCACCTGCCGCCCACCTTCTTCGGCGACGGGCTGGCCCGCAACCCCGACGCCCGCGACGCCGACGGCGACACCGGTGAGGTGTCCTTCACCGAGACCATGGACCCGGCGCAGGACCTGCGCAACCAGTCCCGCGCCCCGGTCGTGACCTACCGCACCAACGCCGTCTCCGTCCAGCCGCTGCGGGTCACGGCCACCGAGCGCTTCGAGGACGGTCGCTGGGTCGCGCCGGAGCGGCTGAGCTCCGGCCTGCTGCCGCAGGGCGCACCACTGCCGGCCCCCCCGGGGCTCGGCGACGGCGTCCCCCTGACCGAGTCCGAGTTCAGCGTGCTCGCCAACGAGCTGGAGCCCCCGCACCTCGCAGCGCCGAGCCCGTTGGCCTCGCTGGAACTGCAGGGCGGCGCCTACCGCTACGACCCCCAGGACAGCACCGTCGTCGTGCAGGGTCGGGTGGGCCGCTACGACGCGACCTACCTCAGCCTGGAGTCCGGCGGCGAGCTGCCGCAGGGGGTCGGTGAGACCCCCGCGGACCCGGAGCAGTTCGACGGCGACCTGCTCGACCTGGACGAGGACTCCGCCGAGGCGGTCGGCGCCCTCGCGGACGAGGTCGTGGGCGCGGAGGACAACGCCCTGCGGGCGGGGGTGCTGATCCAGAACCACCTGCGCACCGACGGCGACTACGAGTACTCCCTGGAGCTCGCACCGGCTGCCGAGGTCGGCGCCGAGGACCCCATCGGCGCCTTCCTGGAGACCCGGCAGGGCTACTGCGTCCAGTTCGCGAGCGCGATGGTCATGATGGCCCGCTACGAGGGCATCCCGGCCCGGATGGCCGTGGGCTTCCTGCCCGGGACCACGCAGGACGACGGCACCCGGCAGGTCATCGCCTCCGACGCGCACACCTGGCCCGAGCTGTGGATCGAGGGTCTCGGGTGGACCCGGTTCGAGCCCACGCCCGGCATACGAGCGGGCACCCCGCCCGCCTACGCGCGCTCCACCGACGAGCCCGACACGGCGCCGAGCACCGCCACCGTGCCGCAGGAGATCACGCCGACCCCCGAGCCGACCGCCGCGCCGGCGCCCGCCGACCCGACCGTCCTGGACCGGCTCGGCGACCTGCTGCCCACCGTGCTGCGCGCGGTGGTGGCCCTGGTCGGCCTGGGCCTGCTCCTGCTGGTGCTGCCGCTCGCCGGACGCCGACACCGGGAGGCTGCGCTGCGGGCCGCGAGCACGCCGGCCGAACGGGTCGAGGGGCAGTGGCAGCTGCTGACCCGCTCCCTCACCGACCTGGGGGTGGACCCTCCTCCCGGTCGGAGCCCGCGCGAGCTGCGCCGCCACTACCTGCGGGCCACGGCGATGGAGGAGGACGGCCAGCAGGCGCTCGGCCGCGCCACGGCAACGCTGGAGCGCACCCGGTATGCCGCGCCGGACCTCGTGACCGACGACGAGGCCGAGCGGATGGGCGAGGAGGTCCGGACCGTGGTCGACGGGGTCCGGCACACCTCGGCGTGGAACCAGCGGGCCGGTGCCGCCCTGGTGCCGGGCAGCGGTGTCGAGGGGCTGCGCGAAGGCGTGCGTCGGCTGCTGCGTCGCTGACGGCAGGAGCACCGGACCTCCCTCGGGTGGCGCTCGTGGGTGCGGGCAGGACAGAGTGGGGCCATGACCGCACCGCTGACCGTGATCCTCTTCGGCGCGACCGGTGACCTGGCGCGCCGCAAGCTCATCCCCGGGCTGCTGCACCTCTTCCTCTCCGGGCTGGTCGACGACCTGCGCGTCGTCGGCACCTCGCTGGACGAGATGTCGGTCGACGAGTTCCGTGACCTGGCGACGGGGGCGGTCCGGGAGTTCAGCGTCCGGGACAGCGACGAGGCGGCGCTGCGCGACTTCGCCCAGCACCTCGACTACGTGCCCGGCTCCGCCGGTCCGCAGGCGCTGCGGGAGGCGGTCGACCGCTCCGAGGAGGAGCTCGGCGGGGACGAGCTGCTGCGCCTTCACTACCTGTCGGTGCCACCCAGGGCGGCCCTGGAGGCGGTGGGCACCATCGGCGAGGCGGGTCTGGTCGAGCGCAGCCGGATCGTCATGGAGAAGCCGTTCGGCACCGACCACGCCTCGGCGGTCGAGCTGAACGGCCGGCTGCACCAGGTCTTCGACGAGGAGCAGATCTTCCGGATCGACCACTTCCTCGGCAAGGAGCCGGCTCAGAACATCCTGGCCTTCCGCTTCGCCAACGGGCTCTTCGAGCCGATCTGGCACCGCAACCACATCGACCACATCCAGATCGACGTGCCCGAGACCCTGGGCCTGTCGCAACGGGGCGACTTCTACGAGCAGACCGGGGCATACCGCGACATGGTGGTGACCCACCTGTTCCAGATCCTCGCCTTCACCGCGATGGAGCCGCCCACGTCGCTGGAGCCGGCCGCCATCAGCCGGGAGAAGAACAAGGTCTTCCGGTCCATGCTGCCGTTGGAGCCCACCGACGTGGTGCGCGGGCAGTACGTCGGCTACCGCGACGAGAAGGGGGTCGCCGAGGACAGCCAGACCGAGACCTTCGTCGCCTTGAAGTGCTTCGTGGACAACTGGCGCTGGGCGGGGGTGCCGTTCTACCTGCGGACCGGCAAGCAGCTGGCCGAGGGCGCCCGCATCATCTCGATCGCCTTCCGGGAGCCGCCGCAGTCGATGTTTCCGCCAGGGTCGGGGGTGGGCGACCACGGCCCGGACCACCTGACCTTCGACCTGGCCGACCGCGCCCGGATGTCGCTGAGCTTCTACGGCAAGCGGCCCGGGCCGGGGATGAAGCTGGACAAGCTGTCGATGCAGTTCTCGATGCAGGACACCGACTGGGCCGGATCGGTGCTGGAGGCCTACGAGCGGCTCATCTACGACGCCGCCCGCGGCGACCGCACGCTCTTCGTCACCGCGTCCGGCATCGAGCGCCTGTGGGAGATCTCGCAGCCGCTGCTCGACAACCCGCCGGTGGTGCGGCCCTACCAGCAGGGCTCGTGGGGACCGAACCAGATCCACCAGCTCATCACGCCGTTCACCTGGCGGCTGCCCTTCGAGCGGCAGTGGCGGGAGACGGGCAACAAGGGCTGACCCCGACCGGACCGACCGTCCGTCCGGGACAACGCGGTCGGTCCCGGTCGGCTCAGTCCAGGTAGTCGCGCAGGACCTGCGAGCGCGACGGGTGCCGCAGCTTGGACATCGTCTTGGACTCGATCTGCCGGATCCGCTCGCGGGTGACGCCGTAGACCTTGCCGATCTCGTCCAGCGTCTTGGGCTGGCCGTCGGAGAGCCCGAAGCGCATCGAGACCACACCGGCCTCGCGCTCGGACAGGGTGTCGAGCACCGAGTGCAACTGCTCCTGCAGGAGCGTGAACGACACCGCGTCCGCCGGCACCACGGCCTCGGAGTCCTCGATGAGGTCGCCGAACTCGCTGTCGCCGTCCTCGCCCAGCGGGGTGTGCAGCGAGATGGGCTCGCGGCCGTACTTCTGGACCTCGACGACCTTCTCCGGGGTCATGTCCAGCTCGGCGGCGAGCTCCTCCGGGGTGGGCTCGCGCCCGAGGTCCTGCAGCATCTGCCGCTGCACGCGCGCCAACTTGTTGATGACCTCGACCATGTGCACCGGGATGCGGATGGTGCGGGCCTGGTCGGCCATGGCCCGGGTGATGGCCTGCCGGATCCACCACGTCGCGTAGGTGGAGAACTTGTAGCCCTTGGTGTAGTCGAACTTCTCGACCGCCCGGATGAGGCCGAGGTTGCCCTCCTGGATGAGGTCCAGGAAGAGCATGCCGCGGCCGGTATACCGCTTGGCCAGCGAGACGACCAGCCGCAGGTTGGCCTCGAGCAGGTGGTTCTTGGCGTTCTTGCCGTCGTTGGAGATCCACCACAGCTCACGCTTGAGCTTGGCCTCGACCTTCTCGCCCGAGTTGAGCTTCTCCTCGGCGAACAGGCCGGCCTCGATCCGCTTGGCGAGCTCGACCTCCTGCTCGGCGTTGAGGAGGGCGACCTTGCCGATCTGCTTGAGGTAGTCCTTGACCGGGTCCGCGGTCGCGCCGGCCGTCACGACCTGCTGGGCCGGGGCGTCGTCGTCGTCGGCCGTGGACAGGGTGAAGCTGTCCTCGTCGCCCTTCGTGGCCGGCGTCTTGGTCTTTGCCGCCTCGGGGGTCTCGGTCTCGGCCGCGTCGTCGGCGTCCTCGGCGTCCTCGACCTCGGCCGGGTCGGTGGCGTCGGTCCCGACGATCTCCTCGACGACGTCCTTCTTCTTCCGCCGCCCGGTGCCGCCGGTCTTGGTCGGGGTCGCGGACGCGGAGCCCTTCTGGGTCTTCGACGCAGTCTTGGCCGCGGCCCGGGTGCTGCCCGAGCTCTTCGTCGACGCCGGCGTGCTCTTCTTCGCGGCGCTCGCGCCCGAGGACGCGCTCTTGCTGGTGGTGCTCTTGCTCCTGCTGGACGTCGTCGACGGGGCGGCCTTCTTCGACGGGGTCGCGGCCTTCGTCGAGGTCGAGCCCTGCGCGGCGGCTGACGTCTTTCTCGTCGTCCCGGAGCCCGTGGACGTCCCCTTGGTGGCAGCCGCCTTCTTCTTCGTCGTGGAGCTGCGCCGGCGCGCCGGGGCCGGCTCGGCCGCGCGCACCTCGATCGCCTGGTCGCTGAAGACGCGTAGCACCTTCTTCTGGGTCGCGGCCGCGGTGACCTCCGCCGCCTCCAGGGCGGTCTTGATCTGGTCGGCCTCGACGTAGCCCTGCTCGGTCCCGGAGGCCAGCAGGGCACGCAGGGCCTCGTGCTCGAAGGCGGGCGGGAGCTCAGGGGTGCTGGTGCGGGACGTCCTGGCTGTCACGGGCTGAACCAACTCTTTCTGACGACGCAGGTATGCCGCAGCCAGGGCAGCAGGGCGCCCCGACGCGGATCAGGAAGTGGTGAGCGGTGCCGGGTGCGGCACGCGACTTACACCATTATAGAACCCTGCGGGCCGATGACACATTCCCGCCGCCCGCGGCAGCCCTCCCGTTGGGGTGACCGGCGGTGCAGGCCGAGGCGAGGGCGCGCCTCAGTCGCCCTCGCCGGCCTTGACCGCCAGGACCGGGCACTGCGCCTCCAGCAGGATCCGCTGGGCGTTGGAGCCGAGGATGAGCTTGCCGATCGGGGTCCGGCGACGCAGCCCGATGACGATGAGGTCGGCGTCCGACTCCGCGGCCACCTCGATGAGGTCCTCGGCCGGCTCGTTGCCCCGCGCGAGCGCCCGGACCTCGTGCTCGATCCCCGCGCCGTCCAGGTCGCTGGCCACGGACTCCAGCTCCTCCTCGAACCGCCGCGCCTCCCCCGCGTCGAAGTCCCGGCCGCCGCGGTGGGAGTTGACCACGACGAGCTTGACCTTGCGCAGCAGCGCCTCGGTGCGCGCCGCGACCAGGGCCGCGCGGCCCTCGCGCGTGGGGATGTAGCCAACGATGATCGACATGGACGTGGACCTCCTGACGGTGACTGCCTTCGCCGAGAGGCTACAACCTCATGGGCGATCGGCCTCCCGAGCGTCGGTCCGGACGAGCCCCGACGCCCGCCCCGCGCGGTGGTCGCAGGCCGGCCTCCAGCATCCGGCGCAGGAGCCGGGCGAGGGTATACCGGGGGTCCCGCTCGAGCGCGGTGTCGACGGCCTCGTTGGCGAGGGTGCCGTCGCCGCGCACCCAGGAGACCATCGCCACCATCGTCAGGACCGCGCTGTCGAAGGGGTGCGGCACCTCCCCCGCCAGGGCCAGCAGCCGCCCGACCGGCTCCCGCCATCCCTCGCCGGGGAAGGCGGCCAACCCCGCGCACAGGTCTCTCGCGCCGTCCTGCCCGAGGCCGTCGTCCCAGCCGAGCTCGGGCAGCCAGCGGGCCAGGACGGCGTCGCGCACCTCCCGGTCGGCGAGCGTCCAGGCGATGCCGGCGCGCTGGCCCGCCGTCGGCGGGACACCGTCGGTCAGCCAGGCCGTCAGCGCCCGCAGCATCGCGCCGGGGTCGTGCCGGGTCGGGTCGAGGTCGAGGATCCCGAGGGCCAGGGCGGTGGCCCGCGCCGCCGGCTCGTCCCGGCGACGCACCAGCTCGGCGAGGGCCGCCCGGCTGGGCAGGGCGACGCGGCCCTGCAGCACCAGATCGGCGGCGACCGGAACGTCCGCGGCCGGTGGGGTCGGTCTCCAGCCTCGCTCCGGCGGCGGCACGTGCTCGCCGTCGCGCCGGACGCCATAGGTCTCCCGCCCCTCATCACGCACCAGCAGCAGGTCGTGCACGTGAGCACCGGTGGTGTCTGCCAGGCGGTCGGCCGCGGCCTCCAGGGCGATCACGTGCTCCTCGTCGACGTGGCCCGGCTCCCGCTCCGGGAGGTCGTAGCCCACGACGGTGAGCAGGACCGGCCCCGGTGACCCGTCGTCCGCCTGGAGCAGCGCCGTCCGGATGCTGTCGAGGTGGTCGCTCATCGCCTCGGGCGGCGGGAGGTCCAGTCGACCGGTGAAGATCATCTGCCCCACGGACCGGCCGTGAGGCCCGCCGATCCGGGCCGCCACCACGACCACGCTGTGGTCGATCTGGTAGCCGATGAGCTGCGGCAGGACGGCGATCAGCTGCTCGGCGCCGCGCAGCCGGGCCGAGGTCGTCGCGGCTCGCGACGGGTGATCGTGCTCGTCGTGGTCGCGACGGCCGCGCTGGTCAGGGGCGCCGTCGTGGTCGTGGGCGTGGTCGTGGGCGTCGTGGTCAGCGGCAACGTCGTGCCGGCGCGAGCGCCCCCCGGGCTCGTGTGTCGTCATACCCCCAGCGTGCCGCGAGCGGGCCCGCCGTGACGGGCCCGCTCGCGATCTGTGGATAACTCAGCCGGGCTGCTCGCCCGCCACCTCCGGCCGCGGCGCGAACTCCGCGCGCGCATGGTCGGCGATCCGCTTCATGAGGTAGCCGTCGAGACCGGCGCCGATGACGCCGCCCGCGACCGGGACGAAGCGGATGAGCCGCCCCAGGGCCTTGCCGCCGACGGTGGTGAGCAGCCGGAAGCCGACCGCCTTGTTGACCATCATGGACGCGGCCTTGGGCAGCCTCGACATCGCCAGCGTCGCGAGCCGCCCGGACCCGGTGAGGCCGGCGGCGGTCGAGATGCCCGCCTTGCGCATGAGGTCGTCCGCGTCCGCGCCGACGAGCGAGAGGAGCACGGCGGCGCGCGCCTCCTTGCTCTTCACGTCGTAGCCGCGGTGCTCGGCGATGGCCGCCACCATCCGGGTCGCGAGGGTGTAGAACTCCAGCACGTTGACCGGGATCGCCACCGGCATCGTGAAGATGCCGCCGACGCCGGTCACGAAGCCGCCGACGGCGGCCTTCTTGATGTGGTCGGAGACGATCTCGTCCACGACCTTCTCGTCGTCCTGGCCCTTCTCCCGGCGCGCCTTGACCAGCACCTGGCTCGAGGACTGCAGCGGCCCCACCCCGTCCACGCCGAAGTCGAGCAGCTTGCCGACGAAGGCGTTGGCCAGGCTGTCGAGCGGCCCGTCCTCGGGCGCCTCGGGGTTGTCGGTCGCGACCTCGGACTCACGTCGAGCCACGTCATGTCTCCTCACGTCTGGGGGGCCTGTCTGCGCCTCATCCTGACACGGGGTGCGTTAGGTTGCGCGGTATGACGTCTCCGCAGCGGCCGCCGGGGGCGCGGGTCCTCTGGCCGCTGGCGGCGCTGCTCACCGTGGCGGGCCTGGTCCTGCTCGTGCTGGGGGTCCTCGGCTCGCGCGACCGCGCGAGCGCGGACATGGTGGGCGTGGTCGCCGGGGACCGGGTCAGCGTGGGTGCCGACGGCCTGTCCGTCTGGTCGCGCAGCGCCGGCACGCGGGCCGACACGGTCTGCACCTTGGACTCTGAGACCCTGGAGCGCCCGGGCGAGGACTTCACCACCCGGGTGGGGGGCGAGCAGTTCCACGAGGTCGCGCGCACCCCGGCCGGCCATCCGATCGGCGACCTGCCGCTGGTCTGCGACACCGAGGACACCGTCTACGCCGGGCCGTTCGGGCCGGCCACCGCCCCCACGGGCCTGCGCGGGGGCACCGGGCTCACGCTCGGCCTCCTCCTGCTGCCGCTGGGTCTGGCCTGCGCCGTGCTGGCCGTGCTCGCCCGGCGCCGGACCGAGCCGGAGCAGGGCCCGGATCCCGGGGCATACACCCTGGACCCGCGCACCGCTCCCCCGACGCGGGATCCCTACGGACCGCCGCCGTCCGGCCCGCCGCAGGGCGGGCCCACGGGGCCGCGCTACGACCTGCCGCCGCCACCCTGATCCGCGGGCGGGGCGTCGTCGTCGGACTCGTCCGTCTCGTCGGCGGCCTCCGGATCGCGCAGGAAGGCCTCGAGCTGGGCACCGATCTCGTCGGCGCTGGGCAGGTTGGCCACCTCGGCCGCGAGCAGGCTCTTGCGCCGCTGGCCCTCGATGAAGTGGTCGTAACGCTGCTCCAGCCCCTCGACGACCTCGCGCGCCTCGTCGTTGCTGGCCAGCTCCTCCTCGATGCGGCCCCGGGTCAGCCCGGCCATGGCCACGAGCTCCTTGGTGGGCAGCACCAGACCGGTGAGGTCCATGAGGGTGTCCGCCGCCGCGACGACGGCGTCGCCGAACTGCGTCTCGGTGAGGTAGTGCGGCACGTGGACCGCGACGCCCATGGTGAGCAGGCCGGACTCGGCCAGCCGCAGGTGCAGCAGCGAGTCCGCGCTGGAGGGGATGCGGACCTGCCCGAAGATGGGGGTGTAGTCCCCGAGCACCGAGTTGTCGCTGGCGAAGCGGGTGGTGCCGACCGGTCGCGTGTGCGGCACCGCCATCGGGATGCCGTGGGCGCTGACCATCCGTCGCACCCCGAAGGCCATCCCGAGCTGGCGCACCGCCTCGACGAAGCCCTCCCACCGGTAGTCCGGCTCCACCCCGTGCAGGAGCAGGAACGGCTCGCCCGCGGCGTCCACCATCCGGTAGAGGATGAGCGAGGGGTCGTCGTAGTCGGTGTAGTGGTCGGAGTCGAAGGTCATCAACGGGCGCCGCGACCGGTAGTCGACCATCTCGTCGACGTCGAAGGTCGCGACGACCTCGTGCTCGAGGGTGTCCAGCAGGTGCTCGGCCAGCGTCGAGCGCACCTGGCCGGCGTCGAGGAAGCCGTCCAGCGAGACCAGCAGCAGCGGGGCGGGCTGCGGCTGGCGGGCGGCGTCAGCCTCCAGCCGGAACAGCGGCGAGTGCGTCGTCACGGTGTCTCCTCTCGGGGTCTGCCCAGCACAACGTCGGTCCGGCACCCAGGATTCCATGTCGGCGCGAGACGTGCGGGCGCCGATGATAGGAACGAGGTATGCCCTCCCCCCGGACGCCCTTCCACGACCTGTCCCACTACGTCGCCCTCCCCCGTGTCTCCGGCCTCGCGCTGAGCCCCGACGGCACCCGCCTGGTCACCTCTGTGGCGACCCTCAACGGCGCCGGGACCGGCTACGTCTCCGCGCTGTGGGAGGTCGACCCGACGGGCGAGCGACCGGCATACCGGATCACGCGCAGCGCCAAGGGCGAGAGCGGCGGGGCCTTCGCCGCCGACGGCGACCTCTACTTCACCTCCGCCCGCCCGGACCCGGACGGCCAGCAGGACGACGCCGCCGAGAGCTCCGCTGCCGGCGCGGCGCTGTGGACCATCCCGCGCCGCGGCGGGGAGGCGCGGGTCGTGCTGAGCCGCCCCGGCGGCGTCGACGCGGTGGCGACCGCCCGGGACGCCGATCGCGTCCTCGTCGTCGCGGGGCTGCTGCCGGGGGCGTCCACGGAGGCGGAGCACGCACAGCTGTCCGCGAGCCGCCGCAAGGCCGAGGTCGACGCGATCCTGCACACGTCCTACCCGATCCGCTACTGGGACCACGACCTCGGCCCGGCGCGGCCGCAGGTCTTCGCCCTGGACGACGGTCCCGCAGCGGGCGTCGAGGCCGTCCCGGAGGACACGGAGCACGAGGCACCCGCCGAGCTGCCCGGAACCGTCGACCGCGCCCGCGAGGTGCACCTGCGCCTGCTCACCGGCGACCTGCCGACACCCCTGCACGAGCCCAGCCCCGTGGTCGCTCCGGACGGGAGCTTCGCGCTCGTCGGGCTCACCGTGACCCAGGGCCGGGCGGACCTGCGCGAGGGCGTCGTGCGGGTGGATCTCGACAGCGGGCGGACGCGCACCCTGGTCGACACGCCGGGCCACGACGCGCACGCGGGACCGGTGAGCCCGGACGGCGCCCGCGCCGTCGTCGTCATCAGCGAGATCACCTCGCCGACGAGCGCGCCACGCCCCCGGCTGCACCTCATGGACACCACGACCGGGGAGACGACAGCGCTGGCCCACGACTGGGACCGCTGGGCGCAGCCCGTCGCGTGGACCCCGGACGGCGCCTCCGTGATCGCGCTCGCCGACAGCGAGGGTCGGCGGCCGGTCTTCCGGATCGACGTCGCCACCGGCGAGGTCACCCAGGTCACCCACGACGACGCCGCCTGGAGCGAGCTGGTCCTCTCCCCCGACGGCGCCACCGCCTACGGCGTGCGCTCGTCCTACCTCTTCCCACCCGAGCTCGCCCGCCTCGACCTGGCCACCGGGGAGGTCACCCGCCTCCCCGGTCCGGCCGAGCGACCGACGCTCCCGGGCCGGCTGGAGGAGGTCGACACCACCGCGGAGGACGGCAGCCGGGTCCGCGCCTGGCTGGCTCTCCCGGAGGGTGAGCCGGCGTCGGACGTCGGCCACCCGCTCTTGCTGTGGGTGCACGGCGGCCCGCTCGGGTCGTGGAACGCCTGGACCTGGCGGTGGAACCCGTGGTTGATGACCGCGCAGGGGTATGCCGTGCTGCTGCCCGACCCGGCGCTCTCGACCGGCTACGGGCAGGACTTCGTGCAGCGCGGGTGGGGCGCGTGGGGCCAGGCGCCCTACACCGACCTCATGGCGATCACCGACGCGGCCCTGGGACGAGACGACCTCGACGCCGACCGGACCGCGGCGATGGGCGGCTCCTTCGGCGGCTACATGGCCAACTGGATCGCCGGGCACACCGACCGGTTCCGGGCGGTCGTCACGCACGCCTCGCTCTGGGCCCTGGACGGCTTCGGGCCGACGACGGACGCCGCGTTCTACTGGCAGCGGGAGATGACCTCGGAGATGGCGCAGGCCAACAGCCCGCACCGCTTCATCGGGGACATCGTCACCCCGATGCTGGTCATCCACGGGGACAAGGACTACCGCGTGCCGATCGGTGAGGGCCTGCGGCTGTGGTACGAGCTGCTCTCGCGCTCCGGGCTGCCGCAGGCGGAGGACGGCACGACCCCGCACCGGTTCCTCTTCTTCCCGCAGGAGAACCATTGGATCCTCAAGCCCCAGCACGCCACCGTCTGGTATGCCACCGTCAGCGCCTTCCTCGCCGAGCACGTCCTCGGCGAGGAGCCGCCGCCCGCGGCGGAGCACCTCGGCCTGACCCCGCCGACGAAGGACGGCTCGCGCGAGGACGGCTCCCCCGGCGCGTCCTGACCGGGCCGGCCGGGCCGGCTACCCCTCGGCGGCGGTGACGCCGGGCGACCAGAGCAGCGGCGCCGGCGGGCAGCACCAGATGAGCGACCCGCTGCCGTCCGGAGCGGGCACGATCCCCCGGCGCCGCAGCGCGTCCGGGTCGGTGCCGCTGCGGGCCCGCGCCGCGAGCCGCTCGTGCTCCGGGCTGCCGGGGGCGGGCTCGCGGGCGCCCTCGGGAGGGGTCCGCGAGCGCAGCGACGCCTCGAAGGGCAGCAGCCGCTCGTGCCAGAGCTCGGTGACTCGTCGTCGCAGGTCGTCCCTGGTGCCCGTGTTGTCGAGCAGCACGTCGGCGGCCGCGGCGCGGGCGGCGTCGTCGGCCTGGGCCCGCACCCGGTCGCGGGCCGCCTGCTCGTCCATGCCGCGGTCCTGCACCAGCCGACGCACCCGCTCGCCCTCGGGCACGTCGACGATCACCGCGAGCGCGTAGTCGGCGGCCATCCCCAGCTCGACGAGCAGCGGGATGTCGTGGACGACGACCGCGTCGTCCGGTGCCGCGGCCATGAGCTCGGCGGAGCGGCGCCGGATCTGCGGGTGGGTGATGGCCTCCAGGTCACGCCGGGCCTGCTCGTCGCCGAAGACGACCCGGCCCAGCGCGGGCCGGTCGAGCGACCCGTCGGGTGCCAGCACCTCCGGCCCGAACCGCTCGGAGATCTGCGCGAGGGCGGGCATACCCGGCTCGACGACCTGGCGCGCCACGGCGTCCGCGTCGACCACCACCGCGCCGAGGTCCGCGAGCAGGGCCGAGACCGTCGACTTGCCCGACCCGATGCCGCCGGAGAGCCCGACGCGCAGAGTCATGACGAGATCTCGCCGCTGCCCTCGCGCCCCTGCCAGGTGCAGACGCAGGCCTCGTTGCCCTCGGGGTCGGCGAGGACCCACCACGACGGGGCGAACTCGTCGGTGACCAGGGTGCCGCCGGCGGCGAGCGCCGCAGCGACCCGCTCCTGCGCGAGGTCGTGCGGGACGGTGATGTCGAGGTGGAAGCGGCCCCGCTGGGTCCGGCCGTCGTCCATCTGCTGGAACCACATCGGGGCCAGCCGCCCCGCCGGGTCCTCGAGCTGGTGCTCGCCGGCCTCGGCGTAGCCGAGCACGGCCGCCCAGAACGGCTCGACCGACGGGGCGTCGGTGACGTCGAGCGCGATCTCCAGCGCCGCGACCTCGTGCGGCGTGGCGTCCAGCCCGAGCTCAGCGGCGGCGGCGGTGATCGCGACGGCGAGCGCCCGGTCGCGCGTGGTGAGCGCACGGACGTCGTGGCTGACCGTGGAGACGGTGACGTGCGGGTAGCGCAGGTCGACGTCGGGGTGGTGGTCCAGCTCGTCGGCGAGCTCGGCGATCCGCGACACCAGCCGGGCCCCGGTCGAGAAGTCCGGCGAGGCGAAGCGGGTCTGCAGCCTCCCGAGCAGCACCCGCCAGTCGGAGAGCTCGGGGTCGGTGGACAGCGCGTGGTCGGTCAGCGTCTCGGAGGACATACCGCGACTCTGCCAGATCACGACCGGCCGCACGGTCTGCGTCGCCCGACCGGACGGTAGGAGGTCCTCGTGGATCTCTGGGTCAGCGAGTACCCGCGGCCCTAGCCGGCGGACTCGGCGCGATCCATGGCGGCGTAGATCCGCTTCGGCGAGACGGGGGCGGGCGTGCCGAGGCGCTGGGCGAAGAGCGAGACCCGCAGCTCCTGCAGGGACCACACCACCTCGCGGACGTCGGGGTCCTCCCGGCGGTGCGGGGGCAGCCCGTCGAGGAAGGACGCGAGCTCGGACTCGACGACTCCGACGTCCCCCATCCGCTGCCGGTCCCGGGGCAAGTCCTGCACCCCCTTGTCGAGCCGCTCGGCCATCGCCCGCAGCCACACCACCATCCGCGGCAGCCGGGCATACCCGACGTCGGTCACGAAGCCCGGCCGCACGAGTGCGTCGAGCTGTCGCCGCAGGTCGGTGGCGAGGTCCGCCGCGGCTGGGGCGTCCAGCCGCTGCAGCCGCAGCGAGACCTCGCGCGCCGTGTCGAGGATCGGGACGAGCGACTCCACGATCTCCAGCACCCGCGGCACGCTCTGCTGCCGCACCCCGGCCAGCGCTGCCTCGAACTGCGCGGGCGTGCGCACCGTGGCCCCCGGCTGCTCGGCCACGACCGAGTCGACCGCCGCGGCGAGCGCGTCCTCGAGCAGGGCGGGCACCGAGCCGTGCGGGTTGTGGCCGAGCGAGAGCTTCTGGCTGTTGGAGAGCAACGCCAGCAGCCGCTTCCACGGCGGTGTCGTGCCGAGCAGCAGCAACCGGCGCACGCCGCGCCGGGTCTCCCGGTCCGCCTCCGAGCGCGTCGCGAGCACGCGCACGTCCACCGCGTCACCGGCGTCGACCAGCGCCGGGTAGCCCTGCACCTCACGCGGCCCCACCTGCCGGCTGAAGGTCTCGGGCAACGGATCGAGGTCGCCGGGCCACACCGTCAGACCGGTGCGCTCCACGCCCGAGGCCGCGGCAGCCATCGAGCTGCGCACGGCGGGCGCCAGCTGCTCCTGCAGCGCCGCGAGGTCCTTGCCCTCGCCGAGGACCTCGGCCCGTCCGCGCCGCCGGCCCCGCCCCTTGCCCCCGCCCGGCCGCACCGCGCGCTCGACCCGGAAGGTCATCCGCAGGTGGTCCGGCACCCGCTCCCACGGCATGTCCGCGGGATCCACGCGCACCAGGCCGCGGCCGGTGAGCTCGGCCGCCAGCGCCTCCCGGACCGGGACCTGCCCGACCACGCCGGCCTCGCGCATACCCCGGAGCGCGGCGCGCGCATGGTCCGGAGCCGGCACGAAGTTGCGGCGCACGTCCTTCGGCAGAGCCTTGACCAGCGCCGTCACCAGCTCCTCGTGCATCCCCGGCACGAGCCAGTCGAAACCCTCGTCCTGCACCTGGTTGAGCACCTCGACGGGCAGGTGCGCGGTGACCCCGTCGGCGTCAGCACCCGGCTCGAACTGGTAGGTCAGCCCGACGGTCAGCTCGCCCTGGGTCCGCTCGGTCGGGAAGTCCTCGCTGAGACCGCTCACCCGGTCGCCGGCGTCGCCCACCAGGAGGTCCTCGGTGAAGGTCAGCAGCTGCGGGTCCTCGCGGCGTGCCGTCTTCCACCAGGTGTCGAAGTGCGCGCCGGACACCACCTGCTCCGGGATCCGGGCGGAGTAGAACTCGACGAGTGTCTCGTCGTCGACGAGGATGTCGCGGCGCCGCGCCCGCTCCTCGAGCTGGCCCAGCTCGCGCACCAGCCGCCGGTTGGCGTGGAAGAAGTCGTGCCGCGTCTCCCAGTCCTCCTCGACCAGCCCCTGCCGGATGAAGAGGTCGCGCGCGGTCTCCGGGTCGATCCGCCCCAGCGGCACCGCGCGTCCCGCGACGAGGGGTATGCCGTAGAGCGTCACCCGCTCGTCCGCGACCGCCGACCCGGCCGAGCGCGACCAGCGGGGCTCGCTGTAGGACCGCTTGACCAGGTGCGCGGCTACTCGCTCCACCTCGGCCGGGTCGATGACCGCGTTGGTCCGCGCCCAGAGCCGGGTGGTCTCGACGAGCTCGGCGCTCATCACCCACTCGGGGTTCCTCCGATGGAGGACGGAGCCGGGTTGGATGACGAAGCGGGCGTTGCGGGCGCCGAGGTATGCCCGTGCCTCGCGTTCCCACATCCCCACGTTGGACAGCAGCCCGGTGAGCAGCGAGGAGTGCACCTGGTCGCTGGTGGCCGGGTGCTGGTTGAGCTCCATCCCCAGCTGCTTGACGGCCCGCTTCAGCTGGGTGTGCAGGTCCTGCCACTCCCGCACCCGCAGGTAGTGCAGGAACTCGGCCTTGCACATCCGCCGGAAGGCGCTGCCGGACAGCTGCTTCTGCTGCCGCTGGAGGTAGCGCCAGAGGTTGAGGACGACGAGGAAGTCGCTGTCGACGACGTCCTTGGCGTCCTTGTCGGTCTGGTCCTTCGATGCCGGCTGTCGAGGGTTCGGCGGGCCCTGCGCACCGCCCGCGCGGCGGAAGCGGGCGTGCGCCTGGTCCGCCTGCTGCTGCCGGTCCGCGGGTCGCTCGCGCACGTCCTGCATGGACAGCGCCGCGACGACCACGAGCACCTCCTGGAGAGCCCCCTGCCGCTCGGCCTCGAGGAGCATCCGCGCGAGCCGGGGGTCGACCGGCAGGCCGACGATGGCCCGGCCGTAGGGGGTGAGGCGCTGGCGCGGCAGGTGCGCGGGTGCCTTGGGGTCGATGGCCTGCAGCTCGGTGAGCAGCCGGACGCCGTCGGCGACCTGCCGCGGGTCCGGCGGCTCGAGGAAGCCGAACTTCTCGATCTCCCCCAGCCCCAGGTTGGTCATCTGCAGGATGACGCTGGCCAGGTTGGTCCGCAGGATCTCGGGGTCGGTGAACTCGGGCCGGCTCGCGAAGTCCTCCTCGCTGTAGAGCCGGATCGCGATGCCGTCGGCGAGGCGCCCGCAGCGCCCGGCCCGCTGGTTGGCCGAGGCCTGGCTGATCGGCTCGATCGGCAGCCGCTGCACCTTGAGCCGCTGGCTGTAGCGGCTGATCCGCGCGGTGCCGGTGTCCACGACATACCGGATGCCGGGGACGGTGAGCGAGGTCTCGGCGACGTTGGTGGAGACGACGATGCGTCGGCCGGTGTGCCGGGCGAAGACGCGGTGCTGCTCGGCGGCGGACAGCCGGCCGTAGAGCGGCAGCACCTCGGTGTCGGGCAGGTCGAGCCCGGCGAGCGCGTCGCAGACGTCCCGGATCTCCCGCTCGCCGGAGCAGAAGACGAGCACGTCCTCGCCCGCGCCGTCGCGCCCGGTGTCCTCGGTCCACAGCTCCTCGACCGCCTCGACCACCCCGGTGACCTGGTCGATCTCGACCTGCCGGGGCTCGGCGTCGGCCCCACGGCCCCGCGGCGGCTCCTCACGGGTGAGCGGCCGGTAGCGGACCTCGACCGGGTAGGTGCGGCCGGAGACCTCGATGACCGGTGCCGGCCGCCCCTGCTCGTCGGCGAAGAACTCCGCGAAGCGCTCGACGTCGATGGTGGCCGAGGTGATGATCACCTTGAGGTCGGGTCGTCGCGGGAGCAGCCGGCGCAGGTAGCCGAGGATGAAGTCGATGTTGAGGCTGCGCTCGTGCGCCTCGTCGATGATGAGCGTGTCGTAGCGGCGCAGGTCGCGGTCGCGCTGGAGCTCCGAGAGCAGGATCCCGTCGGTCATGACCTTGACCAGGGTGTCCGCGCGGGAGACGTCGGTGAAG
Source organism: Serinicoccus marinus DSM 15273 (assembly GCF_008386315.1). Lineage (NCBI taxonomy): Bacteria > Bacillati > Actinomycetota > Actinomycetes > Micrococcales > Ornithinimicrobiaceae > Serinicoccus > Serinicoccus marinus. Next base: position 1,020,340 of record NZ_CP043808.1, on the reverse strand, counting down.
CGCACCTGGTATCCCACGACGGTGCCGAGCTCGGCGCCGAGCTCCTCGCTGACCCGCTCGGCCACCGACCGCGCCGCGATCCGGCGCGGCTGGGTGTGGCCGATCATGCCCTCGACCCCGCGCCCCAGCTCCAGGCAGATCTTCGGCAGCTGGGTGGTCTTGCCCGACCCGGTCTCCCCGCGACGATCACCACCTGGTGCTCGGCGACCGTCTGCAGCAGGTCCTGCCGCCGCTCGGAGACGGGCAGCTCGGGCGGGTAGTGCAACGATCCGGGGGCCGGCTGGGCCGCCCGTCGGGCGGCGGTCGCCGCGGCGGCCTGCTCTCGCGAGGCTCCGCGTGAGCGACGGTCCGACCCCGGGTCCGAGCGTGTCGGTGACCCTGTGCCGCGCGGCCGGCGCCGGCCACGACGCCCGGAGCCTGCGCGACCCCGGCCCCCCTGCCGTCGACCGGTGCCCGCGTCGGGGTCACGTCGGTCGGGCTCGGGCACGCCCTCCACTCTAACGAGGCGGCACCACCGGGTTTCCGAGCGGCGGCGTCCCGGTCCGGCGGCGGCTCTGCGGCTCAGGCCGCGCCGCTGCGGGGCACCAGGCCGGAGGCGACCGGCAGGTGGGTCACTCCCGCGTGGGTGGCGAGGAAGGTGCCCCAGAGGGTCAGGCGGGCGTCCTCGCAGGCGTCGAGGGCGTACTGGTGCAGGGCCCGATCGGCGTCGCCGACCCCGCCACGCGGGCGGGCGAGCGCCAGGACGAATCCGGGCGTGTCCGGCAGGTCCGCGATGACCGGGATCATCCGCGCCACCACCTGGGTCGGGTCCTCCTGCGCCACCTCCCCCACCACGACGGGTTGGGCCAGCGTGCCGCCGGGGCGGCAGAGGAGGAAGCCCAGCGCGCCGGCGGCGCGGTCGGCGTCGCTCACGACGAGGTCCACGACATCGGCGGCCAGCACCGGGTCGTCGAGCGGACGGGCGGGCCAGTCATCAGGAAGGTTCTCGAAACTCATACCCGCCAGCCTGCCCCGGCGCGCGATCGTCGCGCAGAAGTTGTCCACAGTGATGCTGTTGGTGCCGTCGTTACGCTCGATGGAAGTCCCGCCCGGCTGACCCTGTTGTCCACCGGCTTGGTGCCTTTGGCCTGATCTGTCGCCGGACGGGGCGCACGCACCAGCCAGACGGATCGTGACCTGATAGGAGCCTGGCGTAGGCCTCGTCACTGTGCTGTCCGCCCGACCGGTGGTGCGTGTCCAACCAACTGGATCAGAGTCGGAAGGACGCCAATCATGGTGACATCTACCGTCATCGGCGGGGTCGACACCCACGCCGACACGCACACCCTGGCCGCGCTCGACGCCCAGGGCCGGCTGCTGGGCACCAGGAGTGTCCCGGCGACCGCGGCGGGTAACAGGCGAGCCCTGGGATGGCTGAGCTCGCACGGGCAGGTCGACCGCGTCGGGGTCGAGGGCACCGGGTCCTACGGTGCCCAGCTCGCCCGCTACCTCACAGCCCAGGACGTGGACGTGGTCGAGGTCGACCGCGCGGATCGCAAGCAGCGTCGTCAGCGGGGCAAGAGCGACCCGCTGGACGCCGAGGCCGCAGCCCGGGCCGTGCTGGCCAGGACGGCCACGACGACACCCAAGACGCGCACCGGGCCGGTGGAGTCGCTGCGCGCGCTGAAGGCGACCAAGAGGGCCGCGATGAAGGCGATGGTCGCTGCCCGCTCCGCCCTGGTGCAGCTGGTCATCACCGCGCCGCACTCGGTCCGCGAGCAGCTGCACGGACTCAGCGGCACCACCCGCGTCGAGGCGTGTGCGCGGCTGCGCCCGGACCGCGACCGCCTGCATGAGCCTGAGCAGGCGGTCAAGCTCGCGCTGCGCCGGACCGCTCGCCGCTGCCTGGTCCTGGCCGAGGAGATCGCCGAGGCCGACGCCGACCTCGACGCCCTGGTCAAGCACACCGCCCCCGGACTGCTGGACCACTTCGGTGTCGGCCCCGATACCGCCTCTCAGCTGCTCATCACCGCTGGTGACAACCCCGACCGCATCCGGTCCGAGGCCTCCTTCGCCGCACTGTGCGGGGTCAGCCCACTGCCCGCATCCTCCGGACGCACCGACCGCCACAGGCTCAACCGCGGCGGTGACAGGCACGCCAACGAAGCCCTCTGGCGGATCATCATGGTCCGTCTCGGCCACGACGACAGGACCAAGGCCTACCGGGCCCGACGCAGCGAGCAGAACCTGAGCAAACCCGAGATCATCCGCTGCCTCAAGCGCTACCTCGTCCGCGAGCTCCTGCCCACCATCCGCGCCGAACTCGCCCACGACACAGCCCCACCGCAAGCACCATCAACCCTCGATCCAGCCGCTTGACAGGTCATAGGAGCATCAGCCCCCGCATACCTGGGACCGACGTCGGGGTAGCACGACCTCCATCGGGATGTATGCCGATGAAGCTCCTGCTAGGCCGACGTCGGTCCGGAGGGGCGGTATGCCCGGTGGTGCCCCTCAGAGCAGCTGGGAGACCGCGTGGATCACCAGTCCGACCAGCGCGCCCACGACGGTGCCGTTGAGCCGGATGAACTGCAGGTCGCGACCGACGTGCAGCTCGATCTTGTCCGACGCCTCGCGAGCGTCCCATCGCGCGATGGTCCCTGAGATGACCGAGGTGAGCTCAGGCCCGTAGCGCTGGACCAGGGACACCACGGTGTCGGCGACCCACGCGTCCAACCGCGCCTGCAGCCGCTCGTCGTCGACGAGCTGTCGACCCAGCGCCGCCAGCCCGGTGCTCATCCGGGTGCGCAGCGCCCCCTGCGGGTCGTCCAGAGCGTCGAGGACGGAGGTGCGCAGCGTCTCCCCGAGGGCGACGCCCGTCGCGCTCACCTGCGGGTGGTCCAGGACCCGCTCCTTGAGCGACTCGAAGCGCTCGCGGGTCCGCTCGTCCTCCTGCAGGTCGCGGCCCAGCTCGGCCAGGTAGGCGTCGAGGGCGTGCCGCACGGTGTGCTCCGGGTCGTCCTTGACGTCGCGGGCCCAGCGCAGCACCTCGGTGTAGACCCGTCGGGTCACCTGGTCGTTGACCCAGGTCGGGGCCCAGGCCGGGGCGCGCGAGCGGACGATCGTCTCTACCTGGTCCTGGTGCAGGGCGAGCCAGGCGTGCAGCTCCCGGGCGAAGAGGTCGACGAGCCCGTGGTGCGAGCCGTCCTCGACGACACGCTCCAGGAGGTGACCGGCGACCGGGGACAGCGGCTCCTCGCGCACCCGCGGGAGGACGACGTCGTCGACGAAGGTGCGGATCTCGTCCTCGTCCAGGCGCTCGACGGCACGGCGCAGGAAGGGCGCCGCCTCGGAGACCACGCGCTCGACGTGCTCGGGCTCGCGCAGCCACTCGCCGACCCGGTGCACGACCTGGGCGTCGAGGAGCTTGTCCCTGAGCACCTGCGGGGTGAGGAAGTTGTCGGTGACGAACTGCTCGAGGCTCGCCCCGAGGTCGTCCTTGCGCCGACGGACCAGAGCGGTGTGCGGGATCGGCAGACCGAGCGGGTGCCGGAAGAGCGCGACAACGGCGAACCAGTCGGCGATCGCCCCGATCATCCCCGCCTCGGCGCCCGCGTTGACGTATCCCCAGATCCCGTCGCGCCCGTGGGTCAGCACGTAGATGACCGCCATGACCACGAGCAACCCGGTCGCAACGGTGCGCATCTGCCGCAGCCCGGCACGGCGCGACGCGTCGTCCTGTCGGATCACGGCGCGCTGCTGGTCGACGGTGCCTTCCACGGGTCCCTCCTGCAGGTATGCCGGTGCGGACGACGAGCGGTCGGACGTGACCGACCGGCCGGTCCAGCCTAGTCCGAGTATGGTCAGCGGATGAGGTGGGTGCGGCTCGGGGCGGCGCTGGCTGCCACCTGCCTGCCGGTCTCGCTGGGCGCGGCCTCCCTGGCCCAGAGCCCGTCTCGCGCGATGGACTCGGCGGTCGCCGTCGAGGCCGACGGCACGACAGTCGGCCGTTCGTCCGACGCCGAGCTGATCGTCTGGCAGGTCGTCGGCGACGACGCCGACACCGCTCCCGACGTGACCTGCACCGTGACGGACGACGCCGGCGGCGGCCTCTCGGGCGAGGTCGGTCCGGGCCCGCTCCTGGGCTCTGGCGAGGAGCAGCTGCGCCGGGTCGCGCGCTACGACATCCCCGCGTGGGTGGCCTCCACCACGGTGGACTGCGCCCCCGACGACGCAGACCTGCGGCTCACCCCAGGGTATGCCGAGCCGACGGCCGCTCATCGCGTGGCTGCCCGCTGGTTCGGCGGCGGCGGGGCGGTCGGGGTCGTGCTCGTCGGGGCCGGCCTCGTGATCGGTCGACGCGACGGCGCCCGCACCGGCGCGCCGTCGTCCGCCGGAGGCCCGACCGGGAGCGGTGGGCAGGTCACTTCGCCTGCCCCCGGCACGGAGCGTCCGCGCGTACGGGGGCTCACCTTCCGCCCGCCGGGCGAGGGTCGCTGAGGCTCCCACCAGCATCGGCGTGGATGACGCCTTGACCACGCGTCGGGCCGCGCCCCCTCGGTCCCGAAAGCGCGCGACTGCACCGGGGATGTCTCGGAATCGACCTCTTCGCCGATGGGGTGCAGGGCAACCACTCGCGGCGCCCGGTGGGTGACAGATGGCACGCCGGGAGGTATCCCCCGTGTGCCAAGGTGGAACGCACGACACAATGGGCGCGTCACAGCGTGTGCCTCGCATCCTGACGGGGGGCGGGAGCACGACGACACGGCCACCCGAGGAGAGACGATGACCGACCAGCCGCAGCCGCTCGCCGCGCCCGAGCCCGAGGGTGAGTCGTTGGTGCTGACCGCGCCCCGCCCGACCGAGCCCGTCGCCCAGACGGCCGCGCCGAAGATGGCGCCGCAGGTCGACCCCGAGGCGATGCCCGCCCTGGACGCCAAGGTCGAGACCTATCTCGCCGGGCTGACCGGGACCGAGACGAAGTCGCCCGAGTTCGCCCAGCGCGCGGCTGACGTCCGCACCATGGGCGACGCCGACATCCGGGCGGCGGCCGAGACCTCCAACCGGTTGCTGAAGTCACCGGTCCGCGCGATCCAGTCCGGCGGGGTGTCCAAGGAGTCCAAGGTCGCGCAGACCCTCACCGAGCTGCGGCACACGGTGGAGGACCTCGACCCGGCCCAGGCCACCGGGGTGAAGAAGTGGTTCGAGCGGCTGCCGTTCTCGGACCGGCTGACGAAGTACTTCCAGAAGTACGAGTCCGCGGAGAAGCACCTGGACGCCATCCTGCACGCGCTCAAGAGCGGCCAGGACGAGCTCGCCAAGGACAACGCCGCGCTCAACATGGAGAAGCAGCAGCTGTGGGAGTCGATGGGACGGCTGAACCAGTACGTCTACATCGCCGAGCAGCTCGACGCCAGGGTCGCCGCGACCATCGCCGAGCTGGACAGCAGCGACCCCGAGCGCGCCAAGGCGCTGCGCGAGGACGTCCTGTTCTACGTCCGGCAGAAGCACCAGGACCTGCTCACCCAGCTCGCCGTGTCGATCCAGAACTACCTCGCGATCGACATCGTCATGAAGAACAACATCGAGCTCATCAAGGGCGTCGACCGAGCCTCCACCACGACGGTCTCGGCGCTGCGGACCGCTGTGCTCGTCGCGCAGGCGCTCAACAACCAGAAGCTCGTGCTCGACCAGATCACCGCGCTCAACCAGACCACCTCCCAGATGATCCAGAGCACCAGTGAGCTGCTGCGCGACAACTCCGTCGCCATCCAGGAGCAGGCCGCGTCCTCCACCCTGGGGCTGGACCAGCTGCAGGCCGCCTTCACCAACATCTACGCCACGATGGACGCGATCGACGAGTTCCGGGTCCAGGCCCTGGACGGCATGTCGCAGACGATCGGGGTGCTCGAGGGCGAGGTCGAGAAGTCGCGCGACTACCTCGACCGCGCCCAGCGCACCGACGTGCGCCTCGCGGCGGGCCAGCTGGACATCGAGGGTTCGGGCCCCTCGCGCCGGGGCTGACGTGGGGTTCTCCGACCTGCTGGACCGGATGCTCGGCCGGTCCGCCCCGGCCGACGACCGGATGAGCCTGCCCGCGCCGCCGACGGCGCAGGACGTGCAGCAGGCACTGGCCTCGACCGAGGAGCTGCTCGCCTCCGCGGCGCTCCCTTCCGTCGTCGTCGCCCGCGGCAGCAGGGTCATCGACACGGTGCGGGACACCGTGCCGCGGCTGGAGAAGCTCAGCGGCAGCGACCTCGGCTACACCGTCATCGCGACGGCGACGGACTACCTGCCCGAGGCGGTCGGGGCCTACCAGCGGCTGCCCCGGCGGTATGCCGACACCCGGCCGGTCGACGGTGCGAAGACCTCACTCATGGTGCTCGTGGACCAGCTCGACCTGCTGGGCCTGACGATGGACAAGGTCTTCGACGCGGTCTACCGCCAGGACGCGCGCGAGCTCGTCGCCCAGGGCCGGTTCATCGCCGAGAAGTTCGGGTCCGCCGGTGCCGGCGGGTCGCTGCGCGTCGAGGAGGCGGACCACGCGCCCGTGCCAGCAGCGCCGCCGACCGACGGGGAGCCGCTGTCGCCGCCGGAAGGGGTGGACCGGTGAGCCGGCTGGCCGACGCCGTGGACCTGCTCGCGCGGGTGGGCCGCGAGGCCGGCCTGGACGAGCAGGCGGTGCGGGTCGAGGGCCAGCACCTCGCCGCCGCCGTCCTGGAGCATCCCGGACCGGGCGAGGCGCACACCCTCTGGGCCCGGGCCTTCGACCGCCCCACCAGCGACTTCTTCGGCGCGGTGCCCAAGGGTCGCCGGTATGCCTCGATCCCCACCCCGCTGCTGTCGACGCTCGTCGCCGAGAGCAGCCCCCGGGCGTCGGGATACGCCCAGGCGCTGGCCGACGTCGCGACCGCTGCCTGCACCCTGCCCGGCGCGGGGCAGCTCAGCGTCGGCAAGGCGACGTCCGTGGCCCGCGCGCAGCTGGCCGCCGCAGGGGTGGCTCCCGCGCACGGGCCGGGCTCCCCCACCGCCGGGCTCACCCCGCCGCAGGCCGGTCCGTCGCCGTCCACGGGGGCACCCGCTGGTCTGCCGGGTGCCCCGAGCGAGGCGTCCGCACTCTCCGCCGACCTGCTCCGCCGGGCGCAGGAGCAGGGGGCCCGGGTCCGCGACATGCTCACCTCCCTCTCCGCAGGCAGCCAGACCTACCAGCCGGCACCGACACAGCCGCCCGGGCCGGAGGGGTACCCGACGGGTGCGCCGGCCGGGACGGGTCCCGGTCAGGCCGCACCGGACCAGACCACCGGCGCGGGTCCGGCGCCCGAGGTCGCCGCGACCGCCGAGGACCCGGCGGCGACGGCGGAGCCGCAGGAGGAGCCCGAGCCGGAGCGCTCGGTGGAGGAGCTCCTCGCCGAGCTGGACGAGCTCATCGGTCTCGAGCGGGTCAAGGCCGAGATCCACCGCCAGGTCGCCGTGCTCAAGATGGACGCCCGTCGGCAGGAGGCCGGCCTCAAGGTGGCCACCCTGACCCGGCACCTCGTCTTCGTCGGCAACCCCGGCACCGGCAAGACGACCGTGGCCCGGCTCGTCGGCGGGATCTACCGCGCGCTGGGTCTGCTGAGCAAGGGGCAGCTGGTCGAGGTGGACCGCAGCGAGCTGGTGGCGGGATACCTGGGGCAGACGGCCGCCAAGACCGCCGAGGTGGTCGGCAGCGCTCACGGCGGGGTCATCTTCATCGACGAGGCCTACAGCCTGGGTGGCGACCAGTACGGCAAGGAGGCCATCGACACCCTGGTCAAGGAGATGGAGGACCACCGGGAGGACCTCGTCGTCATCGTCGCCGGCTACCCGGACCCGATGGCGGAGTTCATCGCCACCAACCCGGGCCTGGAGAGCCGGTTCCGCACCATCATCGAGTTCGAGGACTACACCGACGACGAGCTCGGCGCGATCCAGCAGCACCTCGCCGGGCAGATGGACTACGACCTGTCCCCCGAGGCGGTGGAGCGCTTCGCGGAGATCCTGGCGGCGACACCGCGTGGGCCCAGCTTCGGCAACGGCCGGTTCGCCCGCAACCTGCTCGAGGCGGCCATCGGTCGGCACGCCTGGCGGTTGCGGGACATCACCGACGTCGACGTCACCGCGCTGCGCACCCTGCAGCGCGAGGACTTCGAGGACCGTGACGCGGTCGACCTCTCGCCGGACGCGCCGCTCGGTGCTGACGGGGCGCCGGAGGACCCGGCGGCCGACGGGGTTGCCGGCGAGCCCGGCGACGGGGTGGGGCACGAGCCGGTGGAGGGTGACGCGCCCGAGGAGCCGCGCCCGTGAGCACACCGGGACAGGCCACCCCCTCGGCCTCGGCAGCCGCACCGTCGCAGGCCACGGGGTCCTCCGCCGCGCCGGCCACCCCCACCTCCCCGGGCACGGCGCCGAGCGCAGCCCCGGCCTCGGCGACGCGGACCGCCCCGACGGCCGCACGACCGAGCACCACCCCTCGGCTGCTGCGCGTCCTGCGCGGCGTCGCGGCCGCTGTCGCCCTCCTCACCGGGGTGGCCGCCTCGGGCACCCTGTCCACCGACGGTGTCGCGGCCACCCCCACCGCACTGGCGCAGGAGTGGACGGCGACGCAGCGGGCCTCGGTGCTCGTCGCCGAGGCGGACCAGGCGCTCGCGCAGCGTGTCGTGGACGGCGACACCGACGAGAGCCGCGCCGCCTTCGAGCGGATCACCACCGAGGTCAGCCGCGAGCTCGGGACCGTCGGTGATGACGGCGGGGCGCCCGAGGCCTGGGCCACCTATCTCGTCGCGGCCGAGCGGGCCGGCACCTCCGTCGGCTACAGCGCCGGCGAGGGCCAGGACCGCTACGGCACGGCCCGGCAGGGAGCGGCCGACGCGGGCCAGGCGCTGCAACGGGTCGCGGACCAGCGGGTGGACGCGCTCTCCGGGCCCCGCTCGGAGCTGACCGGCGTCCTGGGCACGCTCGCCACCCTCGCGCTGCTCGGTGTGCTCGTGGTCCTGGCCCTGCGCACCCGACGGATCGTCAACGTCCCGGTGCTGGCGGCGACCGCGATCACCGCGGGACTGACCTACCTCTCCGTCAACCCGGGGAGCCTGCCGGTCGACTACGAGGCCCAGCTGGCCTCGCCGGCCACCACCGCCACCGCGCTGGCCTCGGTCCACGAGGCTCGCGCCGCCCAGCTCGCCGAGTCCGTCGGCGCCGACGACGCGTGGCAGGGTGCCGCGGCCGCCGCCGGGGAGGCTCTGGCGGCGACGGACGAGGGCAGCGACCTGGTCACCGACTGGGAGGAGATCGCCGAGGGGGACGCCGACGGCGCGTCGATCTCGGCCTCCCAGGAGGACTTCGAGGGACTGGCCGCGACTCTCGAGCAGCGGCTCGACGACCAGCTCGCGGCCGTCGACACCCAGGTCGGTGCGCCGGCGCTCATCACCGCCGGGGCAGCGCTCCTGCTCGGCGTGGTCGCCGCAGCCCTCGCGTGGACCGGGATCACGCGACGCCTGCAGGACTACCGGTGAGTGCTGCGCGCGGGGGTGCGCGCTCCGAGAACGCCAACGCCGGCGAGCCGGAGCCTGCGATGCTCATCGTCGGTGAGGACCGCCCCGAGGTCGAGGACACGACCGTCGAGGAGCTGCGGCGGCAGCGCGACGAGACCGAGGCCGAGCTCGCGGCATACCGGGCGTCCGTCGAGAGCCAGCTCCGCAGCCGTCAGGCGCGGCTGGACCGTGCCGAGCGGCGGTTGACCCAGCGGCACGGGCGCTCCTCGGTCCAGCGCGAGCTCGACCTGGCGGAGCAGTCCCAGCACGCGGGGATCCGTGGCTCGACGGGCGGCGCGTGGGGCTGGGCGCTCGGCCTCGTCCTGCTCGTCCTCGGGGTCCTGGTGAGCGGCCCGGACCCCGACCCGGACACCGTGCAGGCCATCGGCACCACCGACGAGGCCCGGGTCGCGTGGCTGGACGTCGCGGTGGCTGCGGACGAGGGCCGGGCGACCTTCGACGAGGCGACGGCACGGGTGGCCGACCAGCGCGCCCGTATGCTGGCCTCGCTCGAGAACACGACAGGGGCCTCGGCACCCGTCGCGGCCACCGGTCTGGCAGCGGCGGCGCTCGCAGGGATCGCCTTCGCCCTGCCGGGTCGGAGGAAGGACTCATGAGCGGCACACCGCGGGACGACAGCGACGGACGTGACGGGGCCGCCGAGCCCGACCGGCCGATGCTCGTGCTCGGCGAGGACCTGCCGGACGTCGAGGACACCACCATCGAGGAGCTCCGCGTCCAGGAGGCCGCGCTGGAGCGGCAGCGTCGTGAGCTGGCCGAGCAGGCGGAGCAGGAGCGGGACCACGCCCGGCAACGCCTGGCCTCGCAGCGCCGGGAGGCCGAGCGCGAGCTGGCCCGGCGCCAGCGCGAGATCGACGACGCCGAGCGCCGCCTGGTCCGTACCGAGCGTCGGCTGCGTCGGCAGGCGGCGCGGATGGGCCAGGAGGACCGGGTCCCCCGCGTGTCGACCACCAGGACCACGCGCAGCTCCAACCGTCTCCTCGCGGGCGCGCGGGAGGTGAGCAGTCGGCGTATACCCCACCTGCAGACGGTCATCACCCTGCTGGTCGCCTCGATGCTCGCGCTGGTCGTGGGTGCTGCCCTGTCCGCCTCCCGGGCGGACGAGCGGGACGTCGCCACGTTCCAGGACCTGGACGAGAGTCGTGCCCTCCTGCGCGAGGCCACCGACGCGCTCGACAGCGAGATCGTCCGGCAGGCCACCGGGGAGCCGGCGGCACCCGACGCGGACGGTGACCTCGGCAGCGCCGGCCTGGCCCGGATCGTCTTCGACCGCGGCGACGTCCCCTCCTACTACCGCGACGACCTCGAGCCCCTCAACGCCGCGCTGTCCTCGACGGACACCGCCCCGGTGCGGGCTGCCACCACGTGGGAGGAGACACGGAACACCTTCCGGTATGCCGTGTCCAGCACCGAGGTGGACGACGCGCGCGAGAACATCACGCCCGGCTCGCCCTGGGCCACGACGCTCATGTGGGGTGGCGCGCTGGTGCTCCTGGGCGTCACGGTGGTGCTCTGGCGCTCCGGGGCCCGCCTCGCCGCAGGACTCGCTCTCGCCGGCCTGCTCGCCAGCGGACTGGCCCTGGCACAGGACCCCTTCTTCGACGGCGTGGCCGCCCGTGCCGAGGCGCACGAGGAGGCGGTCGACCGCGCCGACGACGTGCGCGACGAGGTCCGGCGCGATCTCGAGGTGATGCTGGGGCTGCGCACGCTCGCACCGTACGAGCAGGGGGACGACGGCTTCTGGGAGCAGACCTACGGCCTGGAGGAGCTCGGGGTGGCGCACGACGAGTGGGCGCAGGCGCGGGCCGAGCTGGGCGACGCCCTGGCGCAGGACAGCACCAGCGAGGAGCTGCGCTCCGCCGCGCTGGGCGTCGTCGACGCCGCCGGTGAGGCGTCGGTCGACGTCGAGGCCGAGGTCGAGACGCTGCGGCAGTCCGTCGTCGACACCGCCGAGCAGGGATGGGCGCCCGGCCTGGTGCTGCCCGGGCTGGCCCTCGTCATCCTGCTCCCCCTCGCCGGCCTCGGGGTCGAGGCCTGGCGCCGACGCCAGGAGGGCGAGGACCGGTGACCGGCGGACACGCGCACGCCCCCGCGGCGCCCGGGTCGCTCGGGGCGGACGTCCCGGACACCGAGCTGCTCGCCTACCTCGACGCCATGCTGCGGTGGAAGAACCGCCGTCGCACCGAGCTCGCGGCGCTGGACGAGGCCGCCCTCGAGATGACCGACCCGGGCGAGCGTGCCGCCCTGACCCCGGACGTGACCCTGTCGATGACCCTGTGGCAGGCGGTCGCCGACCGGCTCGCCCTCATCCTGGCCACCTGGGACAGCGGCCGGGTCGGTGAGCAGGAGCGTCGCCGCATCACCACCCTGGTGTGGGGCTCGCTGGAGCAGCCCGGCACGCGCGGCGCCCAGTCCCTCGCCGTGTCCCTGCCGGAGGCCTGCCGGCTCTCGGACTCCCTCGCCTCCTCGCTGCGCTCCCGGCTGCGGCTGGACGGCGCCGACCCGGACCTCGCCGGACGGCTGCGCTCGCTGCGTCAGCAGGTCGAGCGGATCGCGGACCAGGTGGCCCTCATCCCCGGCTCCCGGCGCTCCTCGGCCGCGAGCGCACACGCCGAGCTGGACCGACGCCTCACCGACGTCACCGACCGCGCCGCCCGGGGGGCCGACGTCGGCGGACTCCTCGCCCCGCTGGAGTCGCGTGCGGCGACGATCGAGCGCGACCTGATCGTCGCCGCCTCGGCCCGGGCGCACGCCAAGGCCGACCACGCCCAGGCGACCCGCGAGGTGGCCGAGCTCACCGCGCGGGGGCAGGCGGTGCGCTCGCTCGCGCACCGCGCCGTCGCCTCGGTGACGCCGTCGCCCCGGCTGGGAGTCCCCGACGTCACCGCGCTGGGCGACGTGCCGACCGAGCCCGCCGAGCTGAGCGCATACCGGGAGCGACTGGGGCGGGTCGAGCGGGCGCTGAGCATGGCGCACGCGGAGTATGCCGCCGCGCTGGATCGTCTCGAGGACCTCACCGAGCGGGCGCACCGGGTCCGCGCAGCGCTCGCGGCGGCCGGTTCGGAGGACGCCATGAGCACCGTCGCGGACCAGACGGCGGCCGTGCTGGAGGACCGACCCACCGACCTGACGCGACTGGAGGCGTTGGTGCAGGCGCAGGAGAGCTACGCGAAGACGATGGGGGTGCGCCCGTGAGCGGGTCACCGTGCCGGGAGCCCGGGTGCACCGGGTCCTACGAGGACGGGTGGTGCAACGTCTGCGGCTCCCCCGAGCCCCGGCAGGCCCCGATCGAGGCGACCCCCGCCCGTCCGGTGCCCGCGAGCGCCGACCCGGAGCCGGACGGCGCACCCGGTTCGGGCGCCGACCCCGCCGCGGCGTCCGGCCACATGGTCGCGACCCCCGCCCCCGGGCAGAGCCGTCAGGCCGTCCACGCGGCCCGGGTGCGCCGCCGCCGTGCCGGGGCGGACAGCCGCCGCTCGCGGCTCGGCCTGGGCCTGACCACCGTCCCGGACGTGCCGGAGGGCGACCCGGTCGAGAAGCTCATGACCGACCCCCAGGTGCCCGAGGACCGGCGGGTATGCCCCGCGTGCGGCGCCGACGTGGGCCGCGCCGCGGGCGAGGGCGAGGGGCGCCAGCAGGGGTTCTGCCCGCAGTGCCGGGCGCCCTACTCCTTCACCCCCAAGCTGGAGCCGGGCGAGCTCGTGGCGGGGCAGTACGAGAACGTCGGCGCGCTCGCCCACGGCGGGATGGGCTGGATCTACCTGGGTCGCGACAAGAACGTCTCGGACCGCTTCGTCGTGCTCAAGGGACTGCTCAACACCGGCGACGACGACGCCCTCGACGCCGCGGTGGCCGAGCAGCAGTTCCTGGCCCAGGTCAAGCACCCGCTGATCGTCGAGATCTACAACACCGTCCAGCACGACGGCGACGCCTACACGGTGATGGAGCACGTCGGCGGGCGCAGCCTCAAGCAGCTGCTGCAGGACCGGATGCGCGAGGCGGGCCGCTACACGCCCTTCCCGGTCGACCAGGCCCTCGCCTACGTCATCGAGGTGCTGCCCGCCTTCACGCACCTGCACGACCTGGGCCTGCTCTACTGCGACTTCAAGCCGGACAACCTCATCCACGAGCGCGACGGCATCAAGCTCATCGACCTCGGCGGGGTGCGTCGGCAGGACGACCTGGAGTCACCGATCTACGGCACCGTGGGCTACCAGGCGCCCGAGGTGGCCGAGGTGGGGCCGTCGGTCGCCTCGGACATCTACACGATCGGCCGCACGCTGTGCGTGCTCACCTTCGAGTTCCGCGGCTACCAGAGCGACTACGTGCACACCCTCCCGCCGCTGTCCCGGGTCCCGGCGTTCACCGAGCACGACGCCTTCTACCGCATCGTTGCCCGCTGCTGCGCCCCGGACCCCAACGACCGCTTCACCTCCGTGGAGGAGCTGCGCAGCCAGCTCGTCGGGGTGCTGCGGCAGGTCGTGGCCGCGAGCGGGCCCGAGCGCCCGGCCACGCTGTCGTCGCACAGCCCGGCCTTCGAGCCGCCGGTCACGACCGGAGAGAAGCTGTCGTGGTGGGAGCTGCCCGAGCTCAAGCGGGACGAGCAGGACCCCATGCTCGACTGGATCGCCAGCCACACCGGAAACGACCCGGCCGCCACCTACGAGGCGCTGCTGTCGGCACCCGAGGAGAGCGCCGAGGTCTTCCTCGCGCGGGCGCGGGCTGGCATACGGGTGGGGCAGGAACGCTGGGTGGACGACGCCGTCCGCGGGCTGCTGGACGAGGACCCGTGGGACTGGCGCGGCTCGTGGACCCGGGGCCTGTGGTCGCTGTCGCAGGCCGACGGCGATGAGACCGTCACCGCCGCCCGGGCCCAGGAGGCCGCCGGGCACTTCGCCGCGGTGCGCGACGCCCTGCCCGGCGAGATCGCGCCCCGTATGGCGTTGGCGCTGGCCACCGAGCTCGCCGGCTACGGCTCGGCGGCCGAGCAGGACTACCTGCGTGCCTGGCGCACGGACGCCGCATACGTCGCGCCGGCGGCCTTCGGGCTGCACCGCGTGCGGCTGCAGCGGGACGACGTGGAGGGGGCGATCACCGCCCTGGACTCGGTCCCGGCGAGCAGCCGGGCCCACCCGCGGGCCCGGTGGCTGCGGGCCGAGCTGCTCCGGCGCCGCGGCAGCCTGGCGGACCTGCGCGAGTCGATGCACTCGGTGCGCCGGCTGACGCTGGACCCGCGGCAGCGGGCACAGTTCAACGCCGTGCTCTTCGAGCAGGCGCTGGAGCAGGTCACCCAGCACGGCCCGAAGCCCGACTGGCAGGTCGGCGAGGTCACGCTGACCCGCGACGCCCTGCAGCGGGCGCTGGAGAAGGAGTACCGCGTGCTCGCCGACTACACCCCCGACCCGCAGGAGCGGGCCGGGCTCATCGACCGTGCCAACGCGGTCCGTCCCTGGAGCTGGACATGACGCAGCAGACCCCCGACCCGGTGGACTCCGCGGAGCCCGGCGAGCGCGCCCCAGGCGAGCGCGACCCCGGCGCCCTGCCGGACGACCCGACGGCTCCGATCCCAGCCCCGGGCGCGCGCACCGGTGTTGCGGCGCACGCCGACGGGGAGCGCCCCGACGCAGGGCGGGCCGGGCGGAGCGAGGAGGACCCGGGGCGGGACCGGGCGGACGCCCCGACCGAGGAGCGGGAGGGTGAGCCGGAGCGCGAGCCGGCGGACGCCCCCACCGAGGACGAGGCCGAGCAGGAGCCGGAGCCATTCAGCGAGGGGCCTCCCCCGCTCCCCGAGCCGATGCTCGTGCTCGGTGGCGACCTCGCCCCGGCGCGAGCGGCCGAGCCGACCCCTACGGTGGATCACGGGACGTGCGCCTCGTGCGGTGGCCCCTACGACGAGGACGGGTGGTGCACCCAGTGCGGCGAGCGCCGCCCCGACCCCCGGCACCACACCAGCGCCAGCCCGTCCGCCGCCGTCGCCGCGGTCTGCGACAAGGGACGACGCCACCGCGACAACGAGGACGCGATGGCGCTCTGGGCCGACGACGCCCTCCCCGGCCGCGCGGTGCTCGTGGTCTGCGACGGCGTGTCGAGCGCGCCACGCTCCGCCGAGGCGAGCGAGGCGGCTGCCGAGGCGGCCCTCGCGGTGCTGACCGGCGGGACCACCCCGCACGAGCGGCACGGCGAGGCGGCTCGCGCCGCGGCTGCCGCCGTCGAGGAGGTCGCCACGCAGTTCGCGACGGAGTCGACCGCCCCGTCCTGCACCTACGTCGCGGCCGTGATCGAGGGAGGTCGTGCCTCCGTCGGTTCGATCGGCGACAGCCGGGCCTACTGGTTGCCCGACGAGGGCGAGCCGCGCCGGCTGAGCACCGACGACTCCATGGCCGAGGAGCAGATCCGGGCCGGCATCAGCCGCGCCGAGGCCGAGGCGGGCCCGCTCGGGCATACCATCACCCGGTGGCTCGGCCCGGACGCCCCGGACGTGGAGCCGGCGGTGACCGAGCAGGACGTGAGCTCCCCCGGCTGGGTCCTGGTGTGCAGCGACGGTCTGTGGAACTACGCGTCCGAGCCCGCCGACCTCGCCGCGGTGGTGAGCTCCCGCGCCGGCGAGGCCGGGGCGGAGCCGCTGGTGCTCGCCGAGGCGCTGGTCGCGTGGGCCAACGAGCAGGGTGGCGCCGACAACATCACGGTCGCCCTCGCCCGCTGCGCGGGCACGAGGCAGGATGGTGCACATGGCTGAGTTCTCCTCGACCGTGCACCAGAACGAGTTCCTTCCCGACGGCGGGACCGACGTCCACGCGATCGTGTCGGTGACCTGCACCGACGCGGGGGCGGTGGTGCCGACGACGACGGGCGGCTCCGGCGGGGAGGCGGGCGAGGTCATCATCGTCGACGTCTCCGGGTCGATGGACGTGCAGGGGGTGCAGGCGGCCGCGTATGCCGCGTCGGCGGCCCTGGACCAGATCGTCGACGGCGTGTGGTTCGCCATCGTGGCCGGCAACCACGAGGCCGCGCTGTGCTACCCGACCGGCAACACCGCCGCGATGGCGCGCATGTCGGCCCAGACCCGGCTCGAGGCGAAGCGCTCGCTGCAGCGGCTGGTGCCGGGCGGCGGGACGGCGATGGGCCGGTGGCTGCTCGCCGCCGGGCAGCTCTTCGGCACGGTGCCCTCGCTGTCCAAGCGGCACGCGATCCTGCTCACCGACGGCGCCAACCAGCACGAGACCCCGCAGGAGCTCACCTGGGCGCTGGAGCAGGTGCGTGGCCGCTTCCAGGCGGACTGCCGCGGGTTGGGCGCGGCGTGGCAGGTCGCCGAGGTGCGACGGATCGCCGAGGCACTGCTGGGGGGTGTCGACCTCATCCGGACCTGGGACGGGCTGAGCGAGGACTTCGCCGCGCTCATGAGCACGTCGATGAGCAAGGGGGTCAGCGAGGCCCAGCTGCGTGTCTGGGCCCCGCAGGGCGCCGAGGTGCTCTTCGTCAAGCAGGTCAGCCCCACGCTGGAGGACCTCTCCGGGAGACGGGTCGAGGTGAACCCGCTCACCGGCGGCTACGACACCGGCGCCTGGGGCGACGAGACACGGGACTACCACGTCGCCGTCCGGCTGGCTCCCAAGGGCATCGGCCAGGAGCAGCTGGCCTCGCGGGTGCAGCTCGTCGTGGGCGAGGAGGTGCAGACCCAGGGACTGGTCAAGGCCGCCTGGTCCGCCGACGACGTCCTCACCGCGCAGATCAGCCCCGAGGTGGCGCACTACACCGGGCAGACCGAGCTGGCCTCGGCCATCCAGGAGGGTCTGCGGGCCAAGGCGATGGGCGACGACGTGACCGCCACCTCACGGCTGGGCCGGGCGGTCCAGCTCGCGCAGGCGACCGGCGACGACGGCGCGACCTCCCGGCTGTCCCGGGTGGTCGACATCGACGACGCCGCCACCGGGCGGGTGCGGTTGCGCCGCGACGTGGACCGGCTCGACGAGATGGAGCTGGACACCGCGTCGACCAAGACCACCCGGGTGCGGCCCGGCTGATGGTGCTCTGCCCCGAGGGTCACGAGAGCGAGGCCACCGACTACTGCGACACCTGCGGCTCACCGATCACCGCGGTGCCGCTGCGGGCGGCGCAGCCGGCCGTGGGTTCGGTCGTGCCGGGTGCGACCGAGGGATCCGGTGAGGTGGAGGCCGCCTCTCCCGGTCAGCCCGGCTCGGCGCTCGACCTGGGACCGCCGGAGGCGGCGCCCAGCCAGACCTGCCCGCACTGCGGGGCCCCGAACGTCGCCGACGCCCTCTTCTGCGAGTCCTGCGGCTACGACTTCACCACCGGCGCCGCTCCGTTGGGAGAGGAGCCCTCCCCGGAGGAGCAGGCTCCGGACGAGGCTGAGGCGGCGGGGACGTCGCCCGATGCACAGGACGAGGACGAGGCGCCCGGGCAACCAGAGCAGACGCCCGGTGCGGACGACGACGAGCCCGAGCAACCAGAGCCGACGCCCGGTGAAGACGACGACGAGGAGCCCGAGCAACCAGAGCCGACGCCCGGTGAAGACGACGACGAGGAGCCCGAGCAACCAGAGCCGACGCCCGGTGAAGACGTGGCCGGCGCCGAGCCGGACCCCGAGCCCGAGCCCGAGCCCGAGCCCGAGGTCAGCGTCGAGGTGGCCGCGCACGCCCGCCCCCGGCATACCCCACCCTCGCGCGACCTCGCCGACACGTGGGTGGTCGAGGTGTGGGTCGACCCGGACTGGTATGCCGTGCAGCAGACCGCGGAGGCGTGCCCGAGCGCGGGTGTCCCGGACGTGGTCGCCGTGCAGCGGTCGGTGGTGCTCATCGGGCGGCCGTCGGGCAGCCTCGGGTCGCGGCCGGAGGTCGACGCCGGCGCCGACAGCGCGGTCTCCCGCCGGCACGCCCAGCTGACCAGCGACGGGCGCCGGTGGTGGATCGAGGACCTCGGCAGCAGCAACGGGACCTACGTCGGCACGGTCGGCGAGCCGTTGCCGACGACGCCGCTGACGCCCGGGCAGCGGGTGGAGATCGACCGCGACGACCGGATCTACGTCGGGGCCTGGACCCGCCTCGTGCTGCGCCAGGCGACCGAGTCCGAGCGGCAGGGGACAGGATGAACCGGCCGTGACGGCGTGCCGTACCCCACGTCAGGTCCGGCCCGCGGCCTAGAGTTCACCCATGCCCGCAGACGACGCCGCCCCGGTGACCCGCTCGAGCCGGGCACGGCTGCGCCGCTCCGGTCGCCACCTGGTCCGCTTCGGCGGGCTGCTGGCCGTGGTGGCCCTGGTCGTCACGCTGATCGGCGGTTGGGCCACGCGCTCGCTGCTGGACCATCTGCAGTCCAACTCGGCCGAGCTGCTCGACGGCACCGCGACGGTCTCGCTGGTCGAGGGCACCGAGCGCACGCTCTACGTCACCGGTGGCCTCATCGCCCCTGGCGAGATCGTGCCCACCCCGGTCGAGCAGATCACCTGCACCATCACCGGGCCCGGCGGCGAGCTGCCCTTCACCACCCTCGACGAGGAGGGCTCGCGGGTCGGCATCGACACCGCGCTGGCGCGCTTCCAGGTCGTCGGCCACTTCCGGGCCGAGCAGGGGGGCGAGCACCTCATCGACTGCGAGGGACGCGGTGTCGTCGTCGCCCCCGAGGTGAGCCCGGCCAGCGCGCTGCTGCGGCTGGGCGGCCTCGCCCTGGGCAGCCTGGGCACCTTCGTCGGGCTCTCGATGCTGCTCATCGGCGGGGTGCTGCTGCTCCTGGTCCGTCCGCCCGAGGACGGCGCCGAGGAGGTCGTCGAGGACGCCCCGCCCGAGCAGGGCGCGGACGAGTGGTGGGAGGACGAGGCCGGCGAGGCTCGGCCCGCCGACGGCGACGCAGCGGTGCCGAGCGGGGAGGTCAGGGACGACGCCGGTGCCCCCGGAGAGGACTACGTCGACCTGACCGACGAGGAGCTCGCGGCGCTGTCCGAGGAGGAGATCGCCGAGCTGGTCGCCTCTGGTCAGCTCGTCTTCGTCGACGACGACGAGGGGGCTGTCGGCGGGGTCGACGAGTCGGGGTCCTCCAGGCCGTAGGTCCGCAGCACCGCCGCGAGCGCCGGATGGTCCCGGTCGAGCAGGTGCGCCGCGGCCTCGAGGTCCTCGGGGGTCGCCGCGGCGCGCAGCACCGCGCGGACCGCGTCGTCGTCCGCAGGTCCGGGCAGGTCGTGACGCGTCGTGCCCGTCGTCATGCTCGTCGACCAGGAGCCGGTCGACTCGCGCACCTGCTCCAGCCGCTCTGGTATGCCGTCGGCCGGCACCTCCCCCGCGCGCACCTCCTCGAGCAGCTCGAGCACCTCGGCCAGCCGCCGTTGCACCGCCGGGTTGCCGATCTTGGCCCGCTTGCCCGACCCGAGCTGACTGAGCATCGGGGCGGACATCCCCAGCGTCCGGGCCAGCTGGGCCTGCGACAGACCGAGCCCGCCCGTCAGCCGCGCGAAGACGTCGGCGAGCGGCTCGCCGTAGAGCTCCACCTGAGCCGCCACCGTGCGCTCGACCTCGCTCACCTCGTCCTCCTGTCCGCCGCTGTGCCGTGGGCCCCGGCCTCGTGCCGGGTCCCTGCGCCTGACCACCTTAGGCTGGGACGGCGCCGCCGCGCCCGTATCCGGGCCGCCGGTTGACTTTGCAACTGTGAACGTTTACTTTCGCTAATGCACACGTTCGCATCTTCCGAGGGGACCATCGTGACCAGGATCCGCCACAGCGTGACCGCCGCCGCGACGGCGGTGCTGCTCGCCCCCGGCGTCGCCACCGCGTCGACCACCGACTCCCCCGACGACGCCCAGCTGCTCCTGCTGCTGGACTCCTCGGGCTCGATGGAGGACCCGGACGCCGAGGGCGAGCCCAAGATCGACGCGGCCAAGGCCGCAGTGGGCACCCTCGTCGACGGGCTCAACCCCGACCAGCAGGTCGGCGTCCGGCTCTTCGGCGGCAGCGTCCCGCTGGACGAGCCGCGCGAGGACAAGTGCACCGACAGTGAGCTCGTGGTCCCCCTCGGCAGCGGCAACACCGACGCGATGCGCGACGCCGTGGAGGCATACCAGCCCCTGGGCGAGACCCCGATCGCGTATGCGCTGCAGCAGGCCGCGGACGACCTCGGCGAGGAGGGCAACCGAACGATCCTGCTCGTCTCGGACGGAATCGCCACGTGCGACCCCGACCCGTGCGAGGTCGCCGAGGAGCTCACCGCCGACGGTTTCGACCTCGTCGTGCACACCGTGGGCCTGGGCGTGGACCAGGAGACGAGGGACCAGCTGGAGTGCGTCGCCGACGTCGCGGGCGGCACCTACTACGACGCCGACGACACCGACAGCCTGACGACGGCGCTCACTCGCATCTCGACCCGGGCCTTCCGCCCGTTCCAGCTCAGCGGCGAGCCGGTGCAGGGGACCGAGAACCCGAACGACGCACCGGTGATCGGTACCGGGCAGTATCTCGACACCGTGGCCGACCGGCGGAAGACCTACTACCTCGTCGAGCGCAGCAGCCCGGGCACCAGCCTGCACGTCGGCGCCACGATGCGCCCCACCGAGAACGTCGGTCTCTCGGCCTTCTACCTGTCGCTGGAGACTCTCGACGGTAAGAGGTGCGACTTCAACACCGCCATGACCTGGGGCAATGCGGGAGGCAACAACTTCGGCACGGTCGACGTCACCGGCTTCGCCGACCACCACGACCCGGACGACCCGTGCGGCTTCGACGACCAGCTCCTGCTGTCGATCAACGAGCAGCAGACGTCCACCCTCGACGGCTTCCCCGTCGAGCTCTGGGTGAGCGAGGAGCCCGCCGCGACCCGCACCGACCTACTCCCCTACGACCTGGACCACGACGAGTGGCAGGGAACCCGCGTCGGTGACCCGGACGGCGAGGTCGTCGGCGGCACCTCCTTCAACGACGCCGAGCCGATCGAGCCGGGGCGGACGTACGAGGGAGAGATCGTCGAGGGTGAGGTGCTCGTCTTCTCCGTCCCGGTGGACTGGGGGCAGCACGTCGAGGCGCTCGTCGACTTCCCCGACCCCCCGGAAGAGCTGTACGACTACCTGCGCCGGACGCGGATCGCCGAGATCGGGCTCGTGGGCCCGGACCGCGGCGACGCCTTGCACAACCTCGGGCAGCCCGACGGCTATGACCGGCGCGCGAAGGTCCAGCCGGACGAGCGGACCACCTTCGCCGCCCTGTCCTACGACGTGGAGTGGAACAACCGGGCCTGGGGCAACCCGAACGCCGCCGACCGGGCGGGCGACCACTACGTGGTCGTCAGCCTGACCTCCGGCGACGAGCCGGGCGCCACCCCGCCGATCCCCTTCACGCTCACGGTCGACGTGCTGGGCGAGGTCGACGGTGAGCCCACCTACCTGGAGGCCGGGGAGCAGCCCGCGGCCGCCACGCAGGAGGCACGGTCCTCGTCGGAGGCGGGCGCCGACCAGAGCGACGACGAAAGCAGCGCCGAAGCCGATCCGACCGAGGACGCGAGCGCAGCGGCCCCGGCGGAGGGTGGCGACGCCAGGCTGCTGACCCTCATCTGGGTGCTGGCCGGCCTCGGGCTGGTGGTGGCCCTCGTGGGCGGCTACCTGCTCGTGCGCGGCCGGCGCTTCAGCACCTGACCCGGCCCAAGGAGGGCATCGGGCCCCGGGCCACCGCCGGTGTGGTCGGCGGCGCCGGTTCAGCTCAGCAGCGCGAGCAGGCCCGCGGTCAAGACCAGCAGCAGCCCGAGCCCGAGCAGCGCCATCCCGAGCCGTGAGCCCGCCCCCGCGCCGCCACCTTCTGTACTGGACGTCGCTTCCTGGGCAACGGGCCCCAGATCCGTAGGTCCAGAACGCGAGGTCGGCCCGGTCTGCCCCTCCTCCGGCCCGGCCGCGCCCCATCCGGCGGGCAGCTCGGGGACCTGGTCGAAGACCTCGACCTCACCGGCGTCCCAGGTCTCCGGCGAGGCGACCAAGCCGGTCGCGCGCAGCGCCTCCCGCGCGGCGGAGGCGTCGGCATACCGCTCCTCCGGCTCGGCCGCGGCGAGGTCGAGCACGACCGCGACGAGGCCGCTGTCGACACCCTGGCGCACCAGCAGGTCAGCGAGCGGGCCGACCGTGTCGGCGTCCGGCCGCTGCGCCAGCAGCAGCTCGGCGGCGCTCAGACCCGCGGCGTAGAGGTCGGCCCGGGGGTCGGGGTCCCAGCCGACCCGCAACGTCTCGGGCGCGGCATACCCGACCGTCCCGACCGCGTGGTGGACGTGGGTGAGGCGGGGGTCGTCCACACCGGTGACGATGCCGAAGTCGGCGAGCCGCAGCCGCGGGAGGCCCGAGCCGGTCGCGTCCAGGAGCAGGTTGGCCGGCTTGACGTCGCGGTGCACCAGACCCTCGCCGTGGATCCTCGCGAGCGCGTCCAGGAGCTGGTCGAGCAGCGTCGCGACCCAGACCGTGGGGAGCGGGCCGTGGTCGCCCACGAGGGTCGCGACCGACCCGCCGCGGACCAGCGGCATGGCGATGAGCACGCGGTCGTCGTCCCCGGCCCAGCCGAGCGGGGTCAGGACGTGCGGGTGCTCGACCCGGACCGCCTGCTCGCGGACGAACCGGAGCAGCGTCGGGGCGTCGCTCTGCCGGAGCACCTTGGCCGCGACGTAGCGCTCCTCGCGCTGGTCCCAGGCGCGCCACACGACGCCCGCGCCCCCTTCGCCCAGGGGGTCGACGAGCTCGTAGCGACCACCGAGCACCTCTCCCACGCCGACCAGCCTAGAGTCCCACCGCGGCCGATCTCGCTATGGTGCTGGCATGACGTATGCGACCCCGCCCGCCCGGCGCAGCGGCCTGACCACAGCCGGCAAGTGGATGTTCATCATCGGCCTGGTCCTGTCCATCATCGCCGGCGCGATCGTCGCCTGGGGAGCCGTGGCCGGCGTCCGCGCCTTCGGCGACATGGAGGACGACCTGACGATGGAGGGCGGTCAGGCCACGGTGTCCATGGAGGAGGGGGACCTGCGCTACGTCTTCAGCGAGGGCTCCGGTGGTGACGTCGCGTGCACCGTCACCCTGCCGGACGGCAGCGAGGAGACGCTGCAGGCGGCCGACGACCTGAGCACCGGGCAGGAGCCGCAGGTGCAGGCGACGACCGTGGGGACCTACACGGCCACCAGCACCGGTGAGCACACCTTCACCTGCGAGGGCGGACAGACCGCCCTGTCCCCGAACCTCGCGGCCAGCACCTTCGTCGCCATCGCGTTCGGCGCCCTGGCTGCGGTGGCCCTCATCCCGCTGCTGCTGCTCACTGTCGTCGGGCTCATCATGTGGCTCGTCGGCCGCGGCCGGGACAAGCGGGCCGCGCAGAACCCGCAGGGCGGCTACGGCTACGGCCCCGGGCAGCAGCCCTACCCGCAACAGGGCTACGGGCACCAGGGGTACGGCCAGCAGCCGGGCAGCGGAGCCGGGCAGCCGCCTACCCAGGGCTACGGCCAGTCGCAGGGCTACGGACCGTCACAGGGCTACGGACAGTCACAGGGGCAGGGCGTTCCCCCGCCTCCCCCGGCCCCGGGCGCCGCACCAAACGAGGGTGGCGCCCCGCGCGACCCCTACCGGCGCGACTGAGCGTCGGTCACCACCGCCGGACGTCCTCGCGATCCTGCGACGCCATCGCGGAATTGCGGCCCGTCCGGCTCACACCGCGTGTCACGGACTGTCGGCGCCGCCGTTGACGTTGAGCGTCTCGCCGACCACGTAGCTGCTCTCCGGTGACGCCAGGAAGACGTAGGCGGGGGCGAGCTCGACCGGCTGGCCGGCACGGCCGAGAGGTTGCCCCAGGCCGAACTCCGGGATGGCGTCCTTGGGCTGACCCTGCACTACCTGCAGCGGCGTCCAGATGGGGCCGGGAGCGACGATGTTGACGCGGACCCCCTTCGGCGCCAGCTGCTTGGCCAGGCCCTTGCCGAAGGTGTTCATCGCACCCTTGGTCATGGCGTAGTCGAGCAGGTGCTCGCTGGGGCTGTAGGCCTGGATCGAGCTGGACAGGATGATCGTCGACCCCGGCCCCAGGTGCCCCACCGCCGCCCGACACATCCAGAACATCGCGTAGATGTTGGTCTTGACCGTGAGGTCGAACTGCTCGTCGCTGATCTCCTCGATCGACGGGGTGCTGACCTGCTTGCCCGCGTTGACGACGAGCACGTCGAGTCCACCGAGCTTGTCGGCGGCCTGGTCGACGATGCGCTGGGCCGTCTCGCGGTTGGTGACGTCACCGGGCAGCTGCTCGCAGACCCGACCCTCCGCCTCGACGAGCTCGCGGATGCGGTCGGCGTCCTCCTGCTCGTCCGGCAGGTAGTTGATCGCCACGTCGGCGCCCTCACGGGCGTAGGCGATGGCGACGGCGCCGCCGATGCCGGAGTCACCACCGGTGACGAGGGCACGACGGCCGGTCAGCCTGCCGGTGCCACGGTAGGACGTCTCGCCCCGGTCAGCCGGCGGATCGAGCTCGGCGTCCAGCCCAGGCATGGGCTGGTCCTGCTCGGGCGGCGAGATCCGGGGATGACGGGTGGTCGGGTCGTCGAAGGTCAGCTGATCGCTGGTGCTGGGCATAGGGAGATCCTGCCCCCGTGGCCGGCGGTCCGCACGACGGGGCGGCACGACCGGCGCGCGGGCGCGGACCGGTCTCGCTCACCCCTTGAGGTCGTCCTCGCCCTCTCCCGGCTGCACGCTCCACTCCGGCGGGGAGTCCTTGCCGGAGTCCTCGTCGGCCTCGGCCTGCTCGGCCGTGTCCTGGACGATGCCCTGGGCGTGGTGGGTCGGGGCATACACGGCATAGAGCCGCATCGGCTCCTCGCCGGTGTTGATGACGTCGTGCCAGGTGCCGGCGGGCACCTGGATCGCCCACCCGTCGCTGACGTCCTGGGTGAAGCTGAGGTCGTCCTCCGCGGGACCCATGACGCAGCGTCCCTGACCGGAGTCGAGGCGCAGGAACTGGTCGGTCTCCGGGTGCGCCTCCAGCCCGATGGACTCCCCCGGCGGGATCGACATCAGGGTGACCTGGAGGTACTTCCCGGTCCAGGGCGACCGTGCGATAGGTGTCGTTGGCGCGCGTCTCGGTCTCGATGTCGAAGGCGTTGGGCCGGGGGCCGTTGTCGGTGACCATGCAGGTTCCTGTCGTCGGGGGTATGCCGGTCACCAACCTACGACCCGCCACCGACACCGCGCAGGTCACCCCGACCGCGTGGCGGTCGCCTCGTAGCGCAGCGTGCTCGCGCGGCAGGTCGCGAACTCGTCCACGTCGACGACGAGCACGAACGACAGGGCCCCGCCCCGGGCATGCCCCACCACGAGCTCGGCGCGGCTGAGCTCGGCGGGCACCGGCTCACCCCCGCAGCGGCCTGACCGCGGGCGCGAGCGCGCTCCAGCAGAGCCGAGCAGGCTCCAGCGGCGGGCCCACGTCGGGCGACAGCAGCAGCAGTGGCGGCAGCTTCAGCGGCGCACGCAGCTCCTCGCGGTTCTGAGCAGGTCGGACACGCCGCGGTCCACCGCCTGCCGGTCGCGGGAGGCAGCGCATACCCGGGTATGACGCAGGTTCAGCCCGCGGTGCGACGACGGACGCGGCCGTGGTCGCACAGGGTGGAGCCATGAACACCACGAAGACGACCACGAGCACCTCGACCGACACCCGCGGCTCGCAGCTGCTCGTCCTCGGGCTGACCTGCGGCGTGGCTCTCGCACTGGCGCTGGACAACTGGCTCTATGCCGCCACCGGCATCGCCCTCGCCTTCGGCTGGCGCCCCGGCAGTTCCGCGGACTCCGGCCGGTGAGCCCCTCCTCCTCGACTCCTCCCTGAGACCAGCGTCGGGACAGCAGGACCTCCATTGGGAAGTTCGCCGATGGAGGTCCAGCTATCCCGTGGTCGGTTGTCGACAGCAGGGCTCATCTCGGGGAGATCGCCCCTGCGGCGGAGGGGTGTCCGCCGGGTGGCCGATGTGTAGCGCACGCCGACGGGGCAGAGTGGGACCATGACGATCACGCATCCCACCGAGCCCGCCCGGCACCGAGGGTTGCCGAACGCCGGTCGGGCCGGTCTGGCCACGGTCGGCGTGCTCGCAGTCGCCGGGACCAGCCTGGGGCTGTTCCTCGCCCAGGCACCAGATGACGCAGCCACCGGCCTGACCGTGGACGACACGGCACAGATCATGGAGGTGGACCGGCTGGACGCGGCGGTCGAGGAGCTGGAGTTCCACGACCCCACCGAGCTTGCCGTCTTCACCTATCGCGGTGGCAGCGACGCCGATGACCAGTCGCTCAACCGCGCGGTGCTCGACCACGCACGCGGGAGCCGCCCGGAGTGGCTGAGCGAGGACGGGCAGCGTTGGGCCGACGGGCTGTTCGTGCTGGCGGTCGACCCCGAGGCCCGCCTGGTGGGCACCTACTTCGGCGACGACCGCGCCGTCGGCGACGAGGAGCAGCTGGACATCCAGGAGGCCACGAAGGACGACTTCCGATCAGCGCGGTGGACCGACGGCGCGGTGGCCGGCCTGGAGGAGGGAGCGGACCGGATCAACGCGCCATTCATGCGCAGCGCCGGCGGCGTGGTCCTGGGCATCTTGGGCTCTGTCGTGGCCCTCATCGCCGGCGCGACCTGGGTCGGCGTCGGCGTCGCGCGGTCCGCCGGGAGCCGACGGATGAAGGAGGACGCCGACCGGCGCGTCGCGGACGTCAAGCGCGACGCCGCCGACACCGAGCGTCACGCCAAGAGGATCCCCGATGACTCGCGCTACGGCTTCGAGGTGCTGCGTCGCTTCGACGACTACCGGCGTGGCGTCCGCGAGCTGACCGAGTTGGAGCAACGGGCCGCCCAGCTGGCGCCGTCGACCTTCAACCGCAAGCCGGTCGCGTCCGAGCTGACGGCATACCAGGAGAAGGCGGTCGAGCTCGACCACCTCGACGACGCCATCGCCGACACGGCGATCTTCCTCACCCAGGACGCCGACTGGCGAGATGCCTGGGCGCGGCAGGTCGACCCCGTCCGGGAAGACCTGAAGCGGGTCACGCCGCTGCTGGAGGAGGAGCTGCCGGAGGAGGCGCGCGACCTCCCCGAGGGAGAGACGCTGAGGGGTTTCGCGACAGCTGCACTGACCCGGTTGGACGAGGTCCAGCACGGTCTCGAGCGCGGTGAGGTGTCGCCGGACGACGCGTTGGACGCCGTGCGCGACACCCGCGACCGACTCAGCGGGCATCTCGACGAGCTCTCCGAGAGCGTGGTGCAGGTGGTGGGCCAGGACGAGACCCAGCGCGAGACGCTGCGCACCACGCTGGCCCGGCAGCGCGACGAGGCCCGCCCCGGTCCATCGATCATCGGGACCGCCTACCCGGCGTGGGCCTTCTTCCCGGTCGCGGCGATGAGCACCGGGGTGTCGGAGGGCACGCAGCAGATCGCGGCGAGCTCCGGGGGCGGCGGCACCTCCGGCTACTCCGGCGGGAGCTTCAGCGGGGCCGGGAGCTCCTCGAGCTTCTGAGGCGGCTGCTCACTCGATCCCTCGTCGCCTGCGCGGGACCGATGTCGGGATAGCACAAGCCTCATCGGGAAGTACGCCGATGGAGGTCTGGCTACCCCGACGTCGGTCCTGGCAGGCAGGGATGGTCAGGAAGACTCCGCCGGGCTCAGCCCGCCAGCGTCTCGGTGTCGATGACGGCGCGATAGCGCACCTGGCCGTCGACGACCTTGTCGTAGTAGTCGTCGACCTGACCGGCGTCGATGACCTCGACCGTGGCGGTGATGCCGTGCTCGCCGCAGAAGTCGAGCATCTCCTGGGTCTCGGGCAGGCCGCCGATCATGCTGCCGCGGATGGCCCGCCGATTGCCGATGAGCGAGAAGGCGCTGACCTTGAGAGAGTCCTCGGGCGCACCGACGTTGGCGAGCACGCCGCCGCGGTCGAGCAGCCCGAGATAGGAGTCGAGCGGGATGCCGGAGCCGACGGTGTTGAGGATGAGGTCGAAGGACCCGGCCAGCTCCTCGAAGACGCTGCCGTCCTCGGTCGCGCGGTAGTCCTTCGCGCCGAAGGCGAGGCCGTCCTCCTTCTTGGCGTCGGTGCGGCTGAAGACGGTGACGTCGGCGCCCATGGCGCTGGCGATCTTGACGCCCACGTGCCCGAGGCCGCCGAGCCCGATGACGCCGACGCGGGTGCCCGGCCCGACACCGGCCTCCTTGAGCGGGTGGTATGTCGTGATGCCGGCGCACAGCAGCGGCGTCACACCCGCGTGGTCGGACTCGGCATACGTCTCGGGGATCCTCACGACGAAGTCGTCGCGGACGACGACCTCACCGCTGTAGCCACCCTTGGTGATCTCGCCGTGGTAGTCCTCCGCGCCGTAGGTCGGGACGGCGCCCTTGGCGCAGTACTGCTCCTCGCCGTCCTGGCAGGCGGCGCACTCGCCGCACGAGTCGACCAGGCAGCCGACACCGACGACATCGCCGACCTGGTGGTCGCTGACGTCGGAGCCGACCTCGAGGACGGTGCCGAGGATCTCGTGGCCGGGGGTCAACGGGAAGAGCGCCTCGCCCCACTCGCCACGCTTCATGTGGATGTCGCTGTGGCAGATGCCGGCCCAGCGGATGTCGATGCGCACGTCGTCGGGCCAGGGCATTCCCTGCGTGACCGGCGACTGGAGGTGCGGCGCTAGCGTGGCCGCGTGACGATGATCCACCTGCGGGTGAGGCACCTGCCCCGAAGCGGTTTCCTCGGTCGGCGCCCGGAAGGTGTCAAGGCGGGTGAGACAGTTTCCGTCAGGCGGTCTGTATGAGGGCCTCCTGTGAGGGTTGGTTGATCCACGCCGCGGTGGGCAGGTTCGGCGCTTGGGGTCGGCGGTGGCCGAAGCGTTCGGGGTGGGCGGCGTAGGCCGCGTCCAGGGTGGCCTGGCGTTGGGCGCGGACCTGGGTGGCGGTGCCGTAGTGGACGCTGGCGGGGGTGTGCAGCCCGATCCCGGAGTGGCGGTGCTCGTGGTTGTAGTAGGCGAAGAACTGCTCCGCGAACGCGCCGGCGTCGGCCAGCGACCCGAAATGCTCGGGGAAGATCGGGGCGTACTTGAGGGTCTTGAACGCCGCCTCGCTGTAGGGGTTGTCGTTCGAGACGTGCGGTCGGGAGTGGGACCGGGCCACGCCCAGGTCCACCAGCAGCTGGGCGACCGGTTTGGAGGTCATCGAGGTGCCCCGGTCGGCGTGGAGTGCGTCCGGGACCCCGTGGATGCCCATCGCCTGCTCGAGCAGGTTCTTGGCGATGTCGGCGTCCTCGCGGGCGGCGATCGTCCAGGCCACGACGAACCGGGAGAAGATGTCGAGCACGACGTACAGGTCGTAGTACACACCCCGCTCCGGGCCGCGCAGCTTCGTGATGTCCCAGGACCACACCTGCCCCGGGCCGGTGGCCACCAGCTCCGGTCTGGTGCGGGCCGGGTGGGTGGCCTGGCGGCGTCGTTCGCCGGCCATCGCGTTCTCCCGCAGGATGCGATGCATGGTGGACTGCGAGCACAGGTAGGTGCCCTCGTCCAGCAGCGTGGCCCAGACCTGCGCGACCGACTTGTCCGCGAACCGTTCGCTGGTCAGCACCGACAGCACGTGGGCCCGCTCGGCCGGTGTCAGCTTGTTCGCTGGCACAGGCCGCGGTGCCCGTGCACGTGGCGGTGGCGGGTTCTTGGCCCGGTAGTGGCCGGCGCGGGAGCGGCCCAGCAGCGCGCACGCCCTGGCGGTGCCGACGTGCTCGGCCACCTCGTCCACGGCTGGGTTGATCACCGCGGCGACCGCGGCGGTCTGTCCGCGCTCTCGGAGAGCGTCTCCAAGAGCGCGTGTGCTTTTCCCATCAGGTCCAGCGCCGCCTTGGTCCTGGCCAGCTCGGCCTCGGCCTTCTCCGCCCGGACCCGTAGCGCCTGCATCTCCCGCTCGCGCCGGTCCCGCGGTCTGCTGCCCAGCCCGGCCTGTGCACCCTCCGCAGCGGCCTTGCGCCACTCGGCGATGTGGGAGGGTACAGACCCTCCCGGCGCAGGATCGCGCCTCGCTCCTCCCGGTCCGCGGCGTCGTACTCGGCCAGGATCGCCGCCTTGAACTCGGCGGTGAACGAGCGCCGCTTGGGACGGTCAGCACGAGGAGCCATGGCCCCATCATCGGCGCCGACGTCAGCAACCGTCATCGTCATCTCAAAATGTCCGTTTCTCGCCCCGTGCGAGGTCAGTAGCAGATCAGCGGTGGTGTCTCACCCCATCCTGACGCACAGGGGCCGCCCGGTGCAGATCGAGGTCGACCCGTTGCCCCAGGACTGGGTCCGCTCCCCTGTCACGACCGAGCGCGCCTACACCCTGATCAAACCGCTCATCGGATGGGACGAGGCCATGCTCGTGCTGCAGCGCGCGCGGCGAGAGTGGACGGGCGGGACCGGGCCATGGGTGAGCGCCTTCACGGGCGTGGTCAGCGAGGAGTGAGCTCGCGTAGCCAGACCTCCGGGCAGGCCTCAGCCCGGACCCGGCAGCCCTGTCGGCGGGTCAGGCTCAGGGTGCTCGCCGAAGCGGTCCCAGTCCCCCCATACGGGCCGCTCCCGCCAATGACCCGACGTGTCGAGGTCGCGATAATGGGTGATCTTCACCTCCGGCATGCCTTTGATCGTCTCGCGGCAAGTCGCTGTGCCGTCCTGCCGGAACACCCATGCCTTGTGGGCGGCACTCTGGGAGAAGGTCCGAGGCCCCGAGGAATCCTCCGCGTAGACCCACACCTTGTAGTTCATCAAGAACAGCTTGTCACTCTCGCTGACTTGGCCCCAGTCGAAGGACTCCACGATGGAACCGTTGTCGTCGTAGACACGGACGCGTACATGGTCACCGCCAGCACCCATGACCAGCGTGTAGTCCGGGACCGCACGGTCAGCGCGAAGGCGGCTGACGGAGAGCTGAGGCGACGTCTCGAAACAACGCTCTGCCTCCTGCTGATCGATCTCCGCGATGGGCTGCAGCAGCCGTATGTTCCAATCGCGGCCGTAGCGGTAGCTCACGTCGTCAGCAGGCTCGGGGTGTTCGCCGAAACGGTCCCAGTCGCCCCATGCGGGTCGGTCACGCCAGTGGCCCGACATATCCAGATCGCGATACCGCGTGATCTTCACCTCGGGCATGCCCTTGATCGTCTCGCGGCAGGTCGCTGTGCCGTCCTGAAAGAAAACCCAGGCCTTGTGCGCCACCGAGTCCTCGAAGCTCTGCGGTTCCGAGAAATCGTCTCCGTAAACCCAGACCTTGTGATTGTCAAGAAACAATTCTGGTCGCCCTGGAACCTCGCCCAGTCGTAGGAGCCGATGACCGATCCAGCGTCGTCGTAGCGATGAACCCGAACATGGCTGGCATCGGGACCAACGAGCATCGTATACGTTGGGTTTCTGCCCGTGTCGGACATTCGTGTCACAGATGTCCAGCCCGCGAAGCCGCGCTCGCGAGCAGCGGCCTCGCCAATCTCGTCGATGGGGCACTGGAGCCGGTTGTTCCACTTGCTTCCATACCTGAAGGTCATGCCTCTCCCATGTCTCAAACTTATGTCTTGCAATCGAACCCATTCATGTCAACAATGCGAATATCGCGAGTCTTCGCGTAGGTCACAAGTTCGGTTGGTATCACGCCGCCACGCTGGGGGGGTACCTGGAGTACGAGCTGACCGTCCAACCTCTGACCAGCTAGACCTTCCTCGACGTTACGTGGCGTTCACGAGATTCTTACATTGGGAGGGTACTTTGTCGCGATTTCCCGCACAAAGCTCTTCGCTGTGCTGAGAAGCGCAGAGTCCCGTGAGGCGGACTACGACCACCAGATCCGGGTCGCGGACCGTATGACCCGCTGCGGCCTGCGGACCACGCCGGGCGGGTTCGACCCGCGTCATGCCTTGGCCTGGTGTCGCCGGCCTGGCGCGCGCTGTCGGACGCGTCCGGGTCCTGACTGTTCCGCGACCCGCCCAGCGAGCAGAGCCGCCGTCGGGCGGCTGGACTCGCGCGAATAGTGCTCTGGCCAGAGGACGCGTAGGTGGCTTGGCGGGGCATGTCACCAGAGCGTCACCGTCACCACCGTCGTCAACCTAGCCAGACTTAGCCAAGCGGAGATATCGTCGACTACATGATCCAGGTCAACGTGCATGAGGCAAAGTCGCAGCTGTCCCGCCTCATCGAGGCCACGCTCGCCGGTGAAAAGGTGACCATCGCGCGCTCCGGTCGGCCCGTCGTCGACCTGGTCGTCCACTCCTCTCCGCCGGTCGTCATCGGCGTCCCAGGCTGGGCCGGCGCTGACGTCGACACTGATGCGCTGGACGCGCCTGATCCGCAGATCGACGCCCTGTTCGCCGGTGCGGACGAGTGAGCGGCCTCCTTCTCATACCAATGCGTTGCTCTGGACCCTGACGGGTGACTCACGTCTGGGACCGGAAGCACGTAAGAGCATCACCGGGGCAGGCGTCGTGAGGTTCTCGGCGGTCTCTGTCCTCGAGATCACCATCAAGACGATGCTCGGCAAGCTCTCGCTCCCCGGTGATCTGCCGACAGCACTCACCGCCAGCGGTCTCAGCGAGATCCCCCTGACATCCCGGCATGCCGGTGCCCTGACCGAGTTTGCCGAGCTGGCCCGCCACGACCCGTTCGATCGGATGCTCCTGGCGCAGGCACACGTGGAGCAGCTGAGCCTGCTCACGTCAGATGGCACGCTCCTCGGACCGGGTCTGCCCTGGGTGATCGACGCTCACCAATGAGCCGGACCTCGCCATCGTCGACAACGGCGTCGACATCATGGCCCTCGGTGGACGGGGCGCCTACCTGCCCGACGTGGACGACCTCATCCTCGTCAAGGTCGCCACCGGCAGCGGTGCGGGGATCATCTCGGGGTCGTGGCGGCAGCGGGGGAGTCGGGCACCGTCACGCCTGCGCTGATGCTCCATCGCTTTCTCGACGGTATCCGCGGTTTCCATCGACCCGACGTGCTCCAGACACGGAAAACGCGCCACCCTGCCTCCTGCCTCACGCGATCGCTGTCTACGGCGGCCGAAAGATGTGACTCTGCTTGGTTGGTCATAATCGTGAGTCCTCGGTGGTGTCTCACCTCATCCTGACGCACAGGGCCTCGTCGTCGGGCTAGATCACCTCATTCCTGCGCTCGGGCCGGTGCCCAGTCTCAATCCTGAGTTGGTTCAGACCATGGCACGCGTGCCAGCCCTGCTCACCGCGCCACAGGGTGTTGAGCGTGAGTCCCCCCACCTACCGCCCAACCGCAGGCCTCATCGACGCACGAAGGATGCGGCGGTAACGCAGGCTCTCCACCACGGCGGGGCGCCGCGGCCGGCTTGGCGGGAGCAGTCGACGACTGCTTCACGGCGCCGAACCAGGAAGCACACCAGATCGCCTTTTGTCCTACTCCTCTACCTCATCTTCCTTGTGCTTCTGGCCACGAACCTCGAGACCTTGATGGCCGTGCAGGCCCCTATCGTCGACAGCTTTGTGTCCATGCTGACGGACTAGGCGTCGGAGGCCTGGCATAGAGATTGACGCCGTCAGCGCTGGCAGTGCACGGCGTGACGTGCACGCCTGCTCCCCTTTGAGAAGATGAGTGCTTTGCTCGACCACCCAGAAAGGACATGATGGAAACTGCACCCATCCTCACGTGGACGCTGATCTCGGAGTGCCCCATCCCCAGCGACGTTCAAAAGTTGCTGACCCCTGGCGAAGAGGGGCGGTGGCTGGCGGCCTACAAGACGTTCCGAGACTCAGCCATCTTCACAACCAAGAGACTGATGGTCCGCGACGCTCAAGGCATCACCGGCAAGAAGGTCGAGGTGTACTCGCTCCCCTACTCCTCCATCCACATGTGGTCTTCTGAGAATGCCGGCATGATCGACAACAACGCCGAGATGGAGCTGTGGACTCGCGCTGGTCACGTCAAGGTGAGCCTGCGCAAGGGCATCGACGTCCGCCGTCTCGACTCGCTGATTGCGCACTATGTCCTCTGAACACCGATCAGGGACAGCCCACCTCGAACTCGGTGAACGCATAGAGAGCAAGGGCAAGACGCTTCGTGTCTCCCAACTCGACATCGACAGCGTCGTGTCCATGCGCCCAGCGCTGATCCGCGTCGCCACGGGCCGCACCACCATCACCTACGGCGCGCTCAAGAATGAAGCCGCTCTACCGCACATGCCGACGGGAATGGGCCGTCTCCTCGACCTCACCAAGGTGGAGTGCGAGCGCCGCGGTGAGCCCGACCTCGCTGCGCTGGTTGTCAACGCACAGACGCGCGAAGTGGGTGACATGTACGGACCGGAGCCGTGGACGAGCGTGAGCAGGTCTATCAGCACTGGTCGCGTCACTGAGCTGAGCAAGGCTCGACCCCCCCCTACCCCGCTGCCACGGTCGCGGCCGCGAAGAGGTCAGCCGGCATCGGTTGCGCAAGCTTCCACGTCACAGCGATGGGGCGCTCACCCCGATGGGAGACGTAGGTCGAAGGCCCGAGGTACAGGTAGGGGCTCGTTCCGAAGTCGTCCTTCTGCTCCTCCCGGACGAAAAGCAGGACGGTACTCGTGCCGTTGAGGTAGCGCTGTCCGGTCTTGGACCGCTCGGTCGTAGTCGACTGGCTCTCCCAATGAAAGAGCTGCTGGCTGATCGGGTAGTCGCGGTACATCGTGGTCGGCGAAAAGCGCTTCTCCGTCTTGCGCAAGGTGATGAAGAACGCGTCGACATTGAGCTCCGGGACGAAGAGCACACCTTCACGAAACGAGTTGGGCCTGCGATTCAACGAGGCGTAGCCGAGAGCCGCAAGCACTTCCTCTCGCTGATATCGGGCGTGCACCCGGAGGGGCATCTGCGCCAGCGGGCCAGGAGTGGGTGCCACCGGCCGCTCCGCTTCGTCGAAGGCGACCGCGATGACGGCCTGCATCTCTTCGACGAGGTCCGGGACCTGGGCCAGCTCACTGAGTCCCGCGCGCACGGAACTGTGTCCTCCCCCGTCCGGCCACAAGGTGAAGAAGAGCATCTCTGCAAGACTCTCCTCCGTCGGCGTCAGACCCGTTCGATCCGGGTTGGCGAGCAGAGCTTCATACCCGCGGCGACGCACGGGGTCGTCCACATGGGCGAGCGCTCGAACTCGCTTCGCGAGCGCGACCTCCACCTGACTGGGCGAGCCCCGCAGGTGCCCGGCGTCTCGCCGCAGCTCGGTCCACGATTTCTGTCCACGCCGCAGGATGTCGGAGAGCGAGTAGCCAGAGTCATCGATAAAAGTCTGCAGCGAGGTGTCCTGCCCGCTAGCCCGGAGTTGGTTGACCAGATGTGCCCACCGAGCGCTGAGCTGAGCCTTCAGACTGGCGAGTACGGTCTCTTGCGCGCGGCGATCGAGGACGATCTGGCACCCACTGGGCAGATAAGGGAAGCCGTCTTCCAGGTCCTGGGTCAGGCGCCGTCGGGGCCGCCCGGTCAGCGCCGCGAGTTTGGCGTCGAACCGGAACTCCTTGCGTTGGTTGCCGACAAAGTCCAGGACCGTGAGGACGGGCTTGTCCGGACGCTGCCGAAGCCCGCGGCCCAGCTGCTGGAGGAAGACCGTGGCGCTCTCGGTGGGGCGCAGGAACAGCAGGGTGTCGACATCAGGCAGATCGACGCCCTCGTTGAAGAGGTCGGCGGCGAAGAGGATGCTGAGTCGGCCAGCTCGCAGATCACTCAGGGCGGCCTCACGCTCTGCTCCTGGCGTCGTGCCACTCACTGACCGAGCGGGGATTCCTGCCTCGGTAAAGACCTTGGCCATGTAGGCGGCGTGCTGGACACCCACGCAGAAGCCGAGCGCCCGCATACCGTGCACGTCGAGAACCTTGTCGCCCAGCTCTCGCAGGATGATGCGGGCCCGCGCTTCGTTACCGGTGTAGAGCTGATTGAGCTGTTCTTCGTCGTAGCGGCCCCTCACCCAGCTGACGTCACTGAGGTCGGTGCCATCCGACGCCATGAAGTAGTGGAACGGGCAGAGGATGCCGGCCTGAAGCGCCTCCCAGAGGCGCAGCTCGGCGGCAGTGCGGCCGTCGAAGTAGGCACGGACGTCGAAGCCGTCGGTCCGCTCGGGAGTGGCGGTCAGCGCCAGGAGCTCACGTGGCTGCAGATGGCTGAGGATGTCCTGGTAGCTCTTCGCTGCGGCGTGGTGGAACTCATCGATGACGACGACGTCGAAGTGGCGCGGATCGAGGTTTCCCACGCCGTAGGAGTTCAGCGACTGAACGCTCGCGAAGACGTGCTGCCATCGCTCAGGACGCGCGCCGTCGACATAGAGCTCACCGAAGGAAGCATCCGCCAGCACCTCTTGGTAGGCGCGTCGTGACTGCTCCAGGATCTCCTTGCGGTGAGCCACGAAGAGAAGGGTCGGGTAGCGCTTTGTGGACGGGTCGGCGAGTCGGCGGTAGTCCAGCGCCGCGATGATCGTTTTCCCTGTCCCCGTCGCCGCAACAACGAGGTTGCGGTGTCTCCCGTGCAGCTGTCGCTCCGCCTCGAGCGCATCAAGGATGTGCTGTTGATATGCGTAGGGCCGTACGTCGAGGCCGGACAGCGTCCACCCTGTGTCGGGGCGGACCTTGCCACTGGCAACTGCCAGCGCATCATCGAGGCGGTCTCGGTCTGCGACGTCGTTCGGGTCGTAGGGCACGAAGCTCGGGTCGTTCCAGTAGGTCTCGAACGTGCCCGAGAACTTTTCGAGGAGGTGAGGTGTCGCGACCCGGGACAGTCGCACGTTCCACTCCAGCCCATCCAGGAGAGCACTACGCGAGAGGTTCGACGAGCCGACGTATGCCGTGTCGAAGCCGGTCTTCCGGTGGAACATCCAGGCCTTCGCGTGCAGCCGTGTCTTGGCTTCGTCGAAGTGGGTGCGGACTTCCGCACCGAAGTCCTGGACGAGGCGGTCCACGGCACGGCGTTCGGTCGCGCCCATGTATGTCGTGGTGATGACTCGCAGCTGAGCGCCGCGATCTCTGAGCGCTCGTAGGTCGTCCTCAATCACCCGGAGTCCGTGCCACTTCACGAAGGCGCACAACAGATCCACCTGGTCGGCAGATGCAAGCTCGGCCCGGATTTCGGCACCGAGGCTTGGCTCCCCCTTGACATTGGTCAGGAGGGCGGCGTTGCTGAGAGGTGTTGCGGGGCGGGGAAGCTCCGGCCCGTAGCTAGTAGCCCGCACGCTCACGAGGTTGCGAACCGGTGGATGCACCGTCCGCTCGCTCGCTAGCTGATCGACAACACGATTGACCAGATCGACCCGCGCGTCCTCACGTACACCACGCAGCACATCGCGTATGACGTCGGCCACGTGGCGAGCAAGAACGTCCGGCTGCTCCGCGTCCTCAACTGGCTGCATCCGGGCCGCAACCAAAGCCTCGTCATGAAGCTCGTCTGCAAGGAGACGCGTCACCAGACGCTCATAGATCCCCTCGTGCATGGCTTTAGCTTGTCAGACCGCGCTGCGGGGCGAGCCCATGAAAACGTC
The DNA here is from genome assembly GCF_008386315.1 of Serinicoccus marinus DSM 15273. Taxonomy (NCBI): domain Bacteria; kingdom Bacillati; phylum Actinomycetota; class Actinomycetes; order Micrococcales; family Ornithinimicrobiaceae; genus Serinicoccus; species Serinicoccus marinus. The sequence continues at coordinate 982,312 of NZ_CP043808.1, read as the reverse complement.
GAGTGTGTCGACAGAATGCACGGCGCCCAGATCGCCCTGAGGCGCGAGTCGTCTACCTGCGATTTTCGGAGTGAGCCCATGCAACAACCGCCTCCGACCTCCCGTGCCGCTGGCGGCGCTGTCTCGCCTGAGAGCGCGAGACAGCGCCAACCATTACTCGTCGCGCACTCCCTTGTGAGGCTTATCGCTCACGTTGAGGATCCGCCCCGTGTTGCTGTCTCTCTTCACCCAAGTTCCGTTGGGGTGGCGGAACTCGCTTCGGGAGCGCACGGGACCGCGACGGTAACCGCGTCCAGTGTTCTTGGCCATGATCATCACCTCCTTGGCCGCTCGATCACTTGGCGATCGAGCAGGGGTGCGCCATGATGGAGGCTCCTGTTCGACAGGGAGCCAGTGGACACCCACTGCTCGTCGGGCCCGGCGGTGCAACGCCGGGCCCGACTCTCTTGAGTTCTCAGCTGCAGCCGCTGGTGCTGCCGCAGCCTTCGCAGACATAACACGACCCAGCCGGACGCATCTTCGTCCCGCAGGTCATGCAGATCGGCGCGTCAGCGACCTTGCCCTGGAACTGCTCGAGCAGCTCGGCCGAGGAGTGGATCTCCGCGTCGACCTTGCGGGCGTCGGCGGCGCCGGCACCGGACTGGTCTGCGACCTTCTCCACCTTGTCGGCCTTCTTGGCTGGCGTGGTGGCGGCGGTCTGGCTGTAGTTCTCCAGCTCGTCCTCGTAGTCGTCGTCGTCGTTCGACGGCTCGAGCGGGGCATACGACCCGGTCTCGAGCTGGCGGGCCCGCTCCTCCGCGGTGTGGATGCCCATGAACGACCGGCTCTCGAAGTCCAGGTAGTCCAGCGCCAGGCGGCGGAAGACGTAGTCCATGATCGACTGCGCCATGCGCACGTCCGGGTCGTCCGTCATACCGGCCGGCTCGAAGCGCAGGTTGGTGAACTTCTCGACGAAGGTCTCCAGCGGCACGCCGTACTGCAGCCCGATCGACACGGCGATGGAGAAGGCGTCCATGACACCGGCCAGGGTCGAACCCTGCTTGCCGAACTTCAGGAACAGCTCGCCCAGGTCACCGCTCTCATAGGTGCCGGCGGTGAGGTAGCCCTCCGCGCCGCCCACGGCGAAGCTCGTGGTCTGGCTGGACCGGCGCTTGGGGAGCCGCTTGCGGACCGGGCGGTACTCGACGACCTTCTCGACGGGAGCCTCGACCTCGTCGGCCTTCTTCTCCTTGTCAGCCTTGCCGTCGGACAGCGGCTGGCCGACCTTGCAGTTGTCGCGGTAGACGGCGAGCGCCTTGAGGCCCATCTTCCAACCCTGGAGGTAGACCTCGGCGATGTCCTCGACGGTCGCCGACTCCGGCAGGTTGACCGTCTTGGAGATGGCACCGGACAGGAACGGCTGCACCGCGGCCATCATCCGCACGTGGCCCATGGGGCGGATCGCCCGGGCGCCCATCGCGCAGTCGAAGACCTCGTAGTGCTCAGGCTTCAGACCCGGAGCGTCGATGACGTGGCCGTTCTCGGCGATGAACTCGACGATCGCCTCGATGGTCTCGTCGGCATACCCGAGGCGGTTGAGCGCCCGCGGGATGGTCTGGTTGACGATCTGCATCGATCCGCCACCGACGAGCTTCTTGAACTTCACCAGCGAGAAGTCGGGCTCGATGCCGGTGGTGTCGCAGTCCATCATGAAGCCGATGGTGCCGGTCGGAGCGAGCACGGACGCCTGCGCGTTGCGGTAGCCGTTCTTCTCCCCCGTCTTGACGACGGCGTCCCAGGCCTTGGTCGCGGCCTTGTGGACCGAGGAGTCCATGGTGTGGAGCGTGCGGATCTCGTCGTTCGCCGCCTGGTGCTTGCGCATGACGCGCTTGTGCGCGTCGGCGTTGCGGGCATACCCGTTGTAGGGGCCGACCACGCCGGCGAGCTCCGCCGAGCGCTTGTAGGCGGCGCCGGTGAGCAGCGAGGTGAGCGACGCGGCGAGCGCGCGGCCGCCCTCGGAGTCGTAGCCGTGACCGGTCGCCATGAGCAGCGCGCCGAGGTTGGCGTAGCCGATGCCGAGCTGGCGGTAGTTGCGGGTGGTCTCGCCGATCGGGTCGGTCGGGAAGTCCGCGAAGCAGATCGAGATGTCCATCGCGGTGATGACCAGCTCGGCGACCTTCTGGTAGGTCTCCACGTCGAAGGTGTCGTCCTCGCGCAGGAACTTCATGAGGTTGAGCGAGGCGAGGTTGCAGCTGGAGTTGTCCAGCGACATGTATTCCGAGCAGGGGTTGGACGCGGTGATGCGGCCGGTTTCGGGGTTGGTGTGCCAGTCGTTGATGGTGCCGTCGTACTGGATGCCCGGGTCGGCGCACTCCCACGCGGCCTGAGCCATCTTGGTGAAGAGGTGCTTGGCGTCGACGGTGGTGACGACCGAGCCGTCCTTGCGGGAGGTGAGGCCGAAGTCGGTCTTCTCCTCCACGGCACGCATGAACTCGTCGGAGACGCGCACCGAGTTGTTGGCGTTCTGGTACTGCACCGACACGATGTCGTCGCCGCCGAGGTCCATGTCGAAGCCGGCGTCGCGCAGCGCCCGGATCTTGTCCTCCTCGCGCGCCTTGGTGTCGATGAACTCCTCGATGTCGGGGTGGTCGACGTCGAGGACGACCATCTTGGCCGCGCGGCGGGTGGCGCCACCGGACTTGATGGTGCCCGCGGAGGCGTCGGCGCCGCGCATGAAAGAGACCGGGCCGGAGGCGGTGCCGCCGGAGGACAGCAGCTCCTTGGAGGAGCGGATGCGGGAGAGGTTGAGGCCGGCGCCCGAGCCGCCCTTGAAGATGAAGCCCTCCTCCTTGTACCAGTTGAGGATCGAGTCCATCGAGTCGTCCACCGAGAGGATGAAGCAGGCGCTGACCTGCTGCGGGCTCTGGGTGCCGACGTTGAACCACACGGGAGAGTTGAAGGAGAAGATCTGGTGCACGAGGGCATACGTCAACTCGTGCTCGAAGATCTCGGCGTCCTCGTCGGTTGCGAAGTAGCCGTGCTCCTTGCCCGCCTTGGTGTAGGTGAGCACGACGCGGTCGACGAGCTGCTTGAGACCGGTCTCGCGGGCGTCGGTGCCGACGGCGCCGCGGAAGTACTTCGTCGTGACGATGGTGGAGGCGTTGGCCGACCAGAAGTCCGGGAACTCCACGCCGCGCTGCTCGAAGATCGTGTCGCCGGTCTTCCAGTTGGTCTGGACGACGTCCCGGCTCTCCCAGGTGACCTGGTCGTAGGGGTGCACGCCAGGTGTTGTGAAGATGCGCTCGATCGTCAGGCCCTTGCCGTTGCGGCGCGTGCGCGTCTTCGACCCGGTGGTCTCGGTCATGACTAGCTCTCCTTGTGGGGATGTGCGTGCGTGTCGTCCGTGTATGCCAGTGCACCAGAGGGCACCGACATACCTGTCGTGCTCAGGTGGTCGGGGTGGGTTCGGTGTCGGAGGCGGCGTCGCGCTCGGTGCGCAGCAGCACGATCGCCGACTCGAAGTCGTCGAGGTTGTCGAAGGCCTGGTAGACCGAGGCGAAGCGGAGGTAGGCGACCTCGTCCAGCGCCTTGAGCGGCTCGAGGATGGCCAGGCCGACCTCGTGCGCGTCGACCTCCGCCTGCCCGAGCGAGCGGATCGACTCCTCGACCTGCTGCGCGAGCAGCTGGAGCTGGGCGTCCGTGACCGGGCGACCCTGGCAGGCCTTGCGGGCCCCCGAGATCACCTTGTCGCGGCTGAACGGCTCGGTCGCGCCGGAGCGCTTGATGACCGAGAGCGTGGCGGACTCCACCGTGCCGAAGCGGCGCCCACACTCGGGGCACTGGCGGCGGCGACGGATGACCGTCCCCTCCTCCTGGACGCGGCTGTCGACGACCTTGGAGTCGGTGTGACGGCAGAACGGGCAGTGCATGTCACTCTCCTTCTCGGTCGCGGCAGCGCGGCGCGAGCACCTGCCGGAGCAGGCGCTCTGTGGGTGGATCTGGGGACGGTCTGTGGACGGGATGTGGGAACAGCCGGTCCGGTTGTGAACAAGATGTGGACGAACCACACCCCTGTAACTACTAGATATGGTGATCGTAGGCGACCCCGCTACTAGATGCAAGGGGTGCGCGTCGGGCTGCGTGTCGGGTGCTCGCGAGGCCCGGAACGGCGGGGATCGGGGGTGGTGACGGGGTGTCGTTCGGTGGCTGTCCGCGTCTCGGGGTGTTCAGATCCCGGCGGAGTCTTTACTGTGGACGAGCGTGCAGCGGCCCTGTCGTGGGGCACACTGGGCTGGACGGAACGGCCGCGGGGGACCTGCGGCCGCAGGATCGAGGAGGGGTATGCCGTGACCCGCACCACCGTCGTCGCAGCCGTGGCCGGCCTGGTCATGCTCGCCGGCTGCGACAGCTCGACCGAGCCCGCCGCTCCCCCGACGTCGGAGGATGCGCTCACGACGCCGACGGAGGAGCCGTCGGAGGACACCGAGGTGACCTCCGAGCCGGCCGAGACGTCGGAGGAGGCGACGAGCGAAGAACCTGAGGCGGAAGCGGGGGACATGACCAGCGACGGCGCGGAAGCCGCGGTGGCCGAGTACTTCGACATGCTCACGGCAGTTCACTTGAAGGAGGCCGAGCCAGCAGACCTCGACTCGCTGACGACCGAAGACTGCAGCACATGTGAGGTGCTGCGCGACGTATCAGACACGGGATGGGGAACAGCAATATTTCCGCCTCATTAACACAGAAGGTCTGGCAACGGGGGAGAGTGCAGAGGTGAGAGCGTCCGTCGAGCAACTCGAGGATGGTCAAGTGGTTGACCTCGTCATCACGCTTATTTGGGGGGATAACCGGTGGAGCATCGAAGAAATCTTCTTGCCGTAAGCGTCTTTGCTTTGACAATAGTGCTCGTCGGCTCTTCAAGTGCCATCGGAGCAGACGAATCCATGCCCGGGCCTAACCCAACAGGCCCCTGCCACATCGGGGACCTGATAAAATGTGTCGGAATCGGCGGAGGAGACTACACAGGCATATCCGCCGAGCGCACCTATCAACAGGCACAAGTCTGGCCACCGGGATCATCGCCAGAGAAGCCAGATCCTTGGTACGAGTATTTAGCTGTCCGAGACTGCTATCCCAACACCCCGCAGGATCCAGAGACAGCTCACTGCATATTCTCGGATGAATACTGCGAGCGAACCGTTCCTGAATCAAGTGGACCTCGTTCGCGAATATATCGGCGTGAGGTATCCGAGGCCGGCGGGCGGGAGATTGGGAACTTATTGGCTTCACGTGTTTCACAGACCATCTGCCTGCAAGATCCGGAGAACCAGCGGAGATCTTGACAGAAGCGATGATCGTTGACCAGTTTCACTCCACTGACTTTGCGCTGCCGAGCAGCGTTATACAACCCCCAGAAGGTCGTACCCTCGTAAACTTACCTGTGTACTTCCAACTGGAGTGGCCCAGCCAAGGATTCGAGCCGCAGGAAGTCGACACCACGACCTTGGTGGGTCGCGAACTGCGCATCCGCCCCACCCTCATCGGCGTCACGTATGTCACCGGTGACGGCGCCAGCATCGGTCCGACCGAGAGCCTCGGAGGCCCCTACCCCGACGGTGACATCACGCACGAGTACACGGAAGCCGCGGAGGTCGCGCCCTACATCTCCGTGGAGTACGGCGGCGAGTACAGCGTCGACGGTGGTGAGTGGACAGAGATCCCGAGCAGCGCCGTGATCGACGGGCCCGCCACCCCGCTCGAGGTCCTCACGTCAGAGAACCGGCTCTACTCGAACTAGCCAGGGGGAAGCAGTGCAGAGAACAGGTGGCAGGTTGTCACTCCTGCTGATGGGCGGGCTCCTGGTCAGCGCCTGCGCGGCAGGCCCCAGCTACACCCTCGGCGGACGGGAGGTGTCCGAGCTCGAAGGCTCCCTCGCTGACATCGATTCTGCGTGGCAGGCGTCGATCGGCCAATCCGACACCGAAGTCAACGTGCCGGAAGAAGCGGCCTGCTACTTCCAGGCCCGAGACCCTGACGATCGCGACTCTCAGCTCTCGCCAGAAGTCCTGTGTGGCCCTTACCGGGCCCTGGGTTCGGCAGAAACGTCGTGGGATTCGGCTGAACTGACCTCGTACTTCGATGGCAACTCCGAGCAGTGGACTGTGCATCTGGCACCCACCGACCTCGAGAGTCCCTTCAGGTCCAGCCAGCCGAGTCCCAACTTGATCCCGTTCCGGCCCGACGGGGAGGAAGCGGACCTTGCAGCCGACGTCAAGGAGCCGGACGCCCCGAAGGCGACCGCAGGTGACGTGATTGAGATCGCAACCACCGATGCGGTTGACCTTCAACTTGAGAGTGTCGACGACTTGCGATCTCCCAACAGCCGCTTCGACGTGGCCCTTGGCAACGTTGGGCGCATCACTCAGGAAGGGTCGCCACTGGACGCGCCAGATGGCGGTGCCTTTGTCATCGCCTCCATTACTGGGGAGCAATCGTCCTGGTCCGAGGACCCGGACGAGGTGTCGTTTCAGGTGATCGGCCAACAGGAGACCTTTGACCTCGGCAGCCAGACCGGCACCTATGCCGTCGCAGTGTCCGAGGAGCCCGAATCCTACTCATTCGCCATGGAATTTGCCGGTCTGACTCAGATGATCGACGCGCAGGGCAACCGCCAGTCTGGCACAGCGGCCGATGCCCTGTATGAAGAGTTGCCGTCTGTCACCGTGGCGAGCCTGAGTGACTCCGTCGGCGACGACTCGAGTAGCGGATTTGTCGCGGAGGCACGATCAGGGTGGGGTGCACCCGAAGCCAGATTGTCACCTTACGCACGCGAGACCGGCTGGGCTCCTGACGGGCAGGTCTGGCTCCTCGCGGAGGGCCAGGTTGACGTCTCGTCGGTGAGGAACACGATTGCAGAAGGCGAGACGGCCTACTACGACGTCCAAGAGGTCGAGGTGACCCGGGTCACTATCGGAGATAACGAAGTTGAAGAGATATCAACGGAGAAGTCTCGATCGACGACGGAGTGGTCGCTTGTCCACCCGGTGGCAGCGGACTTCGATGAACTCTCCCTCGCGGTCGATGTGCACGCTCTCGTGCTCAAAGCCGACTGGCCAGATGTCGCGGATGCCCCTGATCGTGGGGAACTCGACTTCTCGCTCGAAGGGCCGATCACTCAATGATCATCGATGGTCAGCGGTCGCTCCAGCGATCAGAGCCAGCCACGCTCCTCGGCATACCTCGCCGCCTCCACCCTGGTGGCGGTCCCCGTCTTGCCGATGGCGGACGAGAGATAGTTGCGCACCGTCCCGGGTGACAGTAAGAGCTGCCCGGCGATCGACTGCACCGGCGACCCGTCGAGCGCCTGTCGCAGCACCTCGCGCTCCCGGTCGGTCAGGGGGTTCGGCCCACCGATAAGCGACTCGGTCGCGAGCGCCGGGTCGACCACGCGCAGCCCGGCATCCACCCGTCGGACCGCCTCGGCCAGCTCCGGTGCCGGCGTGTCCTTGACGACGAACCCGCTCGCCCCCGCGTCCATCGCGCGCCGCAGATAGCCCGGCCGGCCGAAGGTCGTCACCATGAGGCAGCGCGCACCCACCCCTGCCTCACGCAGCTGCTTGAGCACCTCGATCCCGTCCAGACCGGGCATCTCGATGTCGAGCAGGCATACCTGCGGCTGCGCCTTCCTCACCGCGTCGAGGACTGCGTCACCGCGCCCGACCTGCGCCACCACCTCGATGTCCCGCTCCAGGTCGAGCAGCGCCGCCAGCGCGCCGCGCACCAGCGCCTGGTCGTCGGCGAGCAGCACCTTGATCACAGCTTCACCTCCAAGGTCGTGCCGGATCCGCCCGGCCCCGGGCGCAGCGACAGCGCGCCGCCGGCCTGCTCCACGCGCTCACGCAGGCCTCGTATGCCGTTCCCCTCCTGGCTGTCCCGCACTCCCCTGCCGTCGTCGGTCACCCGCAACCAGTGCTCGCCGAGCTCGACCTCGCACCTCGTCGCCCCGCTGTGCCGGACCACGTTGGTCACCGCCTCCCGCAGCACCCACGCCAGCGTGATGCGGTGCCGCGGGTCGACGAGGAGCACGTCGTCAGGCAGCTCGGCGCCGATCCCGGCGCCCCGCAACGCCACGTCCGCCGCCTCGACCTCGTCAGCCAACCGTGCGACCCGCAGACCGCCGACCGTGGCGCGGATCTCCGCCAGCGCCTGCCGCGCGAGGTCCTGCACCTCCCCCATCTCCTGCTTCGCCCGCTCCGGGTCAGCGTCGACGAGACGCCGCGCCAGCTCGGTCTTGACCGTGACCACCGTGAGCGAGTGCCCGAGCACGTCGTGGACGTCGCGCGCCACGCGCTCGCGCTCCTCGGTGAGGGCGAGCTGCTGCTGGGTCTCCTGCGCCGACTCCTGGTGCTCCTCCAGGTAGCGGCTGAGCACGCTGATGGTGAGCACGAGCGCCGAGATCCCCCAGTACATCACCGTCGGCCACACGCCCCAGAGCAGCGCGCTCGTGACCATCCCGACGCCGAAGAGGCCCAGCGACACGGTCCACACCCCGCGCCACGGCAGGAAGAACACCGGGACGCCGATGATGAACGGCATCGCGGTGAGGGCGTTCGGGCCGATCAGCCAGCCGAGCGCGACGGCGACGGCGATCATCACGCCGAGACCGATCATCCCGCCGCGCGCGGCCGCGGCATACTCGCCCATCCCGATGCGCCGCACCGCGCGGCGCACGGTCAGGACGTAGGTGACCATGAACGCGGCCACGACCCCCGTCGCGAGCAGGCGCCACAAGAGGTTCCCCGCGGTCGTCCAGATGTGCCCGAGCGGGAAGGCGAAGAACACCAGCCAGATCCCGCCGAAGAGCCAGCCCCAGCGCGACCACGCGTCCGTGGGCCTGTCCGTCCGACTCATGGCGCCCACTCTGCCAGCCCCCAGAGCTCTCGGGCAGTGACGTCTGTCACCGGATCGTCGCAGGTCACCGGGTCTGTCGGTGGCGGGTGCTTGAGTGAGGTATGGCGTTGAACCCGGGGGTGCAGGAGTGGGAGGCAGACGAGCCGCCCACGCACCGGACGCATGCCCAGCCGCCACTCGACCCCTATGACCCACTCGCCGAGATCAACGCGATGAGCTCGGCTGAGTACAACGCCTTCATGGCCGACGTCGACGCAGCGCTGGACGAGATGCGGGCGGAGGAGCAGGCGGCGCGACCTGTGCGCGAGCGCATGGCCGAGGGCCTGGACACCGCGAGTCGCGGGTTGAGCTTCGTGGGCGCGCTGGCGCAGCACTCCGCCACCGTGCTCGACGGCGACCTCACCGATGCGATCGAGGCGGTGGGCGCGCTGCAGACGCAGCTGGGGGCGGTCGGCTTCACGCTCGCGCGGGAAGCGGCGGTGCGCGGGCTCCATCAGGACGTGGCGATGTCGCTGGTGGACTGGCTGCGGGTCCGATGCCCCTGGCTCAGCACGCAGGACGCCGCGCAGATCAGTGCGATCGTGAGGGCCTCGCAGTCGCCCGTGACCACGGTCATCGGGGACGCCGTCGCCGACGGCAGCGTGCCGGTGCACCGCGCCGCCCTGGTCGCGCGGACGATGACGCGGCTGGAGTCCTCGCTCGACCCGACCAGCGCGAGTCGTATGCCCGGATCGCCTCCGCCGCGGCGGCTCGGCCGGACCTGTCGGACCATGACCTCGCCAAGGTCTGCCACCGGCTGGTCGAAGACCTGCTGCAGGAGGCCAAGCCCGGTGAGCGAGAGCGGAAGGCGATCGAGCTGCGGACGGTCGCCCGGCGCCGCGTCGGCCCCGGGCTGACCCGCTTCACCATCGACGCGCCGGACGGTGATGCAGCGGTCATCTCCGGCGTGCTCACCTCGGCGCTGGCCGCGCCGGCGCCCGGTGGTGAGGGTCAGCAGCGCGGAGCTGCCGGGGACCAGGACACCCTGGGGCTGTCCGTGGACGCCGCGGGGACGTCCAGCTCTGGCGCTGGAGCAGTCGAGCCGGACACCCGGCTGCCCGGCCAGCGCCGCTACGACGCGCTGATGACGGTGATCCGTCGCGGCACCGGCAACCCGGGTGCGCCGCCGTCGACCGCCCGCGCCACCGTGCTGCTGACGATCCCCTTCGACCCCGACCGGGGCATCCCGTCCGGGCCGGCGAGCACCATGGAAGGTGACTACGTGCCGCCCAAGCAGGCCGCCGAGCTGTCGTGCAGCGCGGACATGACCCCGGTCTGGCTCTCCGCAGACGGGGCACCGCTCGCCCTGGGTCTGACCGCACGCTTCGCCAGTCCCGCGCAGTGGACGGCCCTGGCCGTGCGGGACGGCGGCTGCTCGTTCCCGGGGTGCTCCGCGCTTCCTCAGTGGTGCGACAGCCATCATCTGGACCACTGGGCCCGGGTGGGCGCACCGACGTCGACCGCATGGCCTTGCTCGGCGGGGGCGCGGCGTGGCAGGGTACCGCGGGCCGATGCTCGGCTTGTGCGGTCGCCGCGTCGAGTTGCTGGGCCTCTCACGGCTGGGCCACGACCGGCGCGGCCGGTCGCCCGGAGACAGACGTCAGGGCCTCTTCCGGCATACACGGCAGGGGACACGCGTTGGCCCAGACATGACATCCACGCGCGTCCCGCTCTCCGTCCTCGACCTGGTCCCCCGCTCCCAGGGCATGACGCCCGCCACCGCCATCGAGGAGTCCGTGGCCCTCGCGCGGGAGGTCGACCAGCTCGGCTACCACCGCTTCTGGATGGCGGAGCACCACGGCTCCGAGGCCTTCATGTCCTCGGCGACCGCGCTGCTCCTCGGTCACGTGGCGCACGCGACCGACCGCATCCGGCTGGGCTCCGGCGGCGTGATGCTCCCCAACCACTCTCCCCTCATGGTGGCGGAGTACTACGGCACCCTGGCCACCATCCACGGCGACCGCTTCGACCTCGGTCTCGGCCGGGCACCGGGCACAGACCCCATGACGGCCGCGGCCCTGTCGCGCTCCAGCGGGCATCTGCCCGACTTCGCCTCCGAGGTGGCGGACCTGCAGGGCTACCTCGGCGAGCCACAGTCCGGTCGTCGGGTTCGTGCGCTGCCGGGCGAGGGCACCGGGGTGCCGCTGTGGATGCTCGGCTCGTCCACCGGTGGTGCGCAGGTCGCCGCGGCGCTCGGGCTGCCCTTCTCCTTCGCCTCGCACTTCGCGCCGGACCAGCTGCAGGAGGCGCTCAGCCTCTACCGCGACCGGTTCCGCGCCGATGCGGCCACCGCACAGGTCGACCGCCCCACCACCATGGCCGGCGTCAACGTGCTCGTGGCGCCCACCCAGGAGGAAGCCGACCACCTCTTCACCACCGCCCAGCTCATGGCGATCCGCATCCGCTCCGGCCAACCGGCGCCGCTCGACCCACCGGTCGAGAGCCTCGCCGCCGTCGTGCCGACCGAGCTGCTGCCGCTGGCCAACGCCCACCAGTCCGTCAAGATGGTCGGCACCCCCGAGACGGTCGTGGAGAAGCTCGAGACGTTCGCCGCCGCGCACGAGCTCGACGAGCTGATCGTCACTACCTACACCTTCGACCCAGAGCTGCGGCGGCGCAGTTATCGCATGCTGGCGGAGGCCTGGGGGGCGACAGCCCGCCCGCCCGAGCGGGTCGCGGTCAGCGGCTGACCTCGATACGCACGACGACGCCGGTGAGATGGGTCGCGCCGTCCGGCACCATGCCAGGATGCCTGTCATGGCCCGTGGAGCAGAGCGACTGACCATCCGGCAGTTCCAGTCGGCGTCGGGGACGGAGGACTGGCGCGGGCTGGGCCGCGGCGCGCACGCCTGGTTCGCAGCCCGGTCGCACGCCGAGGGCGCAGCGATGCTGCGTACGGTCGTTGCCGCCTGCGTCGAGCGCGGCACCGTCCTCCCTGACCTCGACCTGCGCTCGACCGGCCTCCGGGTGCGTCTGGCCGCCACCGGTGAGGGGTTCACACCGGAGACGGTCGAGGCGGCGCGGGCCATCTCCGCAGCGGCGCGCGATCTCGGCCTGACGGCCCAGCCGGATGCCGTGCAGGAGGTCCAGCTCGCGCTGGACACCCAGACCCCGGTCGCGGCGATCACGTTCTGGGAGACGGCGCTGGGCCACGTCCGTCAGGGTGACGAGGACGTGGTCGACCCGGCGCGGCGCCACCTTCCCATCTGGTTCCAGGACATGGATGCGCCGCGTCCGCTGCGCAGCCGCTTCCACCTCGACTCGGTCGCCGCGCGGGCCGTCGCGGTCGCCACCGTGGACCGGCTTGAGTCCGACGGGGCCCGGGTCGAGCGCCACGGCTACTACGCCACCGTCTCCGACCCGGAGGGCAACGAGGTGGATGTCCTCCCGCTCCCCGAGGGCGAGGACCTCTGGTCGGAGACCGGCACCGAGGACTGGCGGCTCGTCTTCGCCGCCGTCGCGGCCTACCCGGTCACGTCCCACGGCCAGCTGCTGGAGCTCGCGACCGGGGTGGCCGACCTCGCCGATGCAGCAGGGCTCCCGCTGGGCATCGACGTCCGCCCGCTGCCCGCCCGACGGGCTGACATCCAGCACGGCCAGGACGACCGGGGCGATGTCGCTGATGGCCGCGCAGTGGTGACGGTGCACACCGCCAAGGACCGCTGGGAGATGGACGACGGCTATCCCGCCCTCGCCGCCCAGATGCAGCGCCTGGCCCGCTCCCTCGGGCTCACCGCTGACCCCGACCTCGCCCGGTTCGTCCAGGTCGGTCTGGACGCCGCGGACATACCGGGCGTCCGAGCCTTCTGGCAGGCGGCCCTCGGCTACGACCCCGACCCCAGGCCCGACATCACCGACATCGTCGACCCGCGGGGCCTGGGCCCCGTCCTGTTCTTCCAGCCGATCGACGAGCTGGACGAGCAGCGGCGCGCGCAGCGCAACCGGCACCACATCGACGTCTTCCTGCCGCACGACGTGGCGGCGGCGCGGGTCGAGGCGGCGGTCGCCGCCGGCGGCACCGTGGTCCGCGACGCCGCGCCGTTCTGGTGGACGCTCGCCCACCCGGAGGGCAACGAGATCGACCTGGCGGTGACGGTCGGCCGCGAGGAGGAGTGGGGCTGAGCCACCCCGCACAATGGTGCCGTGCCCTCCGCCGACACCCTCCCCGCAGCCGAGCCCACGACGACCCTGCGCACGCTGCTGCCCGCCGCGGGGGTCTCGGTGTCGGCCTTCCTCCTCTTCGGCGTGCACCTGCCGCTACCCGGGTATGCCCTCCTCGTCGCCAGCCTGGTCGCCGCCTTCCTTCTGCACCGCGAGCTCTTCCGCGACCTGCTCCTCATCGCGCTAGGCATCGGCATCGTGTCCACCACGTCGGTCGAGGCCGACATCAGCTGGGACATGTTCTTCCTGCTCGGCGCTGTCCTCACCGCGGCGGTCCTCGCCCCGGTGCTCGTCGACCGCTTCGTCTACCGCCGCAGCGCCATCACCTTCCCGTGGATCACCGGTCGCCGCTGGACCCGGCTGCAGTGGGGCTACGTCGTGGCCGTCCCCGTGCTCGGCTACCTCATCCTGCCGGCCTACTTCATCCATTCCGGCAGCTACCAGAACTGGCCGCCCATCCAGACCGCCAGCGAGTTCGGCCGGTTCTTCGTCGGCGTCAACGCCGTGGGCCTGTGGGACGAGCTGTTCTTCATCTGCATCTGCTTCGCCCTGCTCCGGCGTCACTTCCCGCTGTGGACCGCCAACGTCCTGCAGGCCACGATCTTCGTGTCCTTCCTGTGGGAGCTCGGCTACCGCTCCTGGGGACCGCTCCTCACCATCCCGTTCGCGCTGCTGCAGGGCTACATCTTCACCCGCACCAAGTCGCTCACCTACGTGGTCCTGATCCACCTGCTCTTCGACGCGGTGGTCTTTCTCGCCATCGTGCACGCGCACGACCGCAGCATCTTCCCGTTCTTCCTCTATTAGCCGTCGATCGCCAACGCGAGCGGCAGGACCGCCTCGGCGCCCGCCTGCCGCAGCGCCCGTGCCGCGACGGTCATCGTCCACCGGGAGTCGACGACGTCGTCGACGAGCAGCACCGGCCCGCGCGCCTGCCGGACCGCCTCGGCCAGCTCCGCTCCCACGACCACACGGCCCCAGACGTTGGCCAGCCGGAAGGCGCTGTTGCCACCCGCCTCCCCCACGGGCCCGCCGTGCGCCAGCTCGAGGGTCCCCAGCAGCGGCAGCCGTCCGATCTGGCTGATCTGCTCCGCGAGCGAGCCGACCACCGCGGGCCGACTCCGCGAGGGCATCGCGACCACCCCCACCGGGCGCTCCGACCAGCCCCACCCGGCGAGCACCTGCACCACCGCCCGGGTGACCTGCTCGGGCACCGGGTCGCCGGACTCCAGGACCTCACGGAGCCGCTGCCCCCAGCCCAGGTCGGACAGCCGGGCGAGAGCCCGGCCCTCCGCGGCCTGCTCCTCCGGCGGGATCTTGCCCTTCACCTCGACCCCGAGTCGGGGCATACCGGTCGGCCACTGCGCCCGCGGCTCGACCGGCACACCGACCGCGCCGAGCCGCTCGCGCGCCGACCCGACCGCCTCCTGCGGGATCTCGCTGGGGAACCACGCCCCCGCGCAGCGGTCGCACCGCCCGCACGGTTCCGCCGTCGCATCGTCCAGACACTCCTGCAGGAAGGCCATCCGGCAGCCCTCGGTCTGCTGGTAGGCCACCATGAGCTCGGCCTCCCGCACCCGCGCGTCGGCGACCCGCGTGTAGCGCTCCTTGTCGTAGACCCACGGCCGGCCCGTCGCGGTCCACCCGCCGCGCACCTTCTCGACCGCGCCGTCGACGTCGAGCACCTTGAGCAGCAGCTCCAGCCGGGTGCGCCGCACGTCGACGATCGTCTCGAGCGATGGCGTGGACAGCGGCCGGTCGCTGTCCACGAGCGCCGCCAGTACCGCGTCCGCCTGGTCCTGCCGCGGCATGGAGACCGTGGCGAAGTAGTTCCAGATGTCGCGGTCCTCCGACCCCGGGAGCAGCAGCACGTCGGCCCGCTCCGTCGCGCGGCCGGCGCGCCCCACCTGCTGGTAGTAGGCCACCGGCGAGCTCGGCGCCCCGAGGTGCACGACGAAGCCCAGGTCGGGCTTGTCGAAGCCCATCCCGAGCGCGCTCGTCGCCACCAGCGCCTTCACCTGGTTGTCCCGCAGGGCCGCCTCCAGCCGCTCACGGTCCTCGGTGTCGGTCCGCCCGGTGTAGGCCGCGACCTCCTGCCCCGCAGCGCGCAGCGCCTCCGCGACGTCCTCGGCGGCCGACACCGTCAGGCAGTAGATGATCCCGCTGCCCGGCAGCGTGCCGAGGTGCGCGAGCAGCCAGCCGAGCCGCTGATCCGGGGTCAGCCGGGGCAGCACGCCGAGCCGCAGCGAGGCCCGGGCGAGCGGCCCCCGGATCGTCTGCACCGTGGCTCCTCCGGCCCCCAGCTGCTCGACGACGTCCTCGACCACCCGCTCGTTGGCCGTCGCCGTCGTCGCCAGCACCGGCGTCCCCTCCGGCAGCGCGTCGAGCAGGGTCCGGATCCGCCGGTAGTCCGGGCGGAAGTCGTGCCCCCAGTCGCTGATGCAGTGCGCCTCGTCCACGACCAGCAGCCCGCACCGCGCCGCCAGGTCGGGCAGCTGCTCGTCCCGGAAGCGCGGGTTGTTGAGCCGCTCCGGGCTCACGAGCAGCACGTCGACCTCGTCCGCGGCGAGCGCGGCCCGCACGTCGTCCCACTCGGTGGCGTTGGCCGAGTTCATCGTCACGGCCCGCACCCCTGCCCGCGCGGCGGCCGCGATCTGGTCGCGCATGAGCGCCAGCAGCGGCGACACGATGACCGTCGGCCCGGCACCCTGCTGCCGCCGCAGCGCGGTGGCGACGAAGTAGACCGCCGACTTGCCCCACCCGGTCCGCTGCACCACCAGCACCCGCGCCCGTTCCTGCACCAGCGCGCGCACGGCCTCCAGCTGCCCGTCGCGGAAGTCCGCGTCCTCCCGCCCCACCAGCCGCCGCAGCGCCGCCCCCGCGGCCTGCTCCAGCGTCATCGTCTGCTCCGTCGTCTCCGGCATACCTCGACCGTAATCCTCACCTGCGACACACCACCGCACTAGGGTGTCTGCCGTGAACTGGGACCCCGTGACCGCAGTCCTCTTCGACCTGGACGGCGTACTGACGCCGACGGCCGACGTGCACATGCGCGCGTGGGAGGTGATGTTCACCCGGCTCCTGGAGCGCCAGCCCGTCCCGCAGGAGCCCTACACCGACCAGGACTACTTCGCCTACATCGACGGCAAGCCGCGCTACGAGGGGGTCCAGGACTTCCTCGACGCCCGGGGCATCGACCTGCCCCAGGGTGAGCCGAGCGACCCGCCGGAGCTCATGACCGTGTGCGGGCTCGGCAACCGCAAGAACGAGATCTTCAACGAGGTGCTGGCCGAGGAGGGGATCGCTCCCTACCCCGGCTCGCTGCAGCTCCTCGACGAGCTGGCTCGCCGGGAGATCGCGATGGCCGTCGTCTCCTCCTCCAAGAACGCCCCGTCCGTCCTCGCCACCGCGGGCATCGCCGACCGCTTCCCGGTCGTCGTCGACGGGTCGGTGGCCGCGCGCGAGCAGCTGCCGGGCAAGCCCGCGCCTGACACGTTCTGGTATGCCGCCCGCCAGCTCGGTCACGAGCCGGCCGGGTGCGTCGTGGTCGAGGACGCCGTCTCCGGCGTGCGGGCGGGCGCGGCCGGCGGGTTTCACCGCGTCGTGGGGGTTGATCGCGGCGCCGGCCACGCCACGCTGCTGGAGGCCGGCGCCGACGAGGTCGTGCCCGACCTCGCCGACCTGATCTGACCGCTCGCTCCCCCGCCGAGAGGACCCCCTGCCGATGGCTGCCATGTCCCACCACCGCCCCCCGGCCCCGGTCGACCCGCTCGACCGGACCCGCTTCCCCGCCCGACCGTGGGAGCTGGCGGAGACCGCCTACGAGGGCGCTGACATCGGCGTGACCGAGACGCTCTTCGCCGTCTCCAACGGCTACCTCGGGCTCCGCGGCAACGTCGAGGAGGGTCGCGACACCTACGCCCACGGCACCTTCGTCAACGGCTTCCACGAGACCTGGCCGATCCGGCACGCCGAGGAGGCCTTCGGGCTCGCCCGCGTCGGGCAGACCATCGTCAACGTCCCGGACCCGAAGACCATCAAGCTCTACGTCGACGACGAGCCGCTGCTCGTCTCGACCGCGGACCTGGAGCACTACGAGCGGACCCTCGACTTCCGGGCCGGGCTGCTGCGCCGCTCGGTCGTGTGGCGCACCAGCGCCGGCAAACGGGTCAAGATCACCTCCTCCCGGATGGCCAGCGTGGTCGAGCGGCACCTGGCCGTCATGACCTTCGAGGTCGAGATGCTCGACGGTCACGCCGCCCTCGACATCTCCAGCCAGATCCTCAACCGCCAGGACGGCTCGGACGAGTACCACGTCACCAGCGCCGCCATGGGCGAGGGCGTCGACCCGCGCACGGCCGAGTCCTTCGAGCACCGGGTGCTCGACCCGGTGCTCGCCGACACCAGCGGGGCCCGGCTGCTGCTGGGCTACCGCTGCCACAACTCCGGCATGACCCTGGCGACGATGGCGCACCACTTCGTCGAGACCGACAACACCTGGACCGAGCAGACCTCGGTCACCGGCGACCTGGCCAAGCACGTCATCCGGGTCGAGGCTGCCGAGGGCCGCCCGGTGCGGCTGGAGAAGCTCGTCGCGGTGCATACCTCCCGCGGCGTCCCGCCCCGCGAGCTCGCCGACCGGTGCTCGCGCACGCTGGACCGCGCCACCCAGCGTGGGGTGCCGGCGCTGCAGCAGGAGCAGGCCGGGGTCTGGGCACGCTTCTGGGAGGAGTCGGACGTCGAGCTGCCGGAGCAGCCCGAGCTGCAGCAGGCCGTCCGGTGGAACCTCTACCAGCTCGGGCAGGCCTCGCTCCGGGCCGGCTCGCACGGCATCGCGGCCAAGGGGCTCACCGGCTCCGGCTACGGCGGCCACTACTTCTGGGACACCGAGTGCTACGTCCTGCCCTTCCTCGTCTACACCCACCCGCAGGCCGCCCGCAACGCGCTGCGGTTCCGGCACGGGATGCTCGAGGCGGCGCGCCGCAGGGCCGCCGAGATGGCGCAGTACGGCGCCCTGTTCCCCTGGCGCACCATCAACGGCGAGGAGGCCTCGGCCTACTTCGCCGCGGGCACGGCGCAGTACCACATCAACGCCGACGTGGCCTACGCGCTGATGAAGTATGCCCGCGCCACCGGCGACGACCAGTTCCTCCTCGACCAGGGTGTCGACATCCTCGTCGAGACGGCGCGGCTGTGGGCCGATCTCGGCTTCTGGCAGACCAACGGCAGCCGGCAGTTCCACATCCACGCCGTGACCGGTCCGGACGAGTACACGACGATCGTCAACGACAACCTCTTCACCAACGTCATGGCCCAGCTCAACCTGCGGGCCGCGGTGGAGGCGGTGCGCCGGCTCCAGGTCGCCGACCCGTGCCAGTTCGCCCGCGCCGTGGCGCGCCTCGACCTGGGCGACTACGAGGTCGAGTCGTGGCAACGGGCGGCCGATGGCATGCACATCCCGTTCGACGAGGAGACCGGCGTCCACCCGCAGGACAGCCACTTCCTCGAGCGCGAGGTCTGGGACCTCGACGCGACCCCCGCGGACAAGCGGCCGCTGCTCCTCAACTACCACCCGCTGGTCATCTACCGCTACCAGGTGCTCAAGCAGGCGGACGTCGTCCTCGCCCTCTACCTCGCCGGCGACGCGTTCACCGCGGAGGAGAAGCTCACCGACTTCGCCTACTACGACCCCATCACCACGGGCGACTCCACCCTCTCCGCGGTCGTGCAGTCGATCGTCGCGGCCGAGGTGGGCTACCACGACCTCGCGCTGCGCTACTTCTACGCCGCCCTCTTCGTCGACCTGGACGACCGCCACGGCAACGCGAGCGACGGGGTCCACGTCGCCTCGACGGGCGGCGTGTGGAGCGCGCTGGCCGCCGGCTTCGGGGGCATGCGCGACCACGGTGGCGTCCTGTCGCTCGACCCGCGGCTCCCGGCCTCGTGGCCCGGGCTCACGTGGCGTATGCGGTGGCACGGCTCCCGCCTGCGCGTCACCGTCGAGCAGGAGCAGGTCCGGCTCATCGTCGAGGTGGGCGACCCCGTCATACTCGAGGTCCGCGGCGAGCAGGTGCAGGTGGCCGACGAGGAGGTCACCGTCCCCCTGGACGGCCACGGGTTGCGACGTGACGGCGCCCCCACCTCGGAGGCGGTGTCCACCGCCAGCATCCCGACCGACCGCAGCAAGGGTATGCCGGGCCGGCCCACCGGCGTGGTCCCGCACAGCTGGCCGGAGGAGGAGTGGGACTCCACCGGGCCGGTCCCCCGCGTCCGCGTGGGCTCAGAACCCGAGGCTCCGGGCCGCACGACGGAGTGACTCGGCTCCGGCCTCCAGCCCGGCCTGCTCCTCCCGGGAGAGGGTGGGCGCCAGCGGGCGCTCGGCGCCCCCGGCGCCCACGACGGTCGGGATCGACAGGCAGACGTCCTCCAGCCCCAGCGTCCCGGAGAGCAGGGTGGAGACCGGCAGCACCTGCCGCTCGTCCCGCAGCACGGACCCGATGATCCGGCTGGCCGAGGCGCCGATGGCGTAGTTGGTCGCCCCCTTGCCGGCGATGATCTCGTACGCGGCGTGCACCACGTCGTGGGCCATCTGCTCGCGCTGCTCGGCGGTGGTGAGCTCGGTGATCGGCACGGCGCCGACCGTCGCGCTGCTCCACAGCGGGACCTCGGAGTCCCCGTGCTCGCCGACGATGTAGGCATGCACGCTCTGCACCGCCACGTCGCAGGCCTGAGCCACCAGCCCGCGCAGCCGGGCGGAGTCGAGGACGGTGCCGGAGCCGAACAGCCGGGCCGGGGGCAGGTCGGTGACCTTCTGCGCGACGTAGGTGATGACGTCCACGGGGTTGGTCACCATGACGAAGGTCGCATCCGGTGCCGCCTCCACCAGGCGCGGCATGAGATCGACCATGAGCCGGGTCGTGGAGGCGGCCAGGTCGAGCCGGCTCTGGCCGGGCTGCTGCTTGGCGCCGGCGGTCACGGCCACGACGTCGGCGCCGGCGCACACCGAGACGTCCTCTGACCCGTCGACGTGCGCCGCCGGCATGAACTGCAGGCCCTGTCGCAGGTCGAGCGTCTCCGCCCGGACCTTCTCCGCGTCGATGTCGTGCAGGACGACGTGCCGGGCGACCCCCCTCAGGAGGAGCGCGTAGGCGAGGGTCGAACCGACCGAGCCCGCTCCGACGATGGCCACCTTGGGTCCCGAGATGCTGTCCGTCACCGGTCCATTATGGCAGTCCCGGGCCGTCGGCGCCGTCGCGGGATTGGCCCTGCAGCCCGGGGTGTGGTCGACTACCGGACATGAGTGAGCCCACCGACCTCCCCTTCCAGGACGACGAGCGTCGGCCGGAGTCCGTCTACGAGGGTGAGCGACCGGTGGAGAACCGAGCGGACCGTGGCGGTGCCGATCCGGCACCTCGGCAGGACGACCCGCAGGCGACCAATGGCGGATCGACCCCAGGCACCACCCGCCTCGGCCAGCTGTCCGAGCCCGAGGAGACGGAGACCGACGTGCTCGCCGCCCGGGTCACCGGGCCGGAGGACCACGGGGGCATGACCCGCCTCTGGCGCGCCACCATGGACCTGCCGCACTGGTGGTTCGTGGCCGTCGGCGACGCCGGGTCCGAGTCCCCCGCCGCCGCGCAGATCGATGGCCAGATGATGCTGCTGACCTTCACCAGCGCCGAGCGCGCCCGGCACTTCGCCGTGCAGAACGAGATGGTCGCGCCGGAAGAGGACCTCCGGGCGATCGCCCTGACTCCGCAGGAGCTCGTGGACACCGCGCGGGCCTACCAGGACGCCGGCATCGCGGGCCTGATGTTCGACCCGCACCTGTCGGGCTACTTCATGCCGACCGACCAGCTCGGCATCGTCTGGGACGCCGTGCACGAGGCCGGCCCGCAGACCGACTGAGCCGCAGGCTCACCACAGCTCGCGCCGGTCTCCCCTCCGGTCAGCGCCCGGGGATGACGAGCTGCTGACCCGCCGCCACCGACGTGGTGCTCAGGCTGTTGGCCCGCTGGATGCTGGTGATCGCCTGGCTCAGCGGCACCTCCGGCAACTCCTGCGCCGCGATCTCGGACAGCGTGCTGCCCTCCTCCACCACGATCGAGGAGCTGGCGCCGGCCGGTCCGAGCAGCCCGAGCATGGACCATGCCACGAGCGCGACCACGAGGCTCGTCGTCGTAGTCAGCGCCAGCCGGCCCCGCCGCGTCAGCCGCAGGTGTCGAGCCGGCTCCACACGCCGTGCCCGTGCACTCCGGAACTGCGACCCGTCGCCGGAGCGGCCGCGGGCCGACGGCGTCGGCACCAGCCGCAAGTGACCTCGGGCCGCCCCACGCGGACGCGGGACCGGCAGCGGGCTCAGGATGTCGTGCGCGATGGCGGTGCTCATGCTGTTCACCTTCCTCGTGGCGGTGCGGGTCGGACGCGTGTCCGATCGCACGTCTGTTTCATTGATAGCACATGCGTCCGACGCTGTCGACACGCCACCCGAACAGGTGTTTGCCTTGGCCTGGCGCCGGGCGTAGCCTGTGCTCATGTCAGGAACTCAAGCACCCACCACTGACATACCCTCTGACCAGGCATGATGCCGAGACGCCGGGGCACAGCACCACAGCAGCCGCGGCGCGACGAGGGTGGGGCCCGCACGAGGGGATGGAGATCATGGCCACAATCCACGAGATGCCGGATCGCGACGGTGGCGCCGCGCTGACCAACCGTCAGCGCCGGGTCCTCGACGTCATCCGCGACTCGGTCGACCACCGGGGTTACCCGCCGAGCCTGCGGGAGATCGGTGACGCCGTCGGCCTCACCTCACCCAGCTCGGTGGCCCACCAGCTCAAGACGCTCGAGCGCAAGGGCTACCTGCGCCGCGACCCGCACCGCCCGCGGGCGATCGAGGTCGTGCACCCGGGCAGCGAGGGCTCGGGATACCGGCGCCGCGACGCCGAGGCCGGCCCGACACCCACCGAGGTCCACGACGAGACCGGCATCGGTGACGCCCGCCCCCAGCCGTCCTACGTCCCCATGGTCGGCCGCATCGCGGCGGGCGGCCCGATCCTCGCCGAGGAGGCCGTCGAGGACGTCTTCCCGCTCCCGCGGCAGATCGTGGGCGACGGGGAGCTGTTCCTGCTCAAGGTCGTGGGCGACTCCATGATCGACGCCGCGATCTGCGACGGCGACTGGGTCGTCGTGCGCCGCCAGCCCACGGCGGTCAACGGGGAGATCGTCGCCGCGATGCTCGACAACGAGGCCACCGTCAAGACCTACCGCCACCGGGACGGCAAGACCTGGCTCATCCCCCACAACCCTTCCTACGAGCCGATCGACGGCGATCACGCCGTGATCCTCGGCAAGGTCACCGCGGTCCTGCGTCGGGTCTGAGGCCACCTCCCCGACGCGACCCCGGGTGCCACTGCACCGACGACCCCGACCGCGGCGTCGGTCCCCGGCCCCTCCATCCTCTCCGGGGCCGACGCCGCAACTCCTGCGCTCAGCCCGAGGGGGCCGGCCCCTCGTCCACGGAGTAGTAGTCGTAGAGCTGCTCCTCCTCGTCCTCGGTCAGGTGCCCGTCGCACGGGATGTCCGGTGCGTCCTTGATCATCGCGAGGGGGTAGGGCACCTGGATGCGGCCGCGCTGGATCGTGGCGTTGGACACCGGGCAGAAGACCTTGCGCCCGCCGAACCACCCGGTCCGGACCGACACCCACGCCGGGCTCCCCGTGCCGTTGTCGAGGTAGACCTGGCACATCCCGCCGACCTTGTGCCCGTCCTGGTCGACGACCTCGGCGTCGTACATCTCACCCAGCTGCTCGTAGGTGACCACAGCGACCTCCTCGCCGGCGGCCCGTCCGGACCGTCCTCGCCCAGCCTAACCACCGAGGTCGGCGACCAGCGCCGGCAGCACGTCACCGACCAGGGCATCGACCCCTACCGTCGTCTCGGCGTCGCCCCGCGTGCCGCCCCGGGTGACCACGGCGACGGGTATGCCCTCGCGCGCCGCTCGTCGGACGAACCGGTAGCCGCTCATCACCTGCAGCGAGGAGCCGAGCACGAGCAGGGTGCGGGCCTGCTCGACGAAGGTGTAGGCCCGCGCCACGACCTCCTTGTCCACCGAGCCGCCGAAGAAGACGACGTCGGGCTTGAGCCGGTCCTGCCCGCAGACCAGGCACCGGGGCGTGCGGAAGCGTTCCACCTGGGCCTCGGGCAGCGCGACGTCGCCGTCCGGGCGCACCGGCGAGGTGGCGTCGACCACGGCCAGGAACCCGGGGTTGGCCTCGGCGAGCCAGTCCTGCACCTGGGCGCGGGTCGTCACCTCCCCGCAGTCCAGGCACACCACGCTGGAGAGGGTGCCGTGCAGCTCCAGGACCCGTCGGCTGCCGGCCTGCTGGTGCAGCCCGTCGACGTTCTGCGTGATGACGTGACGGACCAGGCCAAGCCGCTCCAGGTCGGCGACCGCGCGGTGCGCGGCGTTGGGCCGTGCGGCCGCGAAGCGGGTCCAGCCGACGTAGGCCCGGGCCCAGTAGCGCCGTCGCACGTCCGCCGACCCGACGAACTCCCCGTGCTGCATCGGTTGCACCCGACGGGTCCCGTCCGGTCCGCGGTAGTCCGGGATGCCGCTGGCCGTCGACATCCCCGCCCCGGTGAGCGCCACCACCCCACCGGCCCTCACCAGCTCCCGGAGCCGGGCATACCTCCCCGGCTCCACCGACGTCTGCGCGGGCAGCGTGAGCGCGCTGTCGAGCGGCCCGACCGCGCTCACCGCGCCCCCTCGCGCGGCAGCGTCAAGACGAAGCGGGTCTGGCCCGGTCGGGACTCCACCCTGACGTGGCCGTCGTGCGCCCGGGCCACCGCGGCGACGATCGAGAGCCCGAGCCCCGTGCTCCCGGCGGCCCGGGAGCGGGAGTCCTCGCCGCGGGCGAAGCGCTCGAAGACGGTCTCCTGCAGCCGCTCGGGTATGCCTGGTCCGTCGTCCTCGACGACCACCTCGACCGCGTCGGCGGTGGCCCGGAGCCCGGTCGTCACGGTCGTCCCGGGCGGGGTGTGGGTGCGGGCGTTCGCGAGCAGGTTGACCAGCACCTGCCGCAGCCGCGCCTCGTCGCCGACGAGCTCCACCGGGTCCTCGGGCAGGTCGAGCACCCAGGTGTGGTCCTGCCCGGCGGCGCGGGCATCGCTGACGGTGTCCAGGCAGACGAGGGTGAGGTCGACCGGCTCCCGCTCCAGCGGCCGACCCGCGTCGAGCCGCGCCAGCAGCAGCAGGTCCTCGACCAGGCCCTGCATGCGCAGCGACTCGGCCTCCACCCGGTCCAGGGCGTGCCGGACTCCCGGGGGCACCGGCTGGCTCTCCCGGCGGGAGAGCTCGGCATACCCGCGGATCGAGGCGAGCGGCGTCCGCAGCTCGTGCGAGGCGTCCGCGACGAACTGGCGCACCCGCTGCTCGCTGGCATGACGCACCGACAGCGCGGACTCCATGGTGTCCAGGAGCTCGTTGAGCGCCTGCCCGACCTGCCCCACCTCGGTCCCCGCCTCCGTGGCCGACGCCGGCACCCGGTCCTCGACCGCCACCTCGCCCCGCTCCAGCCGTTGCTGGGAGACCCGCCGCGCGGTCGCCGCGACCCGGTCCAGGGGTGCCAGGTCCCGCCGCACCAGCCACGCCGAGCCCGCACCCGCCGCGAGGAGCGACAGCAGCGCCGCCGGCAGCAGGATGAGCACGACCTGGCGCGTCGTGTCCGTGACCCCCGCCAGGGGCAGCCCGGTCAGCAGCGTGTCGCCCTGGGCACCGTCCTCCACCACCACCCGATAGTCCCCCACCCCGGCGCCGAGGTCCACGGAGAACGGCTCGGACCCCGTGGGCGACCCGGCGGCGTCCTGCGCCGCCTGCTCCAGCAGGGCCAGCTGGGCGTCGTCCAGCGAGCCCAGCCGGTTGTCCGTCGTGACCACGGAGTTCACCACCGCCTCGCCGTCGCGCAGCACGACGGCGAGCGAGCGGTCGCCGCCTCCTGGCGGGCGGGCGGGACCGCGCTCGTCGAGGTCCTCCCCCGGCCCGGCCGGTGGCGGCTGGTCGAAGCCGCCCCCGACCTCGTCCCCCACCCGCTCGCTGGACAGGCGCAGGTCCTCGTCGAGCTGCCCGACGAGGGTGTGCCGCAGCGCGAGGACGGTGGCGACCCCGGAGACGAGGAGCACGCACGCGAAGATCGCCACCACGGAGGTGACGATCTTGACGCGCAGCGACCTGGGCCGACGGGCCACGCTCAGGATCCCGCGGCTGGCTTGAGGACGTAGCCGGCCCCACGCATCGTGTGGATCATGGGCTCGCGGTCGAGGTCGATCTTCTTGCGCAGGTAGGAGATGTAGAGCTCGACGATGTTGGCCTGGCCCCCGAAGTCGTAGTTCCACACCCGGTCCAGGATCTGCGCCTTGGACAGCACGCGACGCGGGTTGCGCATGAGGAAGCGCAGCAGCTCGAACTCCGTGGCGGTGAGCGTGATCTCGGTCCCGGCGCGCGCCACCTCGTGGCTGTCCTCGTCCAGCGTCAGGTCACCGACGACGAGCACCGAGCCGGACTCCTGGGCGACCACGGCGGTGCGCCGCATGAGGGCTCGCACCCGGGCGACGACCTCCTCGAGGCTGAACGGCTTGGTGACGTAGTCGTCACCGCCCGCCGTCAGCCCGGCGACCCGGTCCTCCACGGCATCCTTGGCGGTGAGGAAGAGCACCGGGACGTCCGGCTCACCGGCCCGCATCCGGCGCAACACCTCGAGGCCGTCGAAGTCGGGCAGCATCATGTCCAGCACCACGGCGTCCGGGGAGAACTCGCGGGCCACCCGCACCGCGTCCATCCCGGTGCCCGCGGCGCGCACCTCCCAGCCCTCGTAGCGCAGCGCCATCGACAGCAGCTCGGTCAGGTGCGCCTCGTCGTCGACGACGAGGACGCGCACGGGGGTCCCGTCGAGGCGGGTGAGGGCGGGGGCTGCGGCTGGCGTCATGGTGGAAGTTCATCCTGCCACCCCGTGCGGCGTCTAGGTGGTTGCTGTGCGCCCGCTGTGCGGCACACCCCGTCGCTCAGCGCCGCCCGAGGGCGGTGATCCGACCGGAGTCGCGCAGCGCGGACAGGGCGTCGGCGCCCGCGGCGACCTGCGGGTGGGGCGGCAGCAGCGCCGCGTCGCGGCGCACCACCTGCGGGCTGTGCCGCCGGATCGAGGCGTCCGCCACGAGGTAGCCGTACCGGCACAGGACCATCTGCTCCTCGGGGCTGAAGGCGTCCAGGTCGGTCCGCACCCGGTGGATCGCCCCGACGACCTCGGGGTCATACCCGTCGAGCAGCGGTCCCGGCGAGCCGGGACCGGACCCGCGCCGCAGGTCGGCGGGCGAGTCCAGCGACCACGTCGCCCCCGCGAGCGTGCCGGCGGCGAAGCCTGCCCGCAACCATCGCAGCCTCGCGGTCTGCCCGCCGCTGGAGGCGATGGACAGCAGCCGCCCGAGACGGCTGAGCACCGACCCTGCCGGTCGCCCTCCGAAGACCGCTCCACCATCGCTGACCAGCACCGTCGCGTGGTCGGACCACACCGGCTCCAGGGCGAGGTTGTCGTAGACCCCGCCGTCCACCAGTTGGATGCGGCGTCGGATCGCCTCACGCACCGCCTCCGGCTCGTCCGGGTCGGCCGCACCGCCGGTGAGCCCGAGGTCGGCACCGTCCAGCTCCAGCGGGCCGAAGAACGGCGGGTAGGCGCAGGAGGCGGCCACGGAGTCGACCAGCCGCAGCCCCGGCGGCGGGGCGGCGTGCCCGAGGCGGTGGTCGCCGATCCGGCCGCGCGGTCCCGCCGACCGGGGGTCGGCGAAGAGCCAGGAGACGCCGTAGCCGATCTCGGTCACCCCGGTGAGCACCACGGGGCCACCTCGGCGGCGGTGCTCGCGCAGGTCGGTGCCCCACCACGGGACCGCGCGCTCGAGCTCGTCAGCCAGCACCTGCACGCTCGGGTCCGGTCGACCCCAGCCGCGGGGGCTGACCCGCGACAGCAGCGCCGGGGTGCGCAGGTTGCGGCGGGTGAGGGCGAGCAGCGGTGCTGCGACGAGCTCCTCCAGCCCGCCGACGCGTCCGCCGCCGGGTCCGGTGCCGCCGTCGGCGTCGGGCCACTCCAGGTCAGGGTGCAGCAGCAGGGTGGCCAGCACGGCCCCGCCGGAGACCGCGCTGAGGCTGCGCAGGGAGCCCAGGACGCCGAGCTCATCGAGGCGCCGCACGGCACCGAGGTGGAACAGGGCGGCACGGAAGCCGCCCCCGGACAGGCACAGGGCGCTGCCCCGCCTCGGTCGGCGTGCCGACGGCCCGTGATGAGCCGTGGCCCGGGCGGCCTCCAGCTGGGCGAGCACCGGGTCGGCGGGCGGAGGTCCGTGGAACGGGGACTGGTGCGCTGACGCGGGGAGCACGCCTCCAGCAGACCGGCACCGGGTGACGCCGGCGTGAACGACGCGGCGGGTGTCGGCGTCGGGCAGGTGACGACCTGCTGCCGCCTATGATCGGGGTATGTTCGACGCCGCAGGGCTGCGCGTGATGCGGGCCATCGCCGACGAGGGGTCCTTCACGGCGGCCGCGGCCTCCCTCGGCTACACCCAGCCCGCGGTCTCCCAGATGGTCCGCCGCCTGGAGCAGCGTGCCGGCACCGCCCTGGTGGAGCGCATCGGCCGGACCGTGCGGCTCACCGAGGCCGGGCAGCTGCTCGCGACCCGTGCCGGCGAGATCCTGGACCGCATCGACGAGGCCGAGGCCGAGGTCATCGCCATCGCCGGGCTCAAGGCCGGCCGGGTGCGGCTCATGGCCTTCCCCTCCTCCTCGGCGACCCTCGTGCCGCGCGCCCTGGCCGAGCTGCGCCGCAGCCACCCCGCCGTCACCGTGCAGTTCAGTGAGGCCGAGCCGCCGGAGTCGCTGGCGGCGGTCCGCGCCGGTGCCGTGGACCTCGCGGTCGCCTTCGCCTACGAGGGGACCGACGCCGGACGCGGCGAGGACGACCTCGACGGGCTGGTCGTCATGGACGTCCTGGACGACCCGGTGATGCTCGTCCTGCCCGGTGACCACCCGCTGGCAGGGCAGGACGAGGTGGACCTGGGCGACCTGTCGGCCGACCGGTGGATCGCGGGCTGCCCGCGCTGCCGTGGCCACCTGCTCACCCTCGCCGACGAGGCCGGCTTCGACCCCGACGTCACCTTCGAGACCGAGGACTACGTCGCCGTCCTCGGCCTGGTCGCGGCCGGGCTCGGGGTCGCGCTCGTGCCGCAGCTGATCCTCTCGACCGTCTCGCACCCGGACGTCGTCGTCCGGCCGGTGTCCCCGCCGTCGCGGCGGACCGTCCAGGTCGTCACCACCCCGGACCTGCAGCGGGTCCCCGCCGTGGCGGCGACCCTCGACGCGCTGTGCCACAGCGCGCGCGACCTGGGCGGTTCGCCCTGCGCGCACGTCACCACCCACGCCTGAGCCCGCTGCCCACGACGCCCTCGGGACCTCACTCCCGCGCGTGCGGCACCAGCCGTCCCCGGGCGTCACGGACGACCGCGACGTCGCCGTGCAGGTCGGTCCGCAGGACCACCGCCCCGGCGTCCGAGAGCAGGCTCAGCACGCCGGGCGCCGGGTGCCCGAAGTCGTTGTCCTCCCCCACCCCGACGAGGGCGATCTCCGGGTCGGCCGCCAGGACCAGCCGCTCGTCCTGCGCCGCCGACCCGTGGTGCGCGACCTTGAGCACGTCGTAGTCGCGCCCCTGGGTCGCGGCCCGCAGCTGCCGCGCGCTCTCCGGCTCCAGGTCGCCGGTGAGGAGCACCGCGGTCCCGCCGACGTCGACGTCCAGCACGACGCTGGCGTTGTTGGCCGCCGAACCCGCCACCGGTGGCGTCGAGGACGGCCAGAGCACGGTCGCGCGCACGTCGCCGACCTCCCATCGGTCACCGACCCGGGCCGGACGGACGGGTATGCCCTCCTCCGCCAGCGCGGTCAGCGTCGCCTCGGCCACCTGCGGGGGGTCACGCACCGGGGTCACGACCGCGTCCCGCACGCGCGCCTCGCGCAGCACACCGGGGAGGCCGGCGACGTGGTCGGTGTGGAAGTGGGTGAGCACCAGGAGGTCGACCTGCCGCACACCCAGGTCGCGCAGGCAGGCCGCGACGGCGTCGGGCTCGGGGCCCACGTCCACCACCAGGGCGCGACCGGGGGCGGTGCGCACGACGAAGGCGTCCCCCTGGCCGACGTCGCACCCGGCGACCACCCAGCCCGGCGGGGGCCAACCGCGCAGACCGGGCACCGGCAGGGCCGAGGCCAGCAGGGCGCAGACGACGGCGGCACCACTCCAGGGGTGCCGCAGGCCGAGCCGGAGCAGGCGGGGGCCGGTGGCCAGCAGGACGACGGTGAGGACGGCGAGCGTCCACGCTCCCAGGGCGCCGTCCCACCACTCGATGCTGCCCAGCGGGGCGCGGGCGCCGAGCCGCGCGATCCGCCCGATCGCCCACGCGGGCACGGCCGCCGCCCAGGCCAGCACCGAGGCAGCCGGGGTGGACAGCGGGGCCAGCAGCGCCGCGAGCAGACCGAGGATCGTGGTGGGCGGCACCAACGGTGCCGCCAGCAGGTTGGCCAGCACGGCCACGGTCGTGATGTCGCCCTGCAGCAGCACGATGACCGGGGCGCAGATCACCTGCGCGGCCAGGGGCACCGCCGCGGCCCGGGCCGGCAGGCCGGCCCACCGCGGGAGCACTCCCGCCATCACGAGACCCCAGGGCCGGGCCCACAGCACGAGACCCAGGGTGGCCAGGGTGGAGAGGGCGAAGCCGAAGGAGCGCGCGAGCCACGGGTCGACGCACAGCAGCACGACGACCGCACCACCGAGCAGCGGCAGGCTGGCCCGGCGCCGGCCGTGGGCGAGGGCCACCAGCGCGACACCGCCCATCACCCCGGCCCGGAGCACCGAGGGCTCGGGGCGGCACAGCAGCACGAAGCCGACCAGCCCGGCCAGCACCAGCGGCAGGCGCCACCGACGCGGCGCCCCCGCACGGGCGACAACCAGGGCCACGCCGCCGACGACGATCGCGACGTTGCTGCCGCTGACCGCGCTGAGGTGGGTCATGCCGGTGTCGCGCATCACCTGGGTGAGGTCCGGCGGGGTCAGCGAGGTGTCCCCGACGACGAGCCCCGGGACCAGCGCCCGGGCGTCGGTCGGCAGCGGGTCGACCGCTTCGCGGAAGCTCGCGCGCACGTGGTCGACACCCCGCAGCAGCGCCGGCGGTCGCTGGACGACCGTGGGCGGCCCGCGGGGCACGAGCACGGCGACGGCGCGCTCGCCGGGTCGAGCCGGTGACCACCGGCCCGACACCTCGACGACGCTGCGCCACGCCACGGCCCCGTCCGCCCACCCCTGCCCCGCCGTCGCCATGACGACCACCGGCGTCGCCGGTCGCGTCGTCTCGCCGCGGGCGCTGGCGCGCACCACCCGCCCCTCGAGGACGACCAGCGGGTCGCGCTCGTCGGCCCGGGAGACGAGCCGGGGCTCGGTGGTGACGAGCACCTGAGCGGTCGTCACCGCTCCCTCCCCCGCCCAGCCCGGCACCGGCCCGGCCCGCGCGGCGGCCAGGTGCAGGCTCGCCGCTCCCACCACGAGCGCGGTCGCCGCGGCGCAGAGGGCCAGCACGCGGCGCCAACCCCGCGTCGAGGCACCTCGCCGGTGGTGAGAGGTGCCACGCCCAGCCCCTGGTCGCGCCCGGACCACGTGTCGGCGCGACCGGCCGCTCGGCCACCGCGGGACGACCAGGGCCAGCGAGGCGACCAGGGCCACCGAGGCGACGAGGGAGGAGACCCATCGTGGTCCGCCGAGCACCGCCACCAGGACGGCCCAGGCGGTGAGCGCCGGCAGCAGGAGCCGGACGTCGTGCACCGCCGCCTGTTGCGCGTCGCGGGCGCTCATCCAGCGACGGTGACGAGTGGCTCGAGCTGCTCTAGCGTCCGCTCCCCGATCCCGCTCACCTCCAGCAGCTCGGCGACCGCGGTGAAGGCGCCGTGCTCCTCGCGCCACTGCAGGATGCGGCCGGCGGTCACCGGGCCGACGTCCGGCAGCTCCTCGAGGTCGGCCTGGGTCGCGGTGTTGAGGTCGAGCAGCTCCGTCGGTGCCTGCGCCGAGGCCGACCCTGCCCCCTGCGATCCCGGGTCACCGTCGGGCCCCGGCCCGGTCGCTGGCGCCCCCGCCACCCAGCCCGGCGGCGGGTCCTCCCCCGGAGCACCCACCCACACCTGCTCGCCGTCGACGACGGCACGGGCGAGGTTGACCGACCCGGCATCGGCCTCACTCGTGAGCCCGCCCACCGCGTCGACGGCGTCCACCACCCGGGCTCCTGCCTCGAGCTCGACCACACCGGGGGCGGCCACCTGTCCGATGACGTGGACCAGCAGCGGGCCCGGGGCGGTCTCGGCAGCGGTCGCCGCCTGGCCACCCGGTGCCGCACCGGCCGGCGTCGATCCGGCGGGCGAGGACCCGCCCGGCGGCATCGCGGTCGGCTGCACAGCGGCCTCCCCGCCCGCGTCCGGCCCGGGACCCTCCTGGGCGCCGGCGGAGCCGTCCTCGGCCCACCCGGCCGTGGCGGGCACCGCTGTCGCGCGCTGCTCGACCCACCACCAGCGACCGCCGAGGACACCGAGCACCAGGACCACGACCAGGACCATCCCGCCGACCGCGCGGGCGCCGACCCCGATCTGGGCCATGTGACCCGCGCCGGGCACCGCCACGAGCACGCCGTGCGCGGCTGGGTCCGCCTCCAGGTGCGGTTCTGGGTCCGGGTCTGGGTCCCGGCCCCGACCCCGCGCCCCGTCTCCGGGGGTGGTGCGAGTCATCCCGTCCGCCACCGACACCCGGCCCGGCGCCGATGGCCCGACGTCCACGTCGCCGGCGTCCGGGACCGCCACCCCTCGTCCCGTCCGGTGCCGCCCGGTGTGCGCGTCGTCGTCCCCCATACGCCGCACGCTAGGAGTCCCGGGCCCGGCTCGGGAGAGGGCGCGTCAGATCTGTGGACGGAAGCGTCGGGCGCCCCAGGGTGTGGACGACGGCTCAGCCGCCGTGGGCCACGACCACACCCAGCGTCCCCGGGCCGGTGTGCACGCCCACCCCGGGGTCCAGCGGTGCCATCTGCGGCTCGACCCCGACCCGCCGGGCCAGCGCGGCCGCGAGGTCGCCCGCAGCCTCCTCGGCCCCCAGCTCGTGCACACCGAGCCGGGGGCGCCCGCCGTCCTCGCGCACCCGCTCGGCCGCCTGCGCGGCGAGGTCGCCGAGCCGGGCCAAGGCGCGGCCCCGGGTGCGCACGCGCTCGGCGAGCACCACCTCCCCGTCGTCCACCCCCAGCAACGGCTTGATCGCCAGGGCCGAGCCCAGGACCGCCTGCGCCCGACCCAGCCGGCCACCCCGGCGCAGGTGCTCCAGGCTGTCGACGTAGAACCACGCCCGCGCCCCGGAGGCCCGCTCCCGGGCCAGGCGCTCCACCTCCTCCAGGCTCCCTCCCTCGCGCGCCAGGCTCGCGGCGTCCAGCGCGGCCCAGCCCAGCGGCAGCCCGACGGTGCGCGCGTCGACCACCCGGACCTCCACCTCATCGGCCAGCTCCTGGGCCGCCAGCCCGGCGGCCTCGGCCGTCCCGCTCAGCCGGCCCGAGAGGTGCACCGACACGACCCGGCGGCAGCCGGTGGCCGCCACCAGTGCGCGGTAACCGGTGACGAACTCCCCCGGCGACACCCGGCTGGTCGTGACCCGCTCGCGTCCGGCGCGCAGCACGTCGACGACCTCGGCCTGCGTGACCTCGCGCGAGTCCCCGCGGCGCCCCTCCACCATGACGTGCAGCGGCAGCACGTGCAGCGGCACGCCGTCCTGCGGACCGGGCGGCAGACAGCTCGCGCTGTCGGTGAGGAGGGCGACGTCCATCGGGCCAGGGTCGGCGTGCTCAGACGACGATGTTGACCAGGCTCGGTGCCCGGACGATCACCTTGCGCACCGGCATACCGTCGAGGAAGCGCTGCACCTTCTCACTGCCCAGCGCCAGCTGCTCCAGGTCCGCCTCGCTGATGTCGGCCGCGACCTCCAGCCGGTCGCGCACCTTGCCCTTGACCTGCACCACCGCGGTGACCGCGTCCTCCACGAGCAGCGCCGGGTCCGCCTCGGGGAAGGCGGCGTAGGTCAGGTCGTCGTGACCGAGGCGCTCCCACAGCTCGGCCGCCAGGTGCGGCGCCACCGGCGCGACCATCTGCACCAGCGGCTCGACCACCGCCCGGGGCACGCGATCCAGCTTGGTCAGCAGGTTGTTGAGCTCGATCATCCGCGCGATCGCGGTGTTGGTGCGCAGCGCGGCGTAGTCGGTCGCCACGGCGTCGATCGTCCGGTGCAGCGCCTTCTCCACCTCGGGGGTGAGTGCGTCGGCGTCGTCGCTGACCGTGACCTCGCCGGTCTCCTCGTCGATGACGTTGCGCCACAGCCGCTGCAGGAACCGCTGGCTCCCGACGACCGCGCGGGTCTCCCAGGGCCGGTACTGCTCCAGCGGCCCCATGCTCATCTCGTAGACGCGGAAGGTGTCCGCGCCGTACTGCTGCACCATGTCGTCCGGGGTCACGACGTTCTTGAGGGACTTGCCCATCTTGCCCTGCTCCTGGGTGACCGGCGCGCCGTTCCAGGTGTATGCCGGTGCTCCCCCGTCGGCGGAGGGGTGCTCCTCCACCTCCGCCGCGGGCACCGGGAAGCCCCGCTCGTCGCGGTAGACGTAGGCCTCGATCATCCCCTGGTTGATGAGCCGACGGAACGGCTCCTCCGAGCTGACGAAGCCCAGGTCGAAGAGCACCTTGTGCCAGAAGCGGGCGTAGAGCAGGTGCAGGACGGCGTGCTCGACACCGCCGACGTAGAGGTCGACGCCGCCGGGGTCCACCGCGCCCGCGGGCGCTCCCGCGACGGTCTCCTCGCGCGGCCCGATCCAGTACTCCTCCACCGCCGGGTCGACCGGTGCCGCGGCGTTGGCCGGGTCCAAGTAGCGCAGGTAGTACCAGCACGACCCGGCCCAGTTGGGCATCGTGTTGGTCTCGCGTCGGACCGGCACCGGGCCGCGCCCGTCGCCGAGGTCCATCGTCGTGTGCACCCAGTCACCGGCGCGCGCCAGCGGCGCCTCCGGCTGGCTGTCGGCGTCGTCCGGCTCGAAGGTCCGCGGCGTGTAGTCCGGCACCTCCGGCAGCGTGACCGGCAGCTGGTCGTCGGGCACCGGCGTGCGCGACGCCGTCCTCGTCCCAGACGACCGGGAAGGGCTCGCCCCAGTAGCGCTGCCGGCTAAAGAGCCAGTCGCGCAGCCGGTAGGTCACCGTCGGACGACCGCTCCCGACCCGCTCCAGCCAGGCGATCATGCGCTCCTTGGCCTGCGCGACGTCCAGCCCGTCGAGGCTGACCTCGTCGTTGGCGGAGTTGATCGCGGGCCCCTCGCCGGTGAAGGCCTCGTCCTCGGGGTGGCCCTGCGTCGGCTCGACGGTGCGGACGATCGGCAGGTCGAGGGCACGCGCGAAGTCCCAGTCCCGCTGGTCCTGCCCCGGCACACCCATGACCGCGCCGGTGCCGTAGCCCATGAGCACGTAGTCGGCGACGAAGACCGGGATCGGTCGCCCGGTCGCGGGATTGGTCGCGAACGCCCCGGTGAAGACACCCGTCTTGGTCTTCCCCTCGGTCTGCCGCTCCACGTCGCTCTTGCTCGAGGCCTGCCGCTGGTATGCCGTCACCGCGTCGCGCGGGGTGGCGGCACCGCCGGTCCAGGCCCCCTGCGTGCCGGCCGGCCAGGTGTCGGGCGTGATCTGCTCCACGAGCGGGTGCTCCGGGGCGAGCACCATGAAGGTGGCGCCGAAGAGCGTGTCCGGGCGGGTGGTGAAGACCGTCACCGGCTCGGTGCCGCCGGCGGTCGTCGGCACCGGGAAATCGACTTCGGCGCCGGTGGAGCGCCCGATCCAGTGCCGCTGCATCAGCCGCACCTTCTCCGGCCAGTCCAGCCGGTCCAGGTCGTCGGTGAGGCGGTCGGCATACGCCGTGATCCGCATCATCCACTGTGACAGGCTGCGCCGGAAGACGGGGAAGTCGCCACGCTCGGACTTGCCGTCGATGACCTCCTCGTTGGCCAGCACCGTGCCCAGCCCGGGGCACCAGTTGACCGGCGCCGAGGAGACGTAGGCCAAGCGGTAGCTGTCGAGGACCTCGGCCTGCTCCGCCGCGCTCAGCTCCGCCCAGGGGCGCTCACCGGGCAGCTGCCGCTCCCCGGAGGCGAGCTGCTCCACCAGCTCGGCGATCGGCCTCGCCCGCCCGGGACCCGACTGGCCGGACCCCTCCCGCGGTGGCGCGTCGGGGTCGTACCACGAGTCGTGGATCCGCTGGAAGATCCACTGGGTCCAGCGGACGTAGTCCGGGTCGATGGTGGCGAAGGTGCGGCGCGGCTCGTGCGAGAGCCCGATCATCCGCATCTGCCGCCGGTAGGTCGCCATCGCCTCCTCGGTCGTCACCCGCGGGTGCTGACCCGTCTGCACGGCGTAGTGCTCGGCGGGCAGCCCGAAGGCGTCGAAACCCATGGCGTACATGAC
This sequence comes from Serinicoccus marinus DSM 15273, assembly GCF_008386315.1. Lineage (NCBI taxonomy): Bacteria > Bacillati > Actinomycetota > Actinomycetes > Micrococcales > Ornithinimicrobiaceae > Serinicoccus > Serinicoccus marinus. Next base: position 946,629 of record NZ_CP043808.1, on the reverse strand, counting down.
GTTGGTGCCGGTGGTGCGCAGGAAGCGGGCGTAGACGTCGGTGGCGACGTAGCCGAGGGGGTGCCCGACGTGCATCCCGGAGCCGGAGGGGTAGGGGAACATGTCCATGACGACGCGGTGCTCACGACCGGCGGACAGGCGGGGGTCGTCCGGGTCGGCCCAGGGGCCGGCCGGGTTGGCCGAGGCGAAGGTGTCCTCGCTCTCCCAGCGGTCTTGCCAGCGGCGCTCGATCTGGCCGGCCAGCTCGGCGGTGTAGCGGTGCTGCGGGATGCGCTCGCTCATGCCTGTCTCTCGTCTCGTTCTCGCTGCGGGGTGGCGCTCGTGATCGGTGCAGACGAAAGCCCCTCACGCAGGAGGGGCTGGCCGCGCTCGCAGGTATGCCGTCTGCTCAGCGCGGCCCGGTCAGGAGAAGCTCGCAGCGGGTCGCCATGGTGCGCCTCATGATAGCGCAGCGGGCGCCCACCCGGTCGGGGTGGACGCCCGCTGCGTCTCGCTGGCGGTCGCGCTCAGGCGCCGAGCGAGTTGAAGCGCTTGGCCATGGCCGACTTCTTGTTGGCGGCCTGGTTCTTGTGGATGACGCCCTTGGAGACGGCCTTGTCCAGCTTGCGCGAGGCGGCCTGGAGGGCCTGCTCGGCAGCGCCGGCCTCGCCACGGTCCGCGGCCTCGCGGAAGCGGCGGACGAACGTGCGCAGCTCGGACTTGTAGGCGCGGTTGCGCTCGCGGTGCGCGCGGCGTTGGTCTTGACGCGCTTGATCTGGCTCTTGATGTTTGCCACTGAGAACTTCCTGGTCAGTCGTTGGTCTGCTGTCGTGAGGGCGACACCCGCGCTCCGGCGAACTGGCGTGGGGATGCCTGGCGATGTCCGGCGCACGGGGGTGGTGCGGTGATCTCGCGTGAGGTCCACGAGAGATCCACGAACGCGCACGACCGAGCGCGCACGCAACGGTCAAGGCTAGCAGCGGCCGGCGCCACGCCCAAGTCGGCTCCTCAGCGGTTGCGCAGCCGGCACACGGTCAGCACGACCCGCTCGACCGCGTGCTCGGGGCTGCGCACGGCGGCCTCGGTCCGCAACCCTCCCTTGACGTCGACATCGGCCCGCGCGACCGCCTGGATCGCCGCGCCCAGCCGCTCGCCGTCCCAGCCCTGGCTGGTGCGCCGAGCAGCGTCCACCTGCCAGGGCGCCATCCCGAGGTCGCGGGCCAGCTGTGCCGAGGAGCCGCGGCCGGCGGTCGCGACCTTGCCCACCTGGCGCAGCTGCAGGGCCAGCACGGCCACGATCGGCACCGGGTCGAGCCCTCCGAGCATCGCGTGCCGGAGCAGCGCCATGGCGGCGGCCTCGTCGCCGGTCAGGGCTGCCTCGGCCACTCGGAAGCCGGTCGTCTCGACCTTCTCCCCGTAGTAGGTGGTGACGTCCTCGGTCTCGACGAGCCCGTCCACGTCCCGGATGAGCTGCTCGCAGGCCGAGGCCAGCTCGCGCAGGTCCTTGCCCACGGCCAGCACGAGCGCGCCCACCGCGTCGGGGGCGATCTTGCGCCGGGCCGTCCGGAACTCCTCGGTGACGAAGTCGTGCTTGTCGCGCTCGGTCTTGACCGCCCGGGCCTCGATGACCCGCGCGCCACCCTTCTTGAGCGCGTCGAGGACCCGCTTGCCCCGGTTGCCGGACTTGTGCAGCACCACGAGCGTCACGCCGTCGGCGGGCTGGTCCAGATAGCCCGCGAGGTCCAGCACCAGGGCGTCGTCGGCCTCGTCCAGGTCGTGCACCACGATGACGCTCCAGCCGCCGAACAGGCTGGGGCTCGCCTGCACCATGAGCTCGCCGGGCTGGTAGCTCCCCGGGTGGATCCGGACCACCTCCGCGTCCGCCTCCTGCGCGCGGACCGTCACGAGCACCGAGTCGACCGCGCGCTCGGCCCGCAGCTCCTCGGGGCCCGTCACGAGCACGAGGGCGGGGACGTGGGCGTCTGCCGTCATGGGTCACAGCCTGGCACGGCCCACCGACACCTCAGTCCACGGGCGGGAGCGTGGCCCGTGCCCACGTCGACCCACGCGTCTCGACCAGCAGGATCTCGGCGACGTCCGCGCGCCGGACCGCGGCGTTCATCTCGCAGTCCAGCGGCTCCTCGGTGCCGAGGAAGCTGCCCGAGACGACCTGATCTCCCGCGGCCGTGACGAGCACGCCGTCGTACGCCGCACCGGGCTCGGCGCCGGCGATGACGAGGACGGTCTCGGTGCCCCACGGGTGGGCGATCACGCTCAGGCTTGACCTCGGACCCGGGCGGCGCACCCTCCGCCTCGAGCGCCACGCCGGTGCGCCCTGCGTCTCCTCACCGTGGCAGAGGCCGGCACAGAAGTCGCCGTGAACGCGACCGAGTCGCCCGTCGTATGTCCTGGCGCGTCGCCCATCAGACCCGGTCTTCCCGCCGGAGGCCCACCAGTGACGGGGGTCCTTCCGATCCTCCGGCGGGAGGACCGATCAGCGGCCGCCGGCGTCCGCACCCTCCAGCTCCAGCCCGAGCTGGTTGAGGCGCGCGGCCACCTGGTCCGGGGCCAGCCCGAGGTGCTCGGCGAGCTCGACCAGCTCGACGCCCGAGTCCACGCCGTCGCGCAGCTCCTCGTCCTGCTCGGTGCTCCACGCATGCCCACCGGTCACGGCCGTCCTCGGGGAGCGTGCGACCGGCACCGCAGTGCCGCTCCCCACCAGCGGCGCCCCACCGAGGCCCCGTGCGCCGGGCTCGGCCACGGGGACCGGCTCGGGCGCCGTCTCGTCGAGCCGCCGCAGCGCACCCAGGACCAGCTTGGTGTCGGTGGTGGGCCAGAACGGCGGCAGCGAGCGCTGCAGGAAGCCGGCATACCGCGCGGTCATCATCCGTGAGTCGAGGAAGGCGACGACCCCCCGGTCGTCGCCCCGTCGGATGAGCCGGCCGGCCCCCTGGGCCAGGCGCAGCGCCGCGTGCGTGGCGGAGACCGCCATGAAGCCGTTGCCGCCCATCCGACCGATGGCCTCGGTGCGCGCCGAGGTCAGCGGGTCGTCGGGGCGGGGGAACGGGATGCGGTCGACGAGGACGAGCTGGCAGGCCGACCCGGGCACGTCGACCCCCTGCCACAGCGAGAGCGTCCCGAACAGGCAGGTGCTCGCCTCACCGGCGAACTCGCGCACCAGCGTCGGCAGCTGGTCCTCGCCCTGGCAGCGCACCGTGATGTCGGTGTCCGCGAGCCGGCCCCGCATCTCCTCAGCCGCGGCCTCGGCCGCGCGCCGGGAGCTGAAGAGCCCCAGCGTGCGCCCGCCGGCCGCGCGCACGAGCGCCTCGATCTCGTCGAAGACGACGGTGCCCGCGCCGTCCCGGCCTGGCGGCGGGAGGTGCTGGGCGACGTACGCGATCGCCTGCTGGGGGTAGTCGAACGGGGAGCCGACGTCGAGCCCCTCCCACGCCGGCGCGCCCACTCCCCGCAGCCCGATGGTCCCGGCGACGGCGTCGAAGGTGCCCCCGAGCTCCAGGGTGGCCGAGGTGAGGACCACGGTGCGCTCGTCGAAGATCTTGTCGCGCACCATCATCGCCACGCTCATCGGTGCGACCCGCAGCACGCTTCCCCGCCGCTGGTCGTGGCTGATCCACACGACGTCGAGCTCGGCCTCGCCGAGCACCCGCTCGCTGGTGTCGAAGACGTCCTGCACCGCCGCGAGCGCGACCTGGGTGCCGCCGTCCGGCTCGGCACCCTTCTCCGGCTTCAGCTCGGTCAGGGTCGCGCGGGCGGCGTCGCGGACGAGCTGCAGCGCGGTGACCAGCCGCTCGGGCAGCTGGCCCAGCGTGCCCTCGGGCGTGTCGGCGAGGGCGGCCTCGAGCAGCTCGGCGGTCTCGGCCAGCCGCTCGGCGGCGTCGTTCTTGCCGGCCCGTCTGGCCGCCGCCGACACGGTGGAGGAGGCGAGCTCGTCGGTGATCGTCGAGGTGACCCGGTCGGTCAGCTCGTGCGCCTCGTCGATGACGAGCAGGTCGTGCTCGGGCAGCATGAACCGCCCCTCGAAGGCGTCGATCGCCATGAAGCTGTGGTTGGTGACGATGACGTCCACCTCGGCGGCAGCCGCCCGGGAGCGCTCGACGAAGCACTCGGCGACCACGGGGCAGCGGCTGCCGAGGCACTCGTGCGCGGTCACCGACACCTGCCGCCACGCCCGGTTGGTCACGCCCGGCACCAGCTCGTCCCGGTCTCCGGACTCGGTGACCTCCGACCACTCACGCAGCCGGGTCACCTCGTCGCCGAGCCGGGACCGCTCCCGGTCCACCTGGCCCATCGCGAGCAGCGCGTCCTCGTCGTCGTCCGGGAAGCCGCCGACGAGCTTGTGCTGGCACAGGTAGTTGGAGCGGCCCTTGACCAGCCCGAACGTCGGCCGTCGCCCGAGCAGCGGCTCGAGGGCCTCCGCGATCCGGGGCAGGTCCCGGTCGACGATCTGCGCCTGCAGCGCGAGCGTGGCAGTGGCGATCACGGCGGGCTTGCCGGTGCGGACGGCGTGCGCGATGGCGGGCACGAGGTAGGCCAGCGACTTGCCGGTGCCGGTACCGGCCTGGACGAGCAGGTGCTCCTCCCGCTCGACCGCGCGCTCGACCGCCCTCGCCATCTGCAGCTGTCCCGGTCGGTCGCTGCCGCCGACGCCCCCGACGGCCGCCCGGATCAGGGCGTCGAGGTCGTCGGTCGCGGGCATGGAGCCAGGGTATGCCGTGGCGCCCACGCCCGGCGCCACCGTCCACAGGCCGGGCCGAGCGCCCCGGTCGGTGCCCCTGCCCACGGCGCCTGAGCAGAGAAGCACGCTCGGCGCAGGGGTTGCTGCACCTGTCTCGGGCACCCTTCTCTGCTCAGCTGGGGTGCGGGGGCCACGGAGCTGCCCTCGCCTGCCCCCGCCCTGCTCAGGCCCCGACGGCCAGGACGCGCCCGGCGCCGGTGTAGACGTTGAGGCTCTCGCCGCGGTTGAAGCCGACGAGCGTCATCCCGGTCTCCTCGGCGAGCTCGACGGCGAGCGAGGAGGGGGCGGAGACCGCCGACAGCATCGGTATGCCGGCCAGCGCCGCCTTCTGCACCAGCTCGAAGGACGCCCGTCCGGACACCTGCAGGACCGCGCCGCGCAGCGGCATACCCCGGTCGCGCAGGGCCCACCCCACGACCTTGTCGACGGCGTTGTGCCGCCCGACGTCCTCGCGCAGGCAGGCCAGGCCCAGCTCGCCGTCGTCGCCGGGTAGGAACAACCCCGCGGCGTGCACCCCACCGGTCCGGTCGAAGACGGTCTGCGCCTCCCGCAACCGCTCCGGCAGGGCCAACAGCTCCGCCAGCGGGTATGCCGTCGTGTCGGCCCGGAGGTCGTGCGTCCCGGTGCGGCGCACCGCCTCGATCGAGGCGGTGCCGCACACGCCGCACGAGGAGGAGGTGTAGACGTGCCGCTCCAGGGACGGGTCCGGTGGCGCGACGCCCTCGGCGAGCTGCACGTCGACGACGTTGTAGTCCCGCAGCCCGTCGGCGCCGATGCCCGAGCGGTAGTCGATCTGGGCGACGTCCGCCCAGGACCCCACGACCCCCTCGCCGTGCAGGAAGCCCACGGCGAGGTCGAAGTCGTCACCGGGGGTGCGCATCGTCACCGAGAACGACCGGCCGCCGACCCGGATCTCCAGCGGCTCCTCCCCCGCCACGACGTCGGCCCGGTCGCGCTGCGTCCCGTCCGCGAGCAGCCGCCGCACCCGCCTGCGCTGGGTGACCCTCGCCATGGCTCCACGCTAACGGTCCGCGCCGCCGCCCACCGCACAGACCCCGGACGCCTGAGCCACCTCCTCGCCCGCAGGTATGCCGACCCTGATGCTCCTATGACCTGTCAAGCGGCTGGATCGAGGGTTGATGGTGCTTGCGGTGGGGCTGTGTCGTGGGCGAGTTCGGCGCGGATGGTGGGCAGGAGCTCGCGGACGAGGTAGCGCTTGAGGCAGCGGATGATCTCGGGTTTGCTCAGGTTCTGCTCGCTGCGTCGGGCCCGGTAGGCCTTGGTCCTGTCGTCGTGGCCGAGACGGACCATGATGATCCGCCAGAGGGCTTCGTTGGCGTGCCTGTCACCGCCGCGGTTGAGCCTGTGGCGGTCGGTGCGTCCGGAGGATGCGGGCAGTGGGCTGACCCCGCACAGTGCGGCGAAGGAGGCCTCGGACCGGATGCGGTCGGGGTTGTCACCAGCGGTGATGAGCAGCTGAGAGGCGGTATCGGGGCCGACACCGAAGTGGTCCAGCAGTCCGGGGGCGGTGTGCTTGACCAGGGCGTCGAGGTCGGCGTCGGCCTCGGCGATCTCCTCGGCCAGGACCAGGCAGCGGCGAGCGGTCCGGCGCAGCGCGAGCTTGACCGCCTGCTCAGGCTCATGCAGGCGGTCGCGGTCCGGGCGCAGCCGCGCACACGCCTCGACGCGGGTGGTGCCGCTGAGTCCGTGCAGCTGCTCGCGGACCGAGTGCGGCGCGGTGATGACCAGCTGCACCAGGGCGGAGCGGGCAGCGACCATCGCCTTCATCGCGGCCCTCTTGGTCGCCTTCAGCGCGCGCAGCGACTCCACCGGCCCGGTGCGCGTCTTGGGTGTCGTCGTGGCCGTCCTGGCCAGCACGGCCCGGGCTGCGGCCTCGGCGTCCAGCGGGTCGCTCTTGCCCCGCTGACGACGCTGCTTGCGATCCGCGCGGTCGACCTCGACCACGTCCACGTCCTGGGCTGTGAGGTAGCGGGCGAGCTGGGCACCGTAGGACCCGGTGCCCTCGACCCCGACGCGGTCGACCTGCCCGTGCGAGCTCAGCCATCCCAGGGCTCGCCTGTTACCCGCCGCGGTCGCCGGGACACTCCTGGTGCCCAGCAGCCGGCCCTGGGCGTCGAGCGCGGCCAGGGTGTGCGTGTCGGCGTGGGTGTCGACCCCGCCGATGACGGTAGATGTCACCATGATTGGCGTCCTTCCGACTCTGATCCAGTTGGTTGGACACGCACCACCGGTCGGGCGGACAGCACAGTGACGAGGCCTACGCCAGGCTCCTATCAGGTCACGATCCGTCTGGCTGGTGCGTGCGCCCCGTCCGGCGACAGATCAGGCCAAAGGCACCAAGCCGGTGGACAACAGGGTCAGCCGGGCGGGACTTCCATCGAGCGTAACGACGGCACCAACAGCATCACTGTGGACAACTTCTGCGACCGGCGCCCGACCTGTGCTGGGCTGTCGCCATGGGGAACCGCACGCCACTGACCGCAGCAGCCCTGCTCGCCGTCGTGCTCGCCGCCTGCACCGGCAGCCCCGGCGAGACCGACGCCACCACCTCCACCGAGCCGACCCGCGACGACGCGGCGTCGACCTCGCGCGCCCCCGACGACCCCGCCGCCACGACCACCTCCGGCCCACCCGTGGCCGAGCCCGCCGAGCAGCAGTGGCAGATCGTCACGCAGCCGATGTCCGCACCGGTGGTGGAGGGCTCGACGGTGCTCTACTACGCCTTCGTCGCCGAGGCGATGCAGCTCGTCGCGGTCGGCGCGGCCGACGGGGAGGTCCGCTGGCGGGCCCCGGCGACGATGTCCTCGGCCGTCACCGGAGTCGGGGCGCGCGTGCGGGTCGTCGACGGGCAGGTGGTCCTGCTCAGCCCGGCCGAGGGTGGCTCGTCACGCCTCGCACGACTCGAGGTCCGTGACCCAGAGTCCGGTGACGTGCTCGTGCGGACCGACCCGCAGGAGTTCGCCGACCTGCCGGAGCGGTGCGCCGCGGACGAGGACCGCGTGTGTGCCCAGGTCTACCGCGGCGGCCCGTCCGTGGACGTCCGGCTGACCGACGACGGCACGCTCCAGGACGCCCCCGCCGAGGGCCTCCCCGGCTGGCAGGACATCGGCTCGCTCGGGATGGCCCGCGAGACCGGGCAGCACATCGGCCGGGTGGTGGACGGTGAGCTGCTGTGGGACCTCGACCTGGGCGAGGTGATCGCCCAAGGGGCCTCGACCAACACGGGATGGACCTTCCAGGACGTCCTCGACGAGGAAGTGATCGTGGCCTCGGTGGGCACCCGCGACGCGTGGTCCGGCGACACCGTGACCATCGACGTGACCGACTACGCCGCCTTCGCCCTCGATCCCGCCGACGGGACCCTCGTCTGGAAGGAGGAGAGCACGGACGCCTTCTGCGACATCGCCGTGCCGGACCGCGAGCCGGCGGACGAGCCGCTGCTCGCGTGCCGGTGGAACTCCGGCACCGTGGTGGCCGGGGACGGCGACGTGGAGGCGGAGGACCTCGACGTGGAGCTCGTCCGCCTGGACCCGCGCTCGGGCGAGACGCTCTGGCAGCTCCCGCTGGGTGACGCGGAGGGACAGCTCGACGGCTGGCGCCCCGTCGTGCTCCCCGGGACCGAGGGCACCGCCGTGGTCGGCACCGGCGAGGACGCGCTCGTCGTGGACCTGGAGACCGGCGAGGCGAGCCCGGCGCCGGAGGACCTGGTCACCTGGGACGACGGCGCCGGTTCGGTCGACGTGCTGACCCTCGGCGAGCGCCGCAGCGTCAGCCGAGTGGGCGTCGTCGACCCCAGCACGCCCGACGGCTCGGACACCGTCACCTGGCCGCTGGCCATGCACGTCGGCGCCGAGGTGGAGGTGGACGGCACCGAGCTGCGGGTCGTCTCCCAGGACCACTCGGTCACCGCCTACCGCTCACCCTGAGCGCCACGCGTCAGCGGTTCGGTATGCCGTCCGGCGCGCAGATGAAGTGCGCCACGAGCGCGGTCCAGCCGGTCTGGTGCGAGGCACCGAGGCCGCGACCGTCGTCGCCGTGGAAGTACTCGCTGAAGGTCGGGTGGGCGTCCCACAACGGCCCGGTCGGGTGGTGCCGCGGCGTACTGGGCCGCCGCCCGTCCGGCCCGGGGCGGAAGAGCGAGACCAGCCGCTCCTCGACCTGGTGCGCGACCTGCTCCATCCCCATCCGGCGCCCTGACCCGGTGGGGTACTCCACCTCGACCCCGGCCCCGGCACCGCGGCCGTAGATCCGCAGGGCGTCCAGCAGCAGCGCGTTGACCGGCAGCCAGACCGGTCCGCGCCAGTTGGAGTTGCCGCCGAACATCCCCGAGTCGGACTCGCCGGGCACGTAGCGCAGCGACAGGTGGTGCCCCGCGATGGCGACCTCGACCCCGTCGCGGTGCGCCGCGGACAGCGAGCGGATCCCGTGCGGCCCGAGGAACTCGCCCTCGTCGAGCAGCGGCGCCAGCAGCGCCTGCCACTGGTCCCGGGAGATGAGCGACAGGGTGCGCAGCGCATACCCGCGGTGGTTGGTGTGGATGAGCGCGTCGGCGAGCTCGGGGCGCCGTTCGGTCCATCCCTGGAAGAAGTCGGTGAGGTCCGGCAGCTCGGTCGCCACCCAGTTCGGGACGATCGAGATGCCGGTGAGCGGCAGCAGCCCGACCATCGAGCGCACCGGCATCCGGTGCGCGGTGCCGTCGTCAGCGACGAGCACGTCGTGGAAGAACTCGTCCTCGGCGTCCCACAGCGAGGTGTGGTGCGTGCCGAAGTCGTCCAGCGCCTCGGCGATCGCAAGGAAGTGCACGAGGAACTTGGTGGACACCTCGTCCCACGCGTCGTCCTCGCGCGCCAACTCGGCCGACATCCGCAGCATCTTGAGGCAGAACATCCCCATCCAGGCCGTGGCGTCGGCCTGCTCCAGCCGCTGCCCGCCCGGCAGCGCCTCGCTGCGGTCGAAGAGCCCGACGTTGTCCATGCCGAGGAAGCCGCCCTCGAAGACGTTGGAGCCCTCGGAGTCCTTGCGGTTCACCCACCACGGGAAGTTGAGCAGCATCTTGAGCACGATCCGCTGCAGGAAGTCGCGGTCCCGCCCGCCGTCGATGCTGTAGACCTGCCACGCGGCCCAGGGGTGCACGGGCGGGTTCACGTCGGAGAAGTTCCACTCGTAGGCCGCCAGCTGACCGTTGGGGTGCATGACCCACTCGCGGCACATGAGCAGCAGCTGCCACTTGGCGAAGAACGGGTCGACGTGGGCGAGGGCGACGCAGTGGAAGGCGAGGTCCCAGGTGGCGAACCAGGGGTACTCCCACTCGTCGGGCATCGAGATGACCTCGGCGAGGTTGACGTGCCGCCAGCGGGTGTTGCGGCCGGACTGTCGGGTATGCCGCTGCGGTGGGGGCGGCGGCTGCGCCGGGTCTCCCTCGATCCAGCGACGCAGGTCGTAGAGGTAGAGCTGCTTGCCCCACTGCAACCCCGCGAAGGCGCGGCGCGCGATCAGGGTGTCTTCCTCGCTGGTGCCGGCGGGGATCACCGCGGCGTAGAACGCGTCGCACTCCCGGCGGCGAGCGGCGAGGACGTCCTCGAATCCCGCTGCGGGAGAAGGCTCCCCGTCCAGATCGGTCAGCCGTAGCCGGACCGTCACGCTCGCACCCGGCGCGACCTGTTCAAAGGCCCACCACAGGGCCGCCTTGGTGCCCTCCTGGTCCGGGTTGGTGGCGTCGGCGTGCCCGTGGACGACGGCCCTGTTGATCGCGTCCTTGGGGTAGGCCGTCGTCCCCTCCCGGACGGCGCCCTCGCCGTAGAGCGCGGCGACGTTGGTCTCGTTGTCGCAGAAGAGAAGTCGGGCTTGCGCACCCTCGGCGCCCGGGCCCGCCGACCCCGAGAGCCGCACCCGACCCAGCTCGTGGTGCTCGCCGACGATCGCGACGTCATACCCCTCGCGCGGGTCGCCCGCCCACAGCCGCGGACGACGTTCGTCGAGCCCCCAGCTCCACGTGTTGCGGAACCACAGCTGCGGGACCAGGTGCAGCGCAGCGGGATCCGGCCCGTGGTTGGTGGCGGTGATCTCGACGCAGATGTCGCTCGGGCTGGCCTTGGCGTGCGTGACCTGGACGTCGAAGAAGCGGTCCTCGTCGAGCACCTGGGTGTCGGCGAGCTCGTACTCCTCGTCGGCCACGCCGCGCTCGCTCGCCGTTGACGCGGACCAGCTCCTCGTAGGGGAAGGCCGCCTGCGGGTAGCGGTAGAGCCACGACGCGTAGCTGTGGGTCGGCGTCCCCTCCAGCGCCCACCAGTACTCCTTGACGTCCTCGCCGTGGTTGCCCTGCGGGTTGGTCAGGCCGAAGAGCCGCTCCTTGAGCCGGTCGTCCCGGCCGTTCCACAGCGCGAGCCCCAGGTTGAGGAAGCCGTCGACGTCGCACAGCCCGGCCAGGCCGTCCTCGCCCCAGCGGTAGGCGCGCAGGTGGGCGTGGTCGAAGGGAAGGTGCTCCCAGGCGTTGCCGTCGGCGGAGTAGTCCTCCCGGACCGTCCCCCACTGCCGGGCCGAGACGTAGGGCCCCCAGTGCCGCCAGGCGGCGCGCGAGTCGTCGGAGTCGGCGAGGCGGTCGTGCTCAGCGGTGCTCACGGCCGCCAGCGTGCCACACGCGCGCCGTCGTCAGCCCACACGGTGAGGCCCCGGCAGGACGGCCCACGCCCGCGCGTCTAGCGTGGAGGTATGCCTGCACGTGACCTCTCCGGCCAGCGCGTCGCCGTCGTGGGTGCCAGCGGCGCCCTCGGCTCACGCATCGCCCAGCACCTCGCCGACCACGGTGCCAGCCTGCTGCTCGTGGGCCGCGACGAGCAACGGCTCCGCGACACCGGCCTGGACGCCCCCGTGGTGGTGGCCGACCTGGTGGACGCGGGCGCGGGCGACCTGGTCGCCGAGGCCGCCCGGGAGCACCTCGGTGGGCTCGACGGCGTCGTCAACGCCGCCGGCGTGGCCGCCTTCGGCGCGCTCGTCGACACCCCCGACGAGGTGATCGAGGAGGTCTTCGCCACCAACGTCATCGGCCCCGCCTTCCTGCTGCGCCGACTGCTGCCGCTGGTCCAGGAGTCGCAGGGCTTCGTCGTCAACCTCAGCGCCATCCTCGCCGAGCGGCCGATGGCCGGCATGGGCGCCTACTCCGCGAGCAAGGGCGCGCTCACCGCCCTCGACCGAGCGCTGGCGACCGAGCTGCGGCGCGCGAAGGTGCGGGTCATCGACGTGCGGCCGCCGCACACCGAGACCGGGCTGGTCGACCGCGCCATCCACGGCGAGGCACCGAAGCTTCCCGACGGGCTCGAGCCGGACGAGGTCGCCCGGCGGGTGGTGCGCGCGATCGCCGAGGACGACTCCGAGGTCGCCTCGGACGACTTCGGCGGCTGACCAGCCCAGGTCCTCCCGCTCCCCCGCCCGGACCGGTCGGGCTGTGCCACACTGCGCCGATGCGAGCGGTGCTGGTGGTCGGGGCCGGGGTGGTCGGGCTGACCTGCGCCATCCGGCTGCTGGAGGCCGGTCACCGGGTCGACGTCGTGGCCGCCGACCCGCCGCCGGCCACGACCTCCGCGGTGGCCGCCGCTCTGTGGTACCCCTACCGCGCGCTCCCGCAGGACCGGGTCACCGCCTGGTCCGCCACGACCTACGGCGTCCTCGCCGACCTGGCGCAGGACCCGGCGACCGGCGTCGCGATGCGCTCCGGCACCGAGCTGCTTCGCACGCGACAGCCCGACCCGTGGTGGGCCGACGCGGTCCCCGACCTCACCCACGTCACCGACGTGCCCGGGTATGCCGGTGGCTGGCGGTTCACGGCGCCCGTGGCGGAGATGGGGACGCACCTGAGATGGCTGGCGGCGCGTCTGGAGCAGCTCGGCGGCACCCTGACCCGGGCCTACCTGGACCGGCTGCCCGAGAGCGAGGACGAGGGCGTCGACGTGGTCGTCAACGCCTCCGGGCTCGGCGCCGAGCGGCTCGTCGCCGACCCGACCCTGTCACCGGTCCGTGGCCAGGTGGTGGTCGTCGAGCAGGTGGGGCTGGAGCAGTGGTGGCTCGACCCGGGTGCGCCCGGCGGCCCGACCTACGTCGTCCCCCCCGCGACGACATCGTGCTGGGCGGCACCGACCAGCCCGGCGAGCGGGACCGCGAGCCCGATCCCGCCACCGCCGAGAACATCCTCGCGCGCGCCGCCGCGCTGGTGCCCGCCCTCGCCGGGGCGCGGGTGCTGCGGCACGCCGTCGGCCTGCGACCGGTGCGCCCGCAGGTGCGGGTCGAGCGGGTGGGTGACGTCATCCACTGCTACGGCCACGGCGGCGCCGGCGTGACCCTCAGCTGGGGCTGTGCCGCCGAAGTCGTGGAGCTCGCCGGATGAGCAACCGGACGGTTGGCGGCATACCCGGACCGTGTAAGCCCCGGCAGAGGGTGCCCGAACCCCCGGCGGACCCCGGACCGACGTCGGGGTAGCACGACCTCGATCGGCGAACATCCCGATGAGGCTTGTGCTCTGCCGTGGTCACTCCCGAGAGGGCGGGGAGGCTCAGACGGCGTAGGCGCCGAGCTGCCCGTGCAGGTCGGCGTCGACCTTGGCCTCGACCCGGGTGCCCTCGGCCGTGTGCTCCTCGCGCAGGATCTCGCCCTCGTCGTAGAGCCGGGCGACGAGGTCGCCTCGGTCGTAGGGCAGCAGGACGTCGACGAGGATCTCCGGGCGCGGCAGCGCCGCCTCGACCGCCTCCAGCAGCTCCTGCACCCCGTCACCGGTCTTCGCCGAGACGACGACCACCGCGGGTAGGCCCGCCGCAGCCGGTCGAGCACCTCCGGGTCCGCGAGGTCGGCCTTGTTGACCGCCACGACCTCGGGGATCTTCAGGGCGGCACCCTCGTCGATCTCGGCGAGCACGGCGTGCACCGCGTCGACCTGGCCCTCCGGGTCCGGGTGCGCGCCGTCGACGACGTGCAGGAGCACGTCGGCGTCGGCCGCCTCCTCCAGCGTGGAGCGGAAGGCCTCGACCAGCTGGTGCGGCAGCCGCTTCACGAAGCCGACGGTGTCGGAGAGCGTGTAGGCCCGG